>CAILIO010000341.1 GCA_903834285.1 uncultured Sphingomonadales bacterium | reverse complement strand
TTCTATTCCATCCAGGATCTGGCGATCAAAACCGACGGGACGGTCGAGGTTGTCTACAACGATGCCAGTCTGGACGGTAACGGCAATCACCGCAACCACACGACCATCGAGGGCTTCTCGACCGGCCTCGGCATCACCGGCGCGGTGACGGGAGGGACGGAAGGCAATGACAGCCTGAGCGGTGGCGCGGGCGATGACCTGGTCGCGGGCGGCGGCGGCAACGACCTGCTCGCCGGGAATGGCGGCAATGACCGCGTCGAGGGTGGCAATGGCAACGACACGCTCAGTGGCGGCGACGGCAACGACACGCTGGCGGGCGGCGAAGGCAATGATCTCCTGATCGGCGGCACCGGCGCGGACCGTCTGGCGGGCGGTCATGGTATCGACACGGCGAGCTATGACGCGTCGAACGCAGCGGTCTTCGTAAACCTCGCAAGCGGCACCGCCGCTGGAGGCGACGCGCAGGGTGACACGCTCACCGGCATCGAAAATCTCGTAGGCAGCGCTTTTGGCGATACGCTCACCGGCGATGCCGGCAACAATGTTCTGGAAGGTGGCCTCGGCAACGACGCGCTCAATGGCGGGGCGGGCAACGACACGGCAAGCTATCTCAGCGCTGCATTGGCCGTTTCCGTCAACCTTGCCATCACCACCGCGCAAAACACGCTGGGTGCGGGCAGAGACACGCTGACCAGCATCGAAAACCTCATTGGCTCGGCGTTCAACGACAGATTGACCGGCGATGCTCAGGACAACCGGCTCGACGGCGGAGCAGGCGATGATACGCTTACCGGCGGCACCGGCTCAGATGTGCTCACCGGCGGCGAGGGCAACGACAAGCTCAACGGCGACGACAACGGCGCACAGGACACCCTCATCGGCGGCAATGGCAACGACACCTATACCGCCGATTACAACGACATCATCGTTGAGGGAGTGGGAGGCGGCACCGACCTTGTGAAGACCCGCTTCACGCATAACTTGGAAGCCAATGTCGAGAACCTGACGCTCACCGGTACAACGAACATCGACGGCACCGGCAATGCGCTTGCCAACAAGCTGACTGGCAATGAGGGCAACAATGTGCTGCGCGGATTGGACGGCAAGGATGGCATCAATGGCGGCGCGGGTGACGATACGCTCTATGGCGGCGCGGGCGCGGACAAGCTGACCGGGGGCCTCGGCAATGACAAGTTCGTGTTCGACAGCCTGACGGTCAGCGCCGACGCTGACACGATCACAGATTTCACCACCGGTCAGGACAAGATCGTGTTCGACCGCAGCGTATTCACGGCCTTTGCTCCAGATGCTGCGGGACCGGTTTCGGCGGCGGAGTTCCATGTTGGCACCGCCGCCACCACGGCGAGCCAGCATCTGATCTACAATGATGTCAGCGGCGTGCTTTATTATGATGCTGACGGGTTGGACGGCGCCGCGCAGGTGCGCATTGCCACTTTGACCGGCCACCCGGCCCTGGCGCTGAGTGACCTGCTTCTGATCTGAAGCCGTGAGGCGCAGGGGTAGGGTTGGGATCTGTCCCCCCTCCCTACCCCTGTTCTTGCGCTCGATTGTGCCGGAGCGTGCCCAAAATCACCATTTGCAAAGATGTTTGCGCGATAAGTCGTCCGCACTTACACTTCCTTGTCGGAAGGGATGGACGACATGGCAGACGACGCTGCCTCGCAGAACAATGTTGCTGCGCTGGCAGAGCGCGACGCGATGCTCGTCGAGCTCTATGACGAGCTGCGCGCTGCGGCGGCGCGCTTGCTGCGCCGCGAGGCGCCGTTCCTCACTCTGCAACCGACCGAGTTGGTCAACGAAGCCGCCTTACGCGTCATGAAGCTGGAACGGATGAGCTGGCATGATCGCCAACACTTCTTTGCGACCGGCGCGCGCATCCTGCGACAGGCCATGGTTGACGCGATCCGCCATCGGCGCAGCTTGAAGCGGCAAGCCCCCGATGTCGTGCTGATCGATGGCGAAGGCGCGAACGGAGTTGATGTCGTGGCGCTCGACAGCGCGCTGACCCGGCTGGAAACGGCCTCGCCCGAGTTGGCCAAGATCGTCGAGCTGCGCTTCTTCGTCGGGTTGGGGATGGAGGAAATCGCCGCCGTCACCGATCTTTCCGAGAGCACGGTCAAGCGGCGGTGGAGGACGGCGCGGCTCTGGTTGGCGAGCGAACTGAACGCCGCCTGATCAGCGCTTGCAGTTGTGGGCGATGCGATCCTGCACCAGCTTGACGTTGTGATCGACATCGAGCTGTTGCAGTGATCGCCTCTGCGCAAGCATTTGATAAAGCGTCAGCGTGCGCCGATCCGACGCGCAGGCTTCCGCGTATCGTCCTGCAGCGTCCAGCGATTCGCCGATGACCGCGTGATCGTAGACATAGTCGCGCGCTGCCCGTGCATTTCCCGGATCGGCCAGCCAGCGCGCCTCGTCACGTTTGGTGACTTGTACGAACACCGCCATCGCCTCGCCTATTCGGCCCAAATGCGCGAGCGCCTGCGCATGCGCTGTTGTGGCAATACGCAGCAGGCGCGCCGCTTCGAGGTCGGCCAGATCGAAGGCTAGCGTGCGCCTTGCCTCCATCTCTGCTTGCGCGAGTACACGTTCCGCCAGTTTGAAGCGCTTCAGCTCCATCATCATGGTGCCAATGTTCCAGTGGGCTCGAGACAGCCGCATCAGGATATAGTTGTCTTGCGGCCAGCGACGGTGGGCGACCTCAAGCATCGCGACCTGTGCCGCATAGAACGGTTCGGCGAGCGCGGGGTGTGAATAGTAAATCGCCTCAGCCAGAATATCGGTCAGCCGTGCGCGGGTGAGCAGCCGATCCCGGCCCTCGCGTGCATCATCCCGCGCGGGCAACTGCGCCAGAGCCTCGCGTGCGGCGGCTTCCGCTTCGGGATAGCGGCCTTGCCATATTCGCAAGGAGGCCGTCGTCGCGCGATAGTCGAAGCGCAGTTCCGGGGCGCCTGCCTCGGCCGCTGCAACGCTCTGCGCGGCGTCCTGCAGTATGCGATCAGCGGCGGCCGCATCGCTGTTCATGTCGGCGGCAAGAGCACTGCGATCAAGCCGGACGTGGGCGAGGAGCACGCGCGCGCCCTGTCCCGGCAGCTTGGCCGCAATCGCCTCCGAATGGCGAAGATTGGCATCGGCCTGTTTCACCTGGCCCAGATTGGGTCGCCCGGTTTTGCCCTGAAATTCAGCCAACCGCCACAATCCTTCGGCTGCCTCCAACCGCACGGGATCCGATGTGCGCAGCGCACCCGACAGTCGGTCAAGATAATGCTGCGCCACGCCGGCAATCTCGGCGCGCAAGGGCAGTGTCCCCGGACGTTGCTCCAGCCGGGGCATCACTGTGAACAGGAGATAATGCGCAGAAGCGTGCGCATCGGCGAAGCGGGCGACAGCCTCTCGACGCTCCCGCTCGGCCGTGAGATATTGCGTCGTGCTCACGATCGCCGCGGCTAGCAACAGGGCCATCGTCGCACTCGTGATGGCAAGGCCGGTGCGGTGGCGCCTGATGAACTTGGCCGCTGCATAGCGCCAGCCCTCGGCGGCCCGTGCGGCTACCGGCACGTGAAGGCGATGACGACGGATATCGCCGAGCAGCACCGTGACATCGGGATAGCGCTCGGCGGGATCGGAGGCGAGAGCGCGCGCGACGATGGCGTCAAGATCGCCGCGGAGCAGGTGCCGGGCGATCCGGTTATCGCCTCCCGCAGCCATGCTCATCGCGCTGCCCTCGGTCGGCAATACCCCGGTCAGCATTTCGTGAAGCAGCACGCCGAGACTGAACACGTCGCTGGCGATGCTTGGCGGCGCGCCGGCCAGACACTCCGGCGCGGCATAGCCCGGCGTGACCGGATAGGGCGCGGCGTCGGTCTCGGGCTCGAGATCAACGATCAGTCTGGCAATGCCGAAATCGACCAGCCGGATCGCACCATCTGCTCCGGCCAGGACGTTCGATGGCTTGATGTCGGCGTGGACGATCAAATTTCGATGCGCATGGACGACCGCACTGCACACCGCCTCGAACATATCAAGGATGGTTTCGACCCCCGGTCGATCGCGGCGCAGCGCTTGGCTGACCGGCAGCCCGGCGACATATTCCATCACCAGATAGGGCTGTCCTTCGTGCTCGCCGCCATCGAGAATGCGGGCGATGCCGGGGTGGACAAGTCGCCCCAAGATACGCCTTTCAGCGAGAAAGCGCTCCTTCGCGGCAGCGTCACGCACATCGCCGCGGATGCGTTTGATCGCGACGACCTGATGGAACACGCCGTCATCGCGCTCGGCCTTGAGCACGGACCCCATACCGCCGCGACCGATGATCCCCAATATCTTGTAAGGGCCTATGCGTTCGGGCAGGACTTCGGCAGGTTCCGGTCCGGTCGGCACGACCAGCGAGGTGGCGGTCGGCAGCAGCGGCACGCCGGTCTGGTCCATCGCCAGGATGCGCGTAACGACGCCGCGCAGGGCTTCGTCGCCCCCGCATTGTTCCTCCACGAAGCGGGCGTACGCGGCTCGATCGGCCAACTCGAGCACTTGTTCGACGATGCGTAACGCGCGTGCCTCGATTGATTGGGACACGTAGGTCTTCCGCGCCTTAGCCTGCGATGCGCCCAATTCATCCATGACAGCACAGTTCCCCCGCCAACACCGCCATGTCCACTGTGTCTCCGGCAGCACGTCAAAACAAATGCCTCGCGTATGCTGCTACCTGCGCGAGCTTATAAACGCCTTCAATTGAAGAACAAAATGCTTCTCCGATTTCCCGCTATGATCTGCGTTGGCTGGACCAAATATATATATAACTATTGAACTGCTTCGCCTTCCAGCCAGCACAAGTGCCAATGGCGGCTTCCGGTTAAACTCGAAATCTGACGGGGCGGAAGCGAGCAACCAGCATTGGTCGGCGCGCGCCACGCAGTGTTTCTTCGCTGGTCCGGCAGACGTTCTTCAGATGGCCAATTCAGGCCACTGGAGAATGAACGTCGATGCAGGGTCGGCAGGCCACCGATGTGGTGCTGCAGGCGCCGCACATCATGGCGGTTTGGCGGCGCAAACCGAAGCAGCGGGTATTGATCCACTCGGATCAGGGCTCGCAGTTCACCAGCATGGACTGGGCTGCGTTCATCCGGGCTCACAATCTTGAGCACGCGATGAGCCGGCGCGGCAACTGCCATGACAATTCTGTCATCGAGAGCTTTTCTCGTCGCTCAAGCGAGAACGCATCCGGCGCAAGACCTACAAAACCCGCGAGGAAGCCCGACAGGACGTGTTCGATTACGTCGAAATGTTCTACCACCCTGTGCGCAAGCAGGTCAGGACCGGGATGCTGTCACCCGTCGAGTTCGAACGGCAGCCGATTTTGAAAGCGGAAGGCGTCTAGAAAACTAGGGGCTATTCAATCCCACCCATCACATGCGGGGACCAAACACCCAGCAGTCGCGACGCCAGTGTTTTCGACCTCGCGCGGCGCCGAGAGGCTGGCGACGCCGCACGCTCGGGTTGGCTTGGATTTCGCCACACCAGGGTGAGTACCGGATTTTTGGCTCAGGGCCGTTTGTAGACCAAAGCACCGCGGAAATAGGTCTGCGTGACCTGAGCCTCGCCCAAATTCGCCGCGTCGATAGTCAGAACATCACGGTCGAGTACGATGAAATCTGCTGATTTGCCCACCGCAATTGAACCGAAATCGTCGTCGCGGCCCAGCGATCGTGCGCCGTCGATCGTGTAGGCGCGGATCATGTCGGCGATTGTCAGGCGCGCATCTTTCGGCCCAAGCGCCGGCGTGCCCCCGCGGGCCCGCAAGATGCCGACCTGCATGTTCACGAACGGACGCGGATCGCGGGTTTCAACAGGCGCGTCAGATCCGGCCACAAGCACTCCGCCGGCCCGCTGCATCGCCCCGGTGGGGTAAGCGTTGCGCTCGTAATAGCTGTCCGGCGCATGTAGTGCAGCATAGTCATCGCCCTTGACGCGCTCGACGAAAGGAATGACCGACAGGTCATAGTCCTTGTCGGTATAAATCCACGCATATGTCATGGCGAGGTAGAGCCGCATCGCGCCGATCCGGGCGACGTCGTCGGGATGAACCAACTGGAGATGCGCGAGCGTATCGGCGCGCTGTTTGCCCGTGGGCTCGCCCGCCCGCGCGGCTGCCAGCGCATCCACAGCCGTTCGCACCGCCGCGTCGCCGATGGCATGGATATGGAGCGTGAGCCCGGCCCGGTGCATCCGGCCGACAAACTCCATGATGACGTCGCGCGGGTGCTGGAGCGATCCCGACACCAGCGCGCATTGCGCCGGATGGAAGCCGCCCCTGGCCATGAAGCCAGCGATCATCGCGGCGTCACCCGCAAGCGCGGCCTTGCTGTCACGGCACGCCTCGCCGTCCGGATCGACATATTGCCCGGAGAAAGTCGGTCGGCCGTCCTTGTCGCGGCCGAACACCGGCTGAAGATAGGGACGCAGCAACGGCGAGTTCCCGAGCGTCGGCGGGACGGCGAGCGGATTGCCCTCAAGCACGCCGTCTGCAAAGAGCTTGACGGTGTCGGCGCGGATCAGCGGGTCATGCGCATAATGGTCGCGCCATTTGGCAGCGTCTGCGACCATTCGGTCGAAATCTGGAGAACCGTCCGGTTTCACAATGACATCGGGGTCGTAGAACTGCGCCAGGCTCGCGTGGGCTGTCAGCTGCCCCCGCGCCTCCAGCGAATCATAGACGGCGAAGCTTTCCGGTTCGGCTGCCGCATCGAGGAACGCGGTAATGCCCGTGCTGTTCAGCCGCTCGGTGAGCGCAACCGGATTGGCCATGACTGTGGTCAGATCGCTGACGTCGACCGCCTTGCCCCCCAAAAGCGCGCGCGCAGCCTCGTTCACCCCGCCCGATGGCTCGCCGCCGGCGTCGACACCCACCAGCGCACGGTACTTGGCGAAGGGGCCGGCCAGCGTTTCCTTGCTCAGGCCGATGGCTGGCTGGCCGGGGAATGCCGCGGTCTTCAACGCCGCCGAATTGAACGCGCCATGATGGCCATCGTTGCCGAGCAGGCGCACCGGCAAATCGGGTGCCGCCTTGTCGAGCGCGGCGCGCAAGCTCGGGTAGTCGGCGTCAGGCTGGTTGCCGAGGGTATAGTTCCACTGCGTTACGGTATAGATCGCACCCGGCTTGGGCGGGTAGCGCCCGATGCATTGGCGCACGATCGCCGAAATCTCGCGGAGCGACTTGGGCACGCTATCCAGGTCGCAGCCCAACGGGGTCACGATCCCGGTGGGGTGGATATGCGCATCCACCAGTCCCGGCAGCACGCGCACCGCGCCCAGCTTGACGATCCGGGTCTTGGGTCCTGCAAGCTTCAGCGCGCGCGCAGCCGTGCCGACATAGACAAACCGGCCATCCCGAACCGCAATGCCGGTTGCCGTCGGCTTCGCGGGATCCGATGTGGTGATCTTGCTTCCGGTGATGACGAGGTCGGGCGCCGGAGAACGGGTGGCTGGATGCGCGGTCGAAACCGCAGCCGATGCCAATAGGGCAATCAAGTTGGCGATAGGCATCAGCTATTCCTTTATCAGCGGCGAACCGTAACGGTCACGCCAAAGGTACGCGGGCGTGCCGAACGGGCAAAATAGAGATCGACATAGGTCACATCGCGGTTCGTATAGAGGACCGGCAGGTCGTTGGTCACATTCTGCGCAAACAGCGAGACGTCGATCGTATCGAGCCGAATGCCCGCCCGCAGGTTCAGGTTGCTGACCTGCGGCACGTTGGTGAGTGTCGCGTCGGACAGCGCGTTCGCGGGATTGAGCGTCGGGTTCAAACGCCCCAGCCTCGAAGAGAACTGATAATCAGCGCGAAAATAGGGTTGGCGCCGCTGATCGTCGGTGAAAGCATATTCGCCCGAAAGCACGACCGACCAGGGCGACCCTCGCAGCCGGTCGCCCTTGCTGACAATGGGCCGGGCGACGCCGCCCGAGGCCCGCGTGTAATAGGCATCGGTATAGGCAAGCGTGGCGGTGAGGTTCAGCTGGTCGATCGGCCGGGCTGACAGTTCCAGATCGCCGCCGACCGAGCGCACTTGCCCAAGGTTGGCAGTGTATTGCAGGCCACAGGTCGGCAAGTAGACGTTTTGCTGAATGTTGCTCCAGTCGATCAGAAACACGCTGCCATTGGCGGTCAGGCGGCGGTCACGCGTCTGGAATTTGACGCCGCCTTCGTAAGACCACAGCGTGTCGCTGGCATAATTCTTCGGCGGCTGACGTACGCCGTTCGAGCCCGGTGCGATCCCGACCGAGGCGAGGTCGGCGTCGCACAGCCCGGTCACTGGCGCATTGACGCCGCCAACGCGGAAACCCTTGGAGGCGCTGGCGTAAATCAGCGTCCGCTGATTGGCCTGGTATGCCACCACAAAGCGCGGCGTGACCGGCGTCTCATGCCCAGCATCGCGGCTCGTCTCCGCCCCGCCGAAAAATGGACCTGAGATGTTGCTGGTTGTCGTATACCGTACATCTGACACGCGCACCCCGGCCGTCACGCTCAACTTCGGCGTGATCTTGAACTTCGCCTCGCCGAAGCCCGCAAGTTGGCGGTCGACTACCTTGAATTCGGGTTGGCTGTAGATCAGTCCGTCGGGACAAGTGCCCCCGCACGCGAGGCCCCCGGTCTCGGCATCGAGCGTCGGGTCGACGATGAACTCGGTCGAATTTTCGACAAGATGCGCGGCGAACGCACCCACCGTCCAGTTCAGCCGCGCCGCCGGGTTGCTCGATTGAAGCCGCAGCTCCTGATAGGCGTTTTTCTGGAAATCGGTGAAGCTCGCTGTCCCGGTCGCCCCCGGCGGCGGGATCGAGACGCCAAGATAGAGCGCGCGGTCGAACTGCGTATAGTCGGCCAAGGCGCGGTTGCGCCGCTGGAAATAGCTGGTGTTGCTGACGAGTTGGACCCCGCCCAGATCATACTCGACTTTGAGCGCCGCAAGCCAGAACGGGTCGCGATTGGAATTGGTCTGACGATTGCCGTTGCGAAAAATGCCGCGCGACGGGTCCGACAAGGCCGGGCCCTTCGCCCAATAGGCTCCGGTATCATTGAGATACTGTCGCTGCCAGTAGATCGAGGGCTGCACGGTAAGCCCGGGTGTCGGCATCCATTTCAGTGCGGCGCGCACCGTTGCGGTTGTGGTATAGTTCGAGTTGTCCTCGACCAGCGCGCCAGAGACCGGATCGACGCGGTCGACATAGCCGCCATCGCGGCGGTACGAAGCGCTGATGCGCAGGCCCAGCGTGTCGCGGATGAGGGGCGTGGCGAACGCGGCGCCGGCTTCGTAGGTGCCGCCGCCGTGCACGGTCGTGGCCCCCTCGGCCCGGGCGTAAATCGCCGTGTCGGTGAGCGGTGCAGCCGGCGACAGAAAGCGCACCGTACCGCCTTCCGATCCGGCTCCGAACAAGGTGCCTTGCGGCCCGCGCAGCACTTCGACACGGTCGAGATCGAACAGCGCGGGATAGGCGTTTTGTGTGCCGAACCCGATTCGGCGGCTCTGGATTGGCGTGTCGTCGATGTAAATCCCGGTGGTTGGCGCGCCTGCCGTCGAATCGATACCGCGAATAGCAATGGAGCTCGATGCGTCGTTGTAGTTGCCGGACAGACCGTTGCGGGTGAACGTGATCCCCGGTGAGAAACGACTGAGATCGTCGATGCTGCGCAAGGCTTGGCGGTCGAGTTTGGCTTGGTTGAAGGCCACGACGCTGACGGCAACGTCCTGCAGTCGTTCCGCACGCCGCGTCGCCGTCACGATGATATCACCGGTTGTGTTGGGGTCGGGGGGAGGGGCCGAAGCGGGCGTGGTCTGCGCAAGGGCCGTGGTCGCAGCGAAGGCGCTGATCCCACCGGCGACTGCGGACAATATTCTCATCTGGGCCCCCTTTATGATCTGCTCGCCGCTTGGGCGTGTACGCTTGGTTCCTGATTTCAGTTGGTCAAGCAAGACTGAATTCTCGAACGGAACCGATGGCGTGACGGGTGACCTGCACCCGGAATTCCGGATCGTTTTGCGCTTCAATACCATTGGAACCTGTGCGGACGCCCCCTGCGGCGGACGTTGCGCATGTCCGCCGTCAGCACCAATAGCACAGATTTGAGGTTGTGATTAAAGGAGGGTTCGGGCTTCGTCGTTGTGACGACGGTCTGGACCAAAAAAATTGGATGACCCCGTCTCCGGCACTTTCTGGCCAAGCGCCGATGCGCCCAAGGCCTTGGAATGCTGGCACTCCCCTGTTCCGCCGCGTGAACCTGTTGCACAAGAACGCGGGCTGGTGGCTGGGTGATGCCGCTCTGAGCGTATCGCGTCGATGCGGCTTGGCAAACTCCGGCCTCGCACCACCGGGCATTGCCGGGAAATTGTCATAAATTCGTAGCAGTAGGGACGGGGCTCTTATGGGGGGGCGAATTTCCATGCATCGCAATGCGGCCGGGTTCGCCCGGAATGTCGAACAAGGCCTGGCGCTGCATCAGGCTGGAAAGCCGGACGAGGCGCTGAAACTTTATCGCCGGGCCCTCGCCTTGAACCCGCGCAGTGTCGAAGTGCTACATCTTCAGGGGCTGGCGCTGGCGCAGCTCGAGCGCTTCGGGGAAGCCGCAGTCTCTTTCGGCGACGGTGCGAAATATGCGCCTGCGCGCGCCGATCTGGCATTTCTTCACGGCGTGGCCCTGATGCGCGCCCTGCATCCGGCGGAAGCCGCGTCTGCCTTTGAACGCGCCAGGGCGCTCAACCCACATGATGCCGAGGTTCGCCTCAACCTTGGCATGGCGCGCATCCAAACGGGCGAAATTGCGGCAGCCCTGGACGGCTTTGGCGAGGCCATTCTCCTCCAACCGAACAATCCGGAGGCCTATATCCAGCGCGCCATGGCCCTTGGCGGACTGGGCCGCTTCGACGAGGCCCTGGCGGATTACGCGATTGCTGGACGGCTCGACCCGATGTCCGCCGATGTGCACAAGGATCGCGCGCAGGTCCTTGAGACGCTGGGCCGGCTTGAAGAAGCGGCCGATAGCTATCGTCAGGCCATCCGCCGTGCGCCGCGGATTGCAGAGCTTCACAACAATCTGGCCAATATCCTGCGCAAACTCGGGCATGCGGCCGAGGCGCTGAATTCCTATGGCGTGGCGGCGCGGCTCGATCCGCAGCGGCCGGTTTACCGGACGAACATGGCCTCGTTGCTGCACGAGCTTGGAGACTTTGACGGCGCCGTACGATGCGGCATAGACGCCGTGGTCCTCGATTCCGAGGATGGTTCGGCCCTCGCGCAGCTGCGCTTCCACCGGGCCGATATCTGCGACTGGACCGATTACGCTGCAGACGTCGAGCGGCTTGCGCGGTTGATCGCGGACGGCAGGCTGGCGACCAATCCCTTCCCTTTGCTGGCTTGCCTTGACGATCCGGCAATTCATCGCCGCGCGGCGACGAGCATGGTGCCAACAGCGCCACCGCCGCACCCATTCGCTCCGCGCGATGCCCGGGCGCGCGTCAGGATTGGCTACTTCTCGTCCGATTTTCACAATCACGCCACGATGCACCTGCTCGCCGAGGTGCTCGAAGCGCATGACCGCGAGCGGTTCGAGATCGTCGCGTTTTCGTTCGGGCCGGACAAGTCCGACGACTGGCGGGCGCGGGCGGTGGCAGCGTTCGACCGTTTCATCGACGTGCGGTCGCTTTCCGATGCAGGTATCGCGGCCATGGCGCGCGAGATCGGCATCGACATCGCGGTCGATCTCAAGGGCTTTACGCAAAACCACAGGATGGGCATTTTCGCGCATCGCGCTGCCCCGGTCCAGGTGAGCTACCTCGGCTATCCCGGCACGACCGGAGCGCCCTTCATCGACCATGTCATCGCCGACCGCACGGTCATCCCGGAGGCGCATCAGGACGATTATAGCGAGAAGGTCGCCTATCTGCCCGGTTGTTATCAGCCCAACCCGCGCTGCCGCGATGTGAGCGACCGGGTCTTCATGCGGGCAGAGGTGGGACTTCCCGCCGAAGGCTTCGTGTTCTGCTGCTTCAACCAGGCCTACAAGATCACGCCAGATGTATTCGGCGCATGGATGCGGGTGCTGCAGCATGTCGAGGGTAGCGTTCTGTGGCTCTGGGCCGATCACCAGACCGCGCGCGCCAATCTGCGCAAGGAGGCCGTAGTGCGGGGTATCGATCCGGCGCGCTTGGTCTTCGCCGAGCGGCTGCCGGTAGAAGAGCACCTGAGCCGGCTGCGCCTGGGAGACCTGTTTCTGGATACCTTCCCTTGCGCGGCGCATACGACCGCCAGCGATTCCTTG
This sequence comes from uncultured Sphingomonadales bacterium, assembly GCA_903834285.1. Lineage (GTDB taxonomy): Bacteria > Pseudomonadota > Alphaproteobacteria > Sphingomonadales > Sphingomonadaceae > Novosphingobium. The sequence continues at coordinate 1,408 of CAILIO010000341.1, read as the reverse complement.
CGGGCGGGATTGCCGATCCTGACCATGACCGGCCGCTCGTTCGCCAGCCGCGTGGCCGCAAGCCTGCTCACCTCCATCGGGCTGCCCGAATTGATCGTGACCTCGCTGCCGGAATACGAACAACGCGCCGTGCGGATTGGCAGGGATGGCACTTATACCGCTCAGTTGCAGCGAACCTTGCACGAAAGATTGCCGACGGCCGCCCTTTTTGACAGCAGCCAATTGGCGCGAGGCCTAGAGACGATCTTTACATCTTTGCTGGACAACTTGGATACTGGCTCCGGTTCTTAGAGAAGGCGAGATCTGCCCGCCACCGGCAACCTTTCCCGCCTTTTCAACAGTCCAGGCAGGTCCCGGGCATTGTCCTTTTCCCTGACGCCTCACGTTGCGTTTTGCGACGGCGGCCTGAAGCACGAACCCCGCTCCGCGTGTCGCCTCGGCAGCCCGCCTCACCAGATTCCCCCAGATTCAAGCGTTTTTGGCGCGTACAAGGCTGGACGCAGGCCGCGCGCCAAGCTAACCGACCGGTCCAACCGTTGGAGAATTGGGATCATGAATACTGCTGAACTCGCCGAAACCGTTGCCGCCAGCGCAGGCCTCACCAAGGCCGATGCGAAGAAGCTGGTCGACACCGTGTTCGCGGCGATTGCCGATGCGGCTGCCAAGGGCGAGGAAGTTTCGCTGAGCGCCTTCGGGAAGTTCAAGGTCAAGGAAAGCCCGGCCCGCGAAGGCCGCAACCCCTCGACCGGCGCCACCATCCAGATCGCTGCTTCGCGCAAGCTGACTTTCGCCGCTGCGAAGTCGGTCAAGGACAAGCTGAACGGCTGATCCATTCGGCAAGCTCCAAGGAGCTCGCCACGGTGCGGCGCGCGGGAAGCAGCCCTTCCCGCGCGCCGTTCGCGTTTCTGAAGGAGGCTGGCTGTGGGTTTCGATGATCTGATGCGCCGCTACTTCGGCACGGCCGATATTGCCGGCCTCAGCGCGGCCGAACTTGAGGCGGGCTCGGAACGGCTTGCGGTCGATTTCGGGCTGGAGACCGATCCTGCGCGCCGTTTCGCGCTCTGGGCGCTGATGCATATTCTCGGTGGCGCGCCCGATCTCGATGTCGCCTTCAAAGATTCGGCGGAGCGCGATGCCGCGCGCAACTTTATGGATCTCTACGGCGGGATGGCTGCACCCCCGCAATAAGCAGAGGTGCAGGGCGCCCTTCGCCGTGGTCAAAGCAACCTGCTTCTCGTAAGGACCTGGCCCATGACCGACCTCATCCTCGTCGACATTGCCGACGGCGTCGCCACCGTCACGCTGAACCGGCCCGAGGCCATGAACGCACTGTCCAAGGCGCTGCGCGCGCGCCTTGCCGAAGTGATGACCGCGCTCGATGCCGATGACGGTGTGCACGCTGTCGTGC
>CAILIO010000340.1 GCA_903834285.1 uncultured Sphingomonadales bacterium | reverse complement strand
GTTCGCGCCCGAGGGCTACGAGCTGTCTGAGGCTGATCTCGAGAAGCCCGACGTGATCCTCAACCACAACCACCCCGATGTGGCTGGCGAACCGATCCGCGAAAAGTGGTCGTTCCGCCGCTCGAACTACTTCGAGCATGTGGGCAACGAGTGCCGCCACGTTTCCAAGCATGTCGGCATTCAGGACATGTCTGCCTTCGCCAAGTGCCTGATCTCGGGCCCCGGTGCGGAAGACTGGCTCAATAGCCTCCTCTCCAACGTGGTGCCCAAGAAGATCGGTCGCGTCACGCTGTCCTACCTGCTCACCGATGTGGGCGGCGTGCGCGCCGAGTTCACCGTCTACAAGAAGGGCCCGCAGGCTTATTACCTCGTCTCGGCGGGCGCGCTGGAGCGGCATGATCAGGACTATCTGCTGAAGGCGCTGCCGACCGATGGTTCGGTACGCTTCGAGCGGCTGACGACGGCGATGGGCGTGCTGGTGGTCGCGGGGCCAAAGTCGCGCGATGTGCTGCAGAAGCTGACGCACGCGGATCTTTCGAACGCGGCGTTCCCGTGGCTCACCGGCCAGTCGGTTTCACTGGGCACGGCCAAGGTCGATCTGCTCCGCGTCAACTTCATCGGCGAGCTGGGCTTTGAAATCCATCACCCGATCGAGATGCAGAACTACATCTTCGATCATGTCATGGCGGCGGGGGCCGAGTTCGGCATCAAGCCCTTCGGCATCCGCGCGATGACCGCAATGGCGATCGAGAAGAGCTACAAGCTGATCCCGCGGGAGCTTTCGATCGAATATGCCGCGCTCGAATCCGGGCTCGACCGCTTCGTCAGCTTCAAGAAGCCCGCGTTCAAGGGCCGCGAGGGGCTGCTGGCGCGCAAGGAAGCAGGCCTCAAGTGGCAGTTCGTCACGCTCGAAGTGCTGGGCGTGACCGATGCCGATGCGCGCGGATCGGAAGCGATCTACCGTGATGGCACGCTGGTTGGCCGCGCGACCTCGGGCGGCTATGGTTGGCGCTGCGGCAAGAGTCTCGCGCTGGCAATGGTCGGGCCGGAGCATGCCGCGGTCGGCACGGAGCTGGAAATCGTGATCCTGGGTGAGCCGCACCGCGCGCTGATCATCCCGGATTCGCCATTCGACCCGGACAACAACGCATTGCGGAGCTGATCCCATGATGCACTTTGACGCGATTGCCGAAAGCCTGAAGCAGACCCGTACCGGGTTCACGCTGCCGCAGAACCTCTATGTGAGCGAAGAGGCCTACCGCTTCGACACCGAAGTGATGCTGAAATCGGTGTGGCTCTATGCCTGCACAATCGCGCACGTGAAGAACCCTGGCGATCGCTTTCTGTTCGAGCTTGGCAATACCTCGGTGATCGTGGTCCGGACCAAGGACGGCGATATCAAGGCCTTCCACAACACTTGCACGCACCGCGGCGCGAAGCTGTGCGACAGTGCGGGCAAGTCGGCGCGCATTACCTGCCCCTATCACCAGTGGACGTTCGCGCTCGATGGCAAGCTGCTGGCGGCGCGCAACATGCCGGAGGAGTTTGACAAGGCTGATCACGGCCTACGCCCCGTCGCGCTGGAAAACATCGGCGGGCTGATTTTCCTGTGTCTGTCGGATAATCCCCCACCGATCGACCGGGTGAAGGCCGATATCGAAGAGCAGATCGGGCTCTACGACATGAGCAAGCTCAAGGTTGCGGTGCAGGACGATCTGATCGAGCCGGCCAACTGGAAGCTCGTGATGGAAAACAACCGCGAGTGCTATCACTGCGATGTCAGCCATCCGGAACTCATGAAGTCGCTTTCGACTTACGGTTTCGGCAAGGGGCTGCCCGAGGACGGTGAGAACGACGTCGTCGACGATGCCGCATTCGATGCCATGCTCGAAGCGCAGCGCCAGCGCTGGCAGGAGCTGGGCATCTATCACGATCTCGTCGAGTTCCCGGATAACTGGTGGCACCGCGTCGCGCGCCTGCCGCTGGCGAACGGCGCGGTGACGCAGACGCTGGACGGCAAGCCGGCCTCCAAGAAGCTGATCTGGCCGCATGGCGACCAGGAGCAGACCAGCCTTTCGGTCTGGACCCAGCCCAATTCGTGGCACCACTTCTGCTGCGATCACGTTGTGACGTTCTCGCTCACGCCGCTGGGGCCGGACAAGACCTTGCTGCGCACCACCTGGCTCGTGCACGAAGATGCAGTTGAAGGTGTCGATTACGACCCCGATAACCTCGCTGCGGTATGGCGCGCGACCAATGCGCAGGATAGCCATCTCTCGGCGGTCAACCACGCCGGGATCAAGGGCGATGGCTATCGCCCGGGGATGTATTCGGTCGAGGAGAAGCTGGTGGACGCGTTCAAGGCCTTCTACGTCGAGCGCAGCCGCGCCGCCCTGGGGGTATAATTACGATGAAGCGGTTTTCCGGTTTCAACCTGATCGGCGAGGCGTTCCGCAGCCATCAGGGCTGGCCCGAGCACTGGCCCGACAAGGCCCCCAAGGCGAGCTATGACGCGATCATCGTCGGCGCGGGTGGGCATGGGCTCGGCGCGGCCTATTACCTCGCCAAGAAGTACGGCATCACCAATGTCGCGGTGATCGAGAAGGGCTGGCTGGGCGGCGGCAATACCGGACGCAACACCACGATCATCCGCTCGAACTATCTCTACGACGAGAGCGCTCACCTTTACGATCACGCGGTGAAGCTGTGGGACGGGCTGAGCCAGGAGCTCAACTACAACATCATGTATTCCAAGCGCGGCGTGCTGATGCTCGCGCACAATGTGCATGATGTGCAGAGCTTCAAGCGCCACATCCACGCCAACCGCTTGAACGGTGTCGACAACGAGTGGCTGACGCCGGAAGAGTGCAAGGCCTATTGCCCGCCGCTCGATATCTCGCCGCGTACGCGCCATCCGGTGCTGGGCGGCGCATTGCAGCGGCGCGGCGGCACCGCGCGGCACGATAGCGTGGCCTGGGGCTATGCCCGTGCGGCTTCGGCGCTGGGCGTCGATATCATCCAGAACTGCGCGGTGACGGGCATTCGTCGCGGTGCGGACGGCGCGATCGAAGGTGTCGAGACCGAGCGCGGCTTTATCGCTTCGCGCCGGGTCGGCGTTTCGGCCGCGGGCAGCACTTCGCTCGTCATGAAGATGGCCGGGCTCGATTTCCCGCTGGAGAGCTATCCGCTGCAGGCGCTCGTTTCGGAGCCGGTGAAGCCGATCTTCCCCTGCGTGGTCATGTCGAACACCGTGCATGCCTATATGAGTCAGTCCGACAAGGGCGAGCTCGTGATCGGCGCGGGCACCGACCAATACACCAGCTATTCGCAGCGCGGCGCGTTCCACATCGTGGAGCATACGCTGGCGGCGATTTGCGAGATTTTCCCGATCTTCACACGCATGCGCATGCTCAGGACCTGGGGCGGGATCGTGGATGTGACGCCGGACCGCTCGCCGATCCTGGGCAAGACGCCGGTCAAGGGACTCTATGTGAACTGCGGCTGGGGTACCGGCGGGTTCAAGGCGACCCCGGGCGCGGGCGATCTTCTCGCCTATACCATCGCGCACGACGCCCCTCACGCGATCAACGCGCCCTACAACCTCGACCGGTTCCGCAATGGCCGGCTGATCGACGAGGCGGCCGCCGCCGCCGTCGCGCACTGAGGCACGAGACATGCTGCTGATTCACTGCCCCTATTGCGAAGAGGCGCGGCCCGAGGTCGAGTTCGTCTATGGCGGCGAGGCGCATATTGCGCGGCCCATCGACCCGTCGGCCTTTTCGGATGCCGAGTGGGAAAAGCTCCTCTACATCCGCAGCAATCCGCGCGGCCGGCACCATGAGCGCTGGCGGCATACGCATGGCTGCGGTCGCTTCTTCAACGCGGTGCGCGATACGGTGACCGACGTTTTTGAAACAACCTACAAGGCCGGGGAGGCCCGCAAGTGAGCGGTTTTCGTCTGGCAGATGGTGGGCGGATCGACCGCCGCACGAAGCGCACGTTCAGCTTCGATGGCAAAGCCAGCTGGGGCTATGCCGGTGACAGCCTCGCCTCCGCGCTGCTGGCGCAAGGGCAGATGCTGTTCGGGCGCTCGTTCAAGTATCACCGCCCGCGCGGCATTCTGGGTGCGGGCGTCGAGGAGCCCAATGCGCTGGTGACAGTGGATCGCGGCCCCGGGCGCGTGACGCCCAACTTGCGCGCGCCTTCGGTGGCGCTGCATGACGGGCTGGCCGCGACGAGCCAGAACCGCTTCCCCTCGCTGCGTTTCGACATGGTGGCGCTGAACGACCAGTTCGGGGCCTTCTTCCCGGCGGGGTTCTACAACAAGACTTTCATGTGGCCGCGCGCGGCGTGGGAGAAGGTCTACGAGCCGATCATCCGCCGGCTTGCGGGTCTGGGTGACAGCCCGACCACGCGCGATCCTGACCACTATGACGCGACTTATGCGCACTGCGAGACGCTCGTCGTCGGCGCGGGGCCCGCAGGCATTGCGGCCGCGCTGGAAGCGGCGGCAAACGGCGGCCGTGTGTTCCTTCTCGACGAGCAGGACGAAATCGGCGGCGGCGCGCTCAGCGATCCGGCGCAGTGGGCCTGGCTGGCGGAAGCCTCGGCCAAGCTGGCGGCGATGGACAACGTCACCGTCCTCTCGCGCACAACCGCGATTGGCCACTATCACCAGAACTTCGTGGTCGCGGCCGAACGGCTGACTGACCATCTGCCAGTCGACGCGGCGCATGGCCCGCGCGAGAAGCTGTGGCGCATCCGTGCGGGCGAAGTCGTGCTCGCTATGGGCGCGATAGAGCGACCGCTGGTGTTCGAAGGCAACGATGTTCCCGGCGTGATGCTGGCAAGCGCTGCGCGCACCTTTGCGCTGCGCTACGGCGTCGCGGTAGGCCGCAAGCTGGTTGTCATGGCGGTGCATGACAGCGGGTGGCGCGATGCGCTGGCGCTCCATGCAGCGGGTGTGCCGATCACGGCGATTGTCGATCTCAGGCGCGACATCGCACCCGAACTGGCCGAAGCGGCGCGCGACGCGCGGATCGCCTGCTATCCGGGCTATGCCGTGACCAAGGTTTCCGGGCGTCTCGCGGTGGACGGCGTGAGCATCGCACTGGCCGGCGTGGGCAAGGGGCTCAAGCTAGATTGTGACGCCGTGCTGATGGCGGGCGGCTGGACACCCACGGTGCACCTGTGGAGCCACGCGAAAGGCTCGCTGCGCTGGGACGAGAACTGGGGCGCGTTCCTGCCTGACAAGACGCACGAGGACTTGCGCTGCGTCGGCGCCTGCGCGGGCGCCTGGGACTTCGGCTCGGGCCTTTCGGTGGGCCTGCTGCCCGCACCCAAGCCGCTCCATGAAAGCAAGGCCTTCGTGGATTTCCAGAACGACGTGAAGGCGCGGGATATCGGCCTTGCGGTGCAGGAAGGCTTCCGCTCGATCGAGCATATAAAGCGCTACACCACCAACGGCATGGCGACCGATCAGGGCAAGACGTCGAACCTCAATGGTCTGCAGATCGCCTCGGGCGTGCTCTCGCGCCCCGTCACCGAGATCGGCCTCACGACCTTCCGTCCGCCCTATACGCCGCAAAGCTTCGGCGCGATGCTGGGGCATCACAAGGAAGCGCTGTTCCAGCCCTTGCGCAAGACGGTGATCGACGACTGGGCTGACATCCAGGGCGCGGTTTACGAGAACGTCGCGCAGTGGCGGCGTGCGCGCTATTTCCCGCAAGGCAGCGAGGACATGGACGCGGCGGTGGCGCGCGAGTGCCGCGCGGTGCGCAGCGCAGTGGGCGTGTTCGATGCCTCGACGCTCGGCAAGATCGAAGTCGTCGGGCCCGATGCGGCGGAATTCCTCAACCGCATGTATACGAACCCGTGGAAGTCGCTCGAGCCGGGCCGGTGCCGCTATGGCCTGCTGCTCGGCGAACACGGCTTCATTATCGACGACGGCGTTTCGGCGCGGCTCGCGCCTGATCGGTTCCATCTGACGACCACGACCGGCGGTGCGGCGCGGGTGCTGGGGATGATGGAGGACTATCTCCAGACCGAGTGGTCGGACCTCAACGTCTGGCTGACCAGCACGACCGAGCAGTGGTCGGTGATCGCGGTACAGGGCCCCAAGGCGCGCCGGGTGATCGCGCCGCTGGTGGAAGGCATCGACCTTTCGCCCGAGGCTTTCCCGCATATGGCGGTGCGCGAAGGGCAGATCTGCGGCGTGGAAACACGGCTTTTCCGCGTGAGCTTCACTGGCGAACTGGGCTTCGAGGTCAATGTGCCCGCTGAACACGGTCGCATGGTGTGGGACGCGATCTGGGCCGAAGGGCAGAAGCACGGCGTGACGCCCTATGGTACCGAGACGATGCACGTGCTCCGTGCGGAGAAGGGCTTCATCATCGTCGGGCAGGATACCGACGGCACGGTGACGCCCGACGATGCGGGGCTGGGCTGGGCGGTCGGCAAGAAGAAGCCCGATTTCGTCGGCAAACGCTCATTGGCGCGGCCCGATATCGTTGCGCCGGGTCGCAAGCAGTTGGTGGGTCTCCTCACCGAGGATCCTCAGATGGTGCTTGAGGAAGGCGCGCAGATCGTTGCTGATCCGAACCAGGCGGTGCCGATGACGATGATCGGGCACGTGACGTCTTCGTATCACAGCGCGACACTGGGCCGCTCCATCGCGATGGCGCTGGTGGCGGGCGGGCGCGACCGGATGGGCGATACGTTGCACATTCCAATGCCCGGCAAGACGATCAGTGCCAAGGTCGTCGCGCCGATGTTCTATGATCCCGAAGGGAGCCGCCTCAATGGTTGATATCGCGGAGATCGCGGTTTCGGCGGCTGAGCTGAAGCTGGGCACCGAGCCAGTGCAGGGTGACGGCGTTCGCCTTTCGCATGCAGACCCCAAGGCCCGCTATTCGCTGCGGGCGCGCGATGCGAAGGTGCTCGCCGATGTGATCGGGTGCGCACTGCCCGGGAAGATCGGTGATACCGATGGCGGGATCGCCTGCCTCGGGCCGGATGAGTGGTATGCGCTACTGCCGGCGGGGACCGACCTGCCGCGTGGTGAAGGTCTGCCGGTGAGCGTGGTCGATGTGTCCTCGCGCGCGCTTGGGCTGGTGCTCGAAGGGCCGGGGGCGCTGGCGGTTCTGTCGAGCGGCTGTCCGCTTGATCTGGCGAAGATGAGCGTGGGCCGTGCGACGCGCACGGTGTTCGAGACGGTCGAGATCGTGGTCTGGCGCGAGGCCGATGATCGCTGGCATATCGAGGTCTGGCGCAGCTTTGCGACCTGGCTGTGGAATGCGTTCCTCGCCGCGATGCCGCAAGCGAAATGAGCGAGACGGCGCTCAAGGATGCCCTCGCGGCATTGGGGATCGGTTGGTCGATCCTTGAGCACGAGGCGGTCTACACCGTCGAGGAAAGCCTCGCGATCCATGATGCGCTGCCCGGCGCACATACCAAGAACCTGTTCCTCAAGGACAGCGGCGGCCAGTTCTGGCTTGTGGCGGTGGAGCATTCGCGCCGTGTCGACCTGAAGGCGCTGGCCGGGGTGATCGGCGCGAAGAAGCTGAGCTTTGGCAAGGCTGAGGACATGGAGCGCCTGCTGGGCGTGACTCCGGGTTCGGTGACGCCGCTGGCCGCGCTCAACGATGCCGGCGGGGCGGTGCGCGTGGTGCTCGATCAAGAGCTCGCGGCGGCGGATGCGGTGCATGTGCATCCCTTGCGCAACACTGCGACGATCGGGCTTTCGGGGGCGGACCTTGTTCGCGCATTGGGGGCGTGGGGGCACGAGCCGCTTTTCGCCGCGATCCCCGAACGCGCAGCCGTCGATCCGGCATGACCGTCTCGACCTTCGAGCTGTTCAAGATCGGCATCGGGCCTTCGAGCTCGCACACCGTGGGGCCGATGGTCGCGGCGCGGCGGTTTGGCTTGGCTCTGGAGGAGCGGGGGCTGCTGGCCGGGACCGTGCGCGTCGAGGTCGATCTCTATGGCTCGCTTGCGCTGACGGGTAAGGGGCATGCCTCCGATACCGCGGTGCTGCTGGGACTGATGGGCGAGACCCCTTCCGAAATCGATATCGACGCCGCACCCGGCAAGATCGCGGCGGTGCACGAGACGGGGCAGATCGATCTGCTGGGCCAGCGCCGCGTGCGCTTTGCGCCGGCAGACGATCTCCATTTTCACCAGCGCGAGCGGCAGCCGTTTCATAGCAATGCCATGGCGCTATCCGCCTTTGGCGTGGATGACGGCGTGCTGCTGCGGCGGTTCTACTATTCGGTGGGCGGCGGTTTCGTGCTCGACGAGGACGAGGCGGGCCGCAATGCCCCGGCAGGCGACACCGTGCCGGTACCCTATCCCTTCACCTCGGGCGACGAATTGCTGGCCATGGGCAGCGAGGCCGGTCTGTCGATTGCGAACCTGATGCTCGCCAACGAGGTCGTGCTGCGCCCGCTCGCGGAGATTGAGGCCGGGCTCGATCTGCTGGCAGATACGATGGCCGCCTGCATCGATCGCGGCACATCGCAGGGCGGCGTGCTGCCCGGAGGTTTGCGCGTAAAGCGCCGGGCGCAGGCCATCGCGGCGGAACTGGTCTCGCGCCAGCAGGCAGCGCTGAGCGATCCGCTGGTGGTGCTCGACTGGATCAACCTCTGGGCCATGGCGGTCAACGAGGAGAACGCGGCGGGTGGCCGCGTTGTGACCGCGCCGACCAATGGGGCAGCAGGGATCATCCCGGCGGTGCTGCGCTACTACGAGCGTTGTTACCGGGGCGACACTGCCGGGCGGCGCGTGTTCCTGCTGACGGCGGCGGCGATCGGCGCGCTCTATAAGCGCAATGCCTCGATCTCGGGCGCGGAAGTCGGCTGCCAGGGTGAAGTGGGCGTGGCCTGCTCGATGGCGGCGGCGGGGCTGACGGCGGTTCTGGGCGGCACCAATGCGCAGATCGAGAACGCGGCAGAAATCGGGATGGAGCACAATCTGGGGCTCACCTGCGATCCGGTCGGTGGCCTCGTGCAGATACCGTGCATCGAGCGCAATGCGATGGGCGCGGTGAAAGCCATCGACGCATCGCGCCTCGCGCTGCTGGGCGACGGCAATCATATGGTCAGCCTCGACAAGGTGATCGAGACGATGCGCCAGACCGGCTTCGATATGCGCGACAAGTACAAGGAAACCTCGCAGGGCGGGCTCGCGGTCAACGTCGTCGAGTGCTGAGTCGACAGCTCTGATCCTGCTTGATACGATCTAGGACAAGTGTTCGGAGTTGGGCTCCGGCGCAGGCAGCCCGGGGGGTATCGGCATGGCGGTTTCGCGGTTTGGCAGAGGCATGTGGGGCGGGCTGATCGCGGCGGCCTTGGTGCTGTCGGCGGATCAGGTCTGGGCCAAAGAAGCGGTCGATCTCATTCTCCACCACGGCCAGGTGATCACCGTCGACCGCGCCTTCACGCTCAAGACGGCCATGGCGGTGAAGGGTGATCGGGTCGTCGCCGTGGGCGGCGAGGAATTGCTCGAGGCGTATTCCGCGCCCAAAGTGGTCGATCTCGGCGGGCGTACGCTGATGCCGGGCTTTATCGATACGCACCTGCATCCCAAGCCCATGTCGCCCAATGACATTGCGGTGCAGGACGCCAAGAGCATCGCCGAAGTGCAGGCCATGCTGCGCGCCAAGGCGAAAGAGCTGGGGCCCGGCAAGTGGATCACCGGCTATGGCTGGCAGGAATCGAACTTTGCCGAGAAGCGCAATCTTAGCCGCGCCGATCTCGATGCCGCCGCACCGAACAATCCGGTCGCGCTGCTGCGCGCCGGATCTCACTCGGCGGCCTACAATTCGACGGCGTTCAAGATCGCCAAAGTGGACAAATCGACGCCCGAGCCAGCGACCGGTCTGATCGAGCGCGATGCCAATGGCGAGCCCAGCGGCATTGTTCGCGAGCGCATGGATATTGTTTCGAAGTTCATTCCCGATCCAGGTTGGGAGGCCATGCGCGGGCCGACGATCGCGTGGCTGAAGTCCATGCTCGCGCTTGGCATCACCAGCTTCCACGATGCCAGCGGCACCATCGACGACGAGCCGGTGGGCAGGGGCGGGACCGACAGCAAGGACCTCGATCCGCTATGGGGCGGGTCCAACATGACGTGGAAGCGCGCGCGGGAAATCTACGCCACGATGGGCAATGAGCTGCCGCGCATCACGATGTATATCATCCACCCCGGCGCCGAGCGGCTAAAGGCGTTTCCCTCTCACACCGGCTATGGCGATAATCACCTGCGCCTCGGCGCGATTGGCGAAAACGCGGTCGATGGCGGCTTCACCGGGCCGACCGCTTGGCTATTGGCGGACTACAAGGGCCAGCCCGGTTTCCGCGGCAAGGGGCGCTTCACCGATGCCGAGCTGCAAGGGCTGGTCGACAGCGCGGCCAAGCTGGGCTGGCAGATGGGCCTGCACTGCATCGGCGATGCCGCCATCGTGCAAACAGTCCGGGCCTATCACACTGCGCTGACGACCATCCCCGATGTTGAAAAAGCATCTGGGCATGGGCCCGACGACCAGCGCTGGTTCACCGATCACTTCACGATCATGCCGCCCGAGGCCACCATGGCGACGATGGCGCAGGACCATGTGATGATCGCGCAGCAGCCCAATTTTCTCTACAATCTTGAGGACCGCTATATGCAGGTACTCGATGACGAGCGGCTCGCGCACAACAATGCGATCACCACACCGGTGAGCAAGTTCGGCCTCTTCATGGCCTTCAGCAGCGACAATCTCCCGATCGGACCGCTGACCGGGCTCTATGCGGCGGTGACCCGCAGGGGGCCGAGCGGGGCGGTGCACGGGGCCGAGGAAGCGGTCTCGCGCGCGGCGGCGATCCGCATGTACACCGCCAATGGCGCCTATCTCTCGTGGGAGGAGAACGAGAAGGGCACGCTCGAGCCCGGGAAGCTGGCCGACATGATCGTGCTGCCTTTCGACCCGCTCACGGCGCCGATGGAGACCTTTCTTTCCGGCAAAGTCGATATGACATTCCTCGGTGGCAAGCTGGTCTTCCAGCGGCCGGTTAGTGGCAAAAAGGTCGCACCCCCCAAGTGATGGCCTGTGGATAAACCCCCAGAATCGGCCAATATTGCAGTAATGGGGCAGATTCCGGAAATTGCCACGCATCTGACTCCGATCATCGTCACGGGGGCCCCGAAACCCAAGGGCTTCGGGAAGCAAAACGATGATGATCCGCAAGCTTGTGCGCAGCGGTTTGATGGCAATGCTTCACTTGATCTCGAGTATTTCAGTGGCGGCGATGCCAGGTTGGTCTGGCTCCGAGATCGAGCACGGGAAGCTGGTCGGTGCCTTGCCGCTTCTGGGCGAAGTGTTTCACGTTCAGGGCTTGGCCCTCGATCCGGGCCATGTCTGGATCACGTCGGTGGATCATGCGGGGCACCGGGCGTTTCTCCACGTGTTCGAACGCGCCTCGGGGCGGTTTCTGCGCCGGATCGAACTGACCGACGGCGCCCGCTATCATCCGGGTGGCATTTCGCTTTCGGGCGGATCGCTGTGGGTCCCTGTAGCCGAGCTCCGGCCGGACAGCAGCGCGGTTCTGATGGAGATCGATGTCCGGACGCTCAAGGTACGTCGCCGGATCGCGGTTGCCGATCATATTGGCTGCGTCGCGGCAAATGGCTCGAGGCTGGTGGCGGGCAACTGGGACAGCCGGATGCTCTATGAATTCGATCTTGCGCGCGGGTCGCAGCCGGTGCGGGTGGTGAAGAACCCTTCGGCCACGCATTTCCAGGACATGAAGTTCGCCGGCGGCCAGCTGGTCGCGGGCGGCAATATCGGGTGGCTTGAAGGCACGCTCGACTGGATCGACCCGGCGACGATGCGCGTGACCCGCTCGCTCAAGGCCGGTACGATCGGCGCAGTGCGGCCGTTCGGCAATGGCGGGCCGATCACCGGCGAGGGCATGGCTATCGAGGGCCGCGATCTTTATGTGCTGCCCGAGGACGGCCCGAGCCGGGTGTTCCATTTCCGCCTCGACGCCTGATCGCTCCCCGATATCAAAATTCTATGCGCTTCGTGCAAACGGCGCTTCCGGTGTTCGCGCCGCTTGGATAGGCATGGGAAAACGGCTTGGCGCCGCGAGAGGAGACCCATGCAGCCCCCCTATATTCTTGCCATCGACCAGGGCACCACATCGAGCCGCTGCATCGTGTTTGATGCCGCCGCCAAGCCCGTCGCAGTGGCGCAGCGCGAATTTGCGCAGCATTACCCCGCCTCAGGCTGGGTCGAACACGATCTTGAGGATATCTGGCAGGACGTGGTGACCGTGCTGCGCGAGGCGGTCGGCAAGGCAGGCATCGACGTTGCGGATATCGCCGCGATCGGCATCACCAACCAGCGCGAGACCGTGGCAGTGTGGGACCGCGCGACGGGCAAGCCGATCCACCGCGCCATCGTCTGGCAGGATCGGCGTACGGCAGATACCTGCGCGAGACTCAAGGCCGATGGGGCCGAGCCGCTGTTCGCGGCCAAGACCGGCCTGCTGCTCGATCCCTATTTCTCGGGCACCAAGCTTGCGTGGATACTTGATGAAGTGGCCGGAGCGCGCGCGGCGGCGGACCGGGGTGAACTCGCGTTCGGCACCATCGACTGCTTCCTGCTTTCGCGGCTGACGCGCGGCAAGGTCCATGCGACCGATCCGACCAATGCCTCGCGCACACTGATGTTCGATATTGGCGCGCAGGAATGGGACGAGGAACTGCTGCGCCTGCTGCGCGTGCCCGCCTCGGTGCTGCCCGAAGTGCACGACAATGCCCATATCTTCGGCGAGTGCGACCCGGCAATCCTTGGCCGGGCGGTCCCGATTGCAGGCATGGCAGGGGACCAGCAGGCCGCCCTGTTCGGGCAGGCCTGCTTCCGCCCCGGCATGACCAAATCGACTTATGGCACCGGCGCCTTTGCGCTGATGAACATTGGAAACAAGCCGATCCCATCGAAGAAACGCATGCTGACGACGGTGGGTTACCGCTTGAATGGCGAGACGACTTATGCGCTCGAAGGTGCGATCTTTGTGGCGGGCGCAGCGGTGAAATGGCTGCGCGATGGCCTCAAGATCATCACGCATGCCTCTGATACCCATGACATGGCAGTGCGTGTGCCGGACAACCACGGGGTCTATATGGTGCCGGCCTTCGTCGGGCTCGGCGCGCCGCACTGGAACCCCGATGCGCGCGGGCTGATCTGCGGGCTGACGCTGGATGCGGGCGCGGCCCATCTCGCCCGCGCTGCGCTGGAATCGGTAGCATACCAGACCTTCGATCTGATCAACGCCATGCGCGAGGATGCCAATCCGGGTGACGCCGCGCTCAGGATCGATGGCGGCATGGCGGCCAACGACTGGCTGGGCCAGTTCCTGTCCGACATTCTGGTCGCGCCAGTCGAACGGCCGGTCAGCGTGGAAACGACAGCGCTCGGCGCAGCGTTCCTGGCGGGTCTGGCAACGGGCGTGTGGAGCGATCTTGCCGCGTTGGAAGCGACCTGGACCAGCGCGCGGCGGTTCGAGCCGAAGATGAGCGCGGCCTTGCGCGGCGAGCTTGTCGCCGGGTGGCAAAAGGCGGTGGAGCGCACGCTGCTCTAGAGCAGCGCCTCGGCGCGGGCGAGGTCTTCGGGTCGGTCCACATCGAGCGCGAGCCGGGCATCGAGCGCCACTGTGGGTGCGCCCTTGAGCCGGGCTGCGCCGCCGCGATCGCCATCCAGCGCGGTGAGAGCGGCAAAGTGCGCCTTGCCGAACAGGGCTGGGGGCATGGTCAAGCCGTCAGCGAGTGTAGCGACACGGTCTCCGTCGAAGCGCCTCATGAGCGCCTCGATATGCGCAGACGGCACGAGCGGCATGTCGGCCAGAGCGACCAGCACGGCGCGCGCGCCACTGGCCCGCGCTGCCGCTACGCCGAGCGCGAGCGAGCGCGCTTGCGGGGCGCCGGGTGGGGAAAGCGCGAGGCATGTGTAGCCCAGTGCGGCGAGATCCGGCACGTCCGGGCCGGTTACGGCATAGCGGGCGGTAAAGGGCAGGGCGGCGAGCATTTCGGCTGCGTGCGAGGCCAGTGGTTTGCCGCCGAGTGTGGCTAGGAGCTTCGGGGCTCCGAAGCGCGCCGATTGGCCTCCGGCGAGCAGCACCAGCGCTATGCCGGCAAACGCGGCGTCAGTTGCGGGTGGGGACATGCGAGGCGGGATCGTTCCCAACCTGGCCGGGTGCGCGTCCGCTCCAGCCAGGCAATCCGGCGCAGGCCTGATAATCCTGCACGAGTTCGCCCAGAATAGAGATCGCAAGCGTGGCCGGGTCCCGCGTTGCGGGGATGAGGCCGATGCCGCCGCGCAAGGCATCGAGGCTTGCTTGCGGCACGCCGATCGTGCGCAGCCCGGCAAGGCGCGCGCGGTGCGTGCGCGCGCTGCCGATCGCGCCGTGGTAGAACCCGTCCTGCGCCAGCGCGTGGGGCAAAAGCAGTTCCTCCCAGTCATGATCATGGAACAGGAACACGAAGGCTGCCCAGGGATCGCCGCAGAGGTCGGGAAGCGCGGTGCGGCTTAGCAGCGGAATTACGCCCGGTTCGGCAGCAGCGAGCCGGTCGCTGGCCGGCGCATAGGCTTCGACGGTAAGGCCAAACGCGCGGGCAAGGCGCACCAGCGCGGTGAGGTCTTCGCCGTGTCCGAGCGCGACGAGGCGCAGCGGCGGCGCATAGGCGCGCTGGAAACCATGCGCGCCGGGTGTGCCGGACAGGGCAGCGGCGCCTTCGCTGAGGCGCAGCACCGCGGCCTTGCGGTGGTCGAGCCGGGTCAGCACTTGCGAGAGGGCGGCAGGATCGGGGCGCGGTGTGAACAACAAATCGATGCCGCCACCGCAGGGCAGGCGAATGTCGAGATAGGGCGAGCCTACGCCGTAGCGCACGGTGCGGCCATAGCCC
>CAILIO010000339.1 GCA_903834285.1 uncultured Sphingomonadales bacterium | reverse complement strand
TCAGCCATGCCGTGTGGGGCGGGGATGAGGCGGCATGCGTGCGCGCCTTGTACGAGGCGATCGCCGAGGCGCTGGGCTGAACCGCTTACTGCGCCGGGGCGTTGTCGCCCGCGCTGAAATCATCGCGCACCGCGCCGGCACGGACACAGCGCAGCGCCTCGCGCTGGCCATCGGGGCCGAGCTTGACCAGCGACAGTCCGACCTTGACGAAGCGGCGGCCCGCAAAGGGTCCGGAGGTCATCGTGAACTTGTTGCCGAGCAGCAGATACGTGCCGCGGTTGCCGCCGACCACGTAGCTGGAATCGGGGACCACGCTGAAGTTGTTCTCAGGCTGCGGCGTGGGCGGCGTGGTGGCATCGCCCGGAAGCTCGCAAGTCCAGCGGCCCTGGTTCACGGTCCACATGGCGCCTCCGGGCGCGGCCACGATGGGTGCTGCAGCAAGGAGGACAAGGGCGGATATGGCGACGCGGATCATGACTGCGGAGCTAGCATGCGACGGCGGCTTGAAGCAATCGCCGCATGGCGCTAAGGCGCGCGCTCCCGCACCCCGGTGCGCAATCCCATTCCTTCCTCTCTTTGGGGCTCTTTCCATCATGAAGATCAGCGGCGTGGACATCCGTCCGGGCAATATCCTGGAATACGAAAAGGGCATCTGGAAGGTTGCCAAGACGCAGCACACCCAGCCCGGCAAGGGCGGCGCGTTCATGCAGGTTGAAATGAAGAACCTGATCGATGGCCGCAAGACCAACGTGCGCTTCCGCAGCCAGGACACGGTCGAGCGCGTGCGCCTCGATACCAAGGACTTCCAGTTCCTCTACAAGGAAGGCGACGACCTGATCTTCATGGACGTCGAAACCTACGACCAGATCACGCTGCCCGCCGACCTCCTTGGTGATGCCGTGGCCTTCCTCGCTGACGGCATGACCGTGCTGCTCGAAATGTGGGAAGAGCGCCCGATTTCGGTGCAGCTGCCCGAGCAGGTCGAAGCCACGATCGTCGAGGCCGATGCCGTGGTGAAGGGGCAGACTGCCTCGTCCAGCTTCAAGCCCGCGATCCTCGACAACGGTGTGCGCGTGATGGTGCCGCCGTTCATCGCCAGCGGAACGCGGATCGTGGTCGACGTCTACGAGCGTACTTACGTCGGCAAGGTGGGCTGATCGGTCATGTCAGCAATTTCCGGCCTGATGCGGGTGATGGAGAAGGCGGCCCGCAAGGCCGGCCAGCGGCTGCGCCGTGATTTCGGCGAGGTCGAGCATCTCCAGGTGAGCCGCAAGGGGCCGGCGGACTTTGTCTCGAAGGCCGACCAGGCGTCAGAACGCACGCTGTGGGACGAGTTGCGCGCGGCGCGACCCGGTTGGGGCTTTGAGCTCGAAGAAGGCGGCACGATCGAGGGGGAGCCCGGCAAGCCGCGCTTCATCATCGATCCGCTCGACGGCACCAGCAACTTCCTCCACGGCATTCCGCACTTCGCCATTTCGATCGCGGTGCAGGAGCCGACGCTCGACGGCAAGGGCTGGGGCGAGGTAACTGCGGGGATCGTCTATCAGCCGGTCACCGACGAGAGCTTCTGGGCAGAGAAAGCCCGGGGCGCGTGGTTGCAGGACCGGCGCCTGCGCGTTTCGGCGCGGCGCCATCTCGATGAAGCGCTCATCGCCACGGGCATCCCGTTCTCAGGCCGGGGCGACATGGGCGAGTGGACCCGGATCTACCACGAGCTTGGCCCGCGCGTGGCGGGAATCCGGCGCTTCGGCTCGGCGGCGCTCGATCTCGCGTGGGTGGCTGCGGGCCGCTACGACGGGTTCTGGGAAAGCGCGTTGAAGCCTTGGGATACCGCTGCCGGGTGCCTTCTGGTGCGCGAAGCGGGCGGCTTCGTTTCGGACTATCGCGGCCGTTCGCAGCCGATCTGCGACGAGACCGTGCTGGCCGGTAACGATGCGCTGCATTCCAAGCTGCACAAGCTGGTTGTGGGCGCGATCAAGACTTCGGCTTGAAGCCGATTGCGGAGGCGGCTAAGTCGGCCTCCGGAGCCCCTGTGGTGGAATGGTAGACGCGACCGACTCAAAATCGGTTATCGAGAGATGTGCCAGTTCGAGTCTGGCCAGGGGCACCATTTTTTTGCTTGCAACAACCATCCCCAGCTCCGCTCACCCTGAGTTTGTCAAAGTGTGCCGGCGCGGCGGTTGCGTATGATGCTCCGACATGCTCAGCATGAGTGGTTCGGGGATGGGGCCATTCTGGCGAGATCGCCTAACGGGGACTTGTGTTCCCTCTATGTTCCAACTAGGCCTTAGTCATGGCCAAACCTAAGCGCCGATATATCTGCCAGGCTTGCGGCGGGGTTTCGCCCCGTTGGCAGGGCCAATGCCCTGATTGCGGGGAATGGAGCACTTTGCAGGAGGATGCACCGGAAACGGTGTTTTCCTCCAAGCATGACCTGTCGAGCGGTGGACGGCCGGTGGCGTTCGTTGCGCTCGATCAGCCGGTCAAGCTGCCCGAGCGGCGCAAGACGGGGCTCGCGGAATTTGACCGGGCGCTGGGCGGCGGTCTGGTGCCGGGCTCGGCGATCCTGATGGGCGGCGATCCGGGCATCGGCAAATCGACGCTGCTGCTGCAGGCGGCGGCGCGGGTTGCTGCGGCGGGCGGCGATGCGGTCTATATCAGCGGCGAGGAAGCGGCCGACCAGGTGCGGCTGCGGGCCGACCGGCTTGGCCTTGGCACGGCGCCGATCCGCCTCGCGGCGGCGACGTCGGTGCGCGATATCCTGACCACGCTGAACACGATGGATCCGCCCTCGCTGGTGGTGATCGATTCGATCCAGACGATGTACTCCGACCAGATTGAAGGCGCGCCGGGGACGGTGAGCCAGGTGCGCGGCTGTGCGTTCGAACTGATCCGCTATGCCAAGGCGAGCGGCGCGGCGCTGGTGCTGGTGGGACATGTGACCAAGGACGGGACGATCGCGGGGCCGCGCGTGCTCGAGCATATGGTCGACGTGGTGATGAGCTTCGAGGGCGAGCGCAGCCACCAGTACCGCATCCTGCGCGCGCTCAAGAACCGCTTTGGCGCGGTGGACGAGATCGGCGTGTTTGCCATGGCGGGGGCGGGCCTGGAGGAAGTGAGCAACCCTTCGCTGCTGTTCCTTTCGGGGCGCGAGAACCCGGTGCCGGGGAGCGCGGTGTTTCCCGCGCTCGAGGGCACGCGGCCCGTGCTGGTCGAGATTCAGGCGTTGACGGTGCGGCTGCAGAGCGGGGCGACCCCGCGCCGCGCGGTGGTGGGCTGGGACAGCGGGCGGCTTGCGATGCTGCTCGCTGTGCTCGAAGCGCGCTGCGGGCTCAATTTTTCATCCGCTGAAGTCTACCTCAATGTTGCAGGTGGGTACCGGCTGACTGATCCGGCTGCTGATCTGGCCGTGGCTGCGGCATTGATCTCGGCGCTGTCGGACCGGCCGCTTTCGGGTGCCTCGGCGTGGTTCGGAGAGATTTCGCTCGCCGGCGAAGTGCGGCCGGTGGCGCATTCCTCGATCCGGCTGCGCGAGGCCGCAAAGCTGGGGTTCGACAAGGCGCATGGTCCTGCAGGCGCGCAAGAGAAGGTGCCGGGAATCGCTTATGCACCGATAACACTTCTGCCGAACCTGGTTGACCGGGTGATGGGGGGCTCGTAGATTTCGCTCACGATGACCGGCTTCGATTATGTTGTTTTCCTGATCGTTGCGGTTTGCGCGATCGGCGGGTTCTTTCGCGGCTTTGTCGAGGAAGTGCTTTCGCTGCTCGCGTGGTGCGTCGGGCTGTTTGCCGTGCGCTATGGCCATGAACCGCTGACGCACGTCCTGTCGCCCTATCTCAAGAACGAGACCGGTGCGGGGGTGCTGGCCTTCGGCATCCTGACGATCGTGCCCTATTTCGCCGCAAAGATGATCGCCTCCTCGATCGGAAGCGCGAGCCGCAGTTCGGTGCTCGGGCCGATCGACCGGGTGCTCGGCTTCGGGTTCGGGGCGATCAAGGGCTTTGTCATCATGGTCCTCGGCTTCTCGCTGCTGGTGTTCGGCTACGACATCGTCTGGGGCGCGGACGGGCGGCCGACGTGGATCACGGCGGCGCGGACTTATCCCTTCCTCAATGCGGCGAGCGAGGAACTGATGACGATCATCGACGATCGCCGCACGGAAGCCGCCAAAGCCGCGAAGAAAGAGCAGGCCGACAAGGACAGCGAGCTGGAGAAAGCTGCCAGAAACGCAGCGAAGAAGGCGGCACGGCGCGAGTTGCAGCGGCGGATCAGCAAGGCGGCGGAAGGCGAATGAGCGCTCCGGCTCGCACGCTTTACACGCCCGAGATCCTGGGTGCGGCGACCGCGCTGGCCGATTTTGCGTGGGACGAGAGCCTGCCCTTGCGCGGCGAGGCGCGTTCACGGCGCTGCGGGAGCACCTTGGCGCTGGCGCTCGCGGTCGATGCAGAGGGGCGGATCAGCGCAATCGGCCTGCGCCCGCATGCCTGCGCAATCGGTCAGGCCGCGGCTCATGCGTTCGCGAGCGCGGCGAAGGGGCGCAATCGGGAGCAGATCGCCCAGGCGCGCGAGGCACTGGCGGAGTGGCTCGCCGGCACGGGTGAAAGGCCGGATTGGCCGGGGATCGCGCTGGTCGAGCCGGCGCTGGGCTATCCCGCGCGGCACGGTGCTATTATGCTGGCGTGGGATGCGGCGCTGGCGGCGCTGGGGTAAAGCGGCTCTTCGCCGCACGGTGGGCGGGATTTCTTTGTATTGGTGTACTTTCCCGGCAGGCATTGCTTCGCTACAGCCCGCGTTTCAGGGTGAAGGGCCGGGCAGTCACAAGGTTGCCGGCAAGGGGATGGGAAACACTTGGGCATGCATGAGGTGAATGGCGCACCCGAACCAACCGCGGCGGAAATCCGACTGGTGGTTGCGGCCTCGTCGGTCGGCACTGTGTTCGAGTGGTACGACTTCTTCATCTACGGCACGCTGGGTGCGATCCTCTCCAAGGCCTTCTTCCCGACCGGCAATGCCACGCTGGAAATGCTGCTGTTCTGGCTCGTTTTTGCGGTGGGCTTCGGGTTCCGCCCGCTCGGCGCGGTGCTGTTCGGCTATCTGGGCGACAAGCTTGGGCGCAAGTATACTTTCCTTGTCACCGTCACGCTGATGGGCATTGCCACGGCGGGCGTCGGGCTGATCCCGCCCGCGTCGGCGATCGGCTATGCCGCGCCAGTACTCGTCATCCTGCTGCGCGTGCTGCAGGGGCTGGCGCTGGGCGGCGAATATGGCGGCGCGGCGGTTTATGTGGCCGAGCATGCCGGGCCCGAACGGCGCGGGTTCTTCACCAGCTTCATCCAGTCGAGCGTGGTCGGCGGCTTCGTGCTGAGCCTTGCCGTGGTGCTGGTGTGCAAGGGCGTGATGAGCAAGGATGTGTGGGAAGCCTGGGGCTGGCGCGTGCCGTTCCTGCTGAGCCTGCTGCTGCTCGCGGTTTCGTTGTGGATGCGCCTAAAGCTTTCCGAAAGCCCGGTTTTCCAGGCCATGAAGGACAGCGGCGAGATCGCTGGCAATCCCTTTGTCGAAAGCCTGACTTATCCCGGGAATGCCAAGCGGCTGTTTGTCGCGCTGTTCGGCGTGGCAGCAGGGCTGACGGTGATCTTCTACACCGCGATGTTCACGGGCCTCTCGTTCCTCAAGGGGCCGATGCGGGTCGACGACATGACCGCCGAGCTGATCGTGGGCCTTGCCTGCGTGATCGGCATGCCGTTCAGCGTGGTGTTCGGCTATATTTCGGACAAGGTCGGGCGCAAGCTGCCGATCGTGCTGGGCTACCTTGCCATGCTGTCGCTGGTGTTCCCGGTGTTCTGGATGATTGGCGCGGCGGCCAACCCCGGTCTGGCCGACATGGCGCGTCGCGAGCCGGTGGCGGTCAGCGGCCCGGATTGCGGCTATAATCCGTTCGCGGCGGAGCAGGCGACGCATTGCGGCAAGCTGCTGGCGGACCTATCCGCCTCAGGCGTGCGCTATGTGCTGGGCGAGGGGCCGGCGCTGGCCATGACCATCGGCGCGAAACCGGCTTCGCTGGCGGCCTACCCTTGGGCGGACAAGAGCGCCGTGCGCGGCAAGACACTGCAGGCGATGCTGGGCGAGGCGGGCTACGATTTTGCCAAGGTGAAGCCAGATTTCGGCCACGGCGCGGTGATCGTGCTGGGGCTTGTGGTGCTGATGGCGCTGACGGGGGCGACGTATGGTCCGGCCGCGTCGGTGCTGGCCGAGATGTTCCCCGCGCGCATTCGCTACAGCTCGATGTCGATCCCTTATCATATCGGCACGGGCTATCTCGGCGGCTTCCTGCCGCTGATCTCGGCGCTGATCGTGGCCAAGACCGGCGATCCCTATGCCGGGTTGTGGTACACTTGGGTCGTGGTGCTGGTGGCGTTCGTGGTTGGGCTGTGGGGGCTGGAGAGCGGTCCGCCGAAGGACTTTGCCCACGATGATGCCTGAACAGGTGCCGCTGCCGCCGGCGGCGCTGCGGCTGCGCTGCGACACGGAGGCGCTGGCGGCGAACTGGACCGCGCTCGATGCGCTTTCGGGCGCGGCGCGGGCCGGGGCGGCGATCAAGGCGGATTGCTACGGGCTGGGCGTGAGTGCCGCGGTCCCGGCGCTCGCAGCG
Source organism: uncultured Sphingomonadales bacterium (assembly GCA_903834285.1). Classification (GTDB taxonomy): domain Bacteria; phylum Pseudomonadota; class Alphaproteobacteria; order Sphingomonadales; family Sphingomonadaceae; genus Novosphingobium. Next base: position 890 of record CAILIO010000339.1, on the reverse strand, counting down.
GCGGGTTGCCGCGATTGGTTCGTTGCCCATTGGCAGGAAGCGACCAAGGCGGTGCGGCATGTGCCCGCCGCACAAGTTTCCGTGCTGCATGGACCGATGAGCGATGCCGAGGCGGCCTATGCCGGTGCGCTCGGGGTGCGGCCGGTGCTCAATTCGCTGGCGCAAGTGCAGCGCTGGCTCGCGGCCGGGGGCGGACCGTGTGACCTGATGGTCGATACTGGCATCAACCGGCTCGGGCTGCCGCTCGCCGAGATCGGCGATCCCGCGGTCGCGATGCTCGATATCGAGATCTGCCTGAGCCATCTGGCCAGCTCGGACGAGGATTGTGCGCAAAATGCACTGCAGCTGGCGCGGTTCAGCGCGGTGCGGAGCGCGGTGCGGGCGCGGCGCTACAGCCTGTGCAACAGCGCAGGGATTGCGCTGGGGGCGGACTATCACTTCGATCTGACCCGGCCGGGGCTGGCGCTCTATGGCGGCGTGCCGCGCAGCGAGCTTGCGGGGAGCATCGCGCAAGTGGCCTTTCCCGAGGCCGCGGTGATCCAGGTGCGAGACCTCGTTGCTGGCGAATCGGTTGGGTACAACGGAACATTTGTTGCGCCTGCGCCGATGCGCGTGGGGGTCATCGCGGTGGGGTACGCCGACGGTTACTTGCGCTGCTGGTCGGGCCGGGGGCATGTCTGCTGGCAAGACAAGCTGCTACCGGTACTTGGCCGTGTTTCGATGGACATGACGATTATCGACCTCGCAGGCGCAGAAAACTGCGGTGAAGGGGACTGGTTGGGGCTGGAATACGCGCTTCCCGAGGCCTCTTCGGCAAGTGGATTGTCGCAATACGAGTTGCTGACGCTGTTGGGACGACGTTTCGCGCGCCGCGAATGAATTGTTGTTAT
>CAILIO010000338.1 GCA_903834285.1 uncultured Sphingomonadales bacterium | reverse complement strand
CTCCGGGCGTCGTCTCGGTGAAGAAAATGAAGATTCTTCGGACCACCGCCCCCTCGGGTCGTGCTTCGCGCGCGGTCTCGGGCACCGATATCGGGCTGAGCATTCTCGCTGCTGGCGGCGCGGGCGTTGGCCTGTACGAAGCAACCAAGTCGGATAGCCCGGCCGGTTGATATCGGACATTGGATTTGTGTTTCGGAAGGGCTCGCAATCTCGTTTTGCGGGCCCTTTTCGTTATGCGCAATGACCAGATCATGATCGTCGATCAGGTGGTTTTCCGTACGAGGATGTCCCAGCCACGAATCTGGTGTTGCCCTGCCCGGGCGCCGACAATAGAGCGTCTGTGAGGGAGGCACGAAGTATGTCGAGCGTGCGCGCAAGATTCCCGGCAAGCGAGACGCGCAGCACAGAAAGCCGATCTCAGTCAGGCAGATCGGCGGAGGCGCTCCCGACGCTGCGGACCCGGCCTTTGTCCGGAACTGCACTTTGCATGCTCCTTGTCGTGCTCTCGATGGCCCTCGGCGGAGGGGGCACATCGAATCCGCAAACCGAAATGATCCTGCAGGTGCTGACGGCATTGGTGGTCATACCGTTGACAGTTGCTCCGGATTGGCAACGCGGACTTGGCAAGATCAGCAAAACGAGCTGGCTGCTTGCAGGCCTGATCCTCGTTATGCCCGTAGTGCAGCTCGTGCCCCTTCCGCCCGCGATATGGCAGAGTTTGCCTGGCCGGGCGATTGAAGCGCAGGCGCTGGCTGCGGCCCAGGCTGACCATCGCTGGATGCCTCTCACCATGGCGCCTTCGCGGACATTTGCCGCGCTCCTGGCAATGATTTGTGCAGTGCTTGTGATGCAGCAGGTCTCCCGGCTGTCGATCGGGGGGCGCAACTGGATATGTGCGACGATCCTTGTGATCGGTGCGCTGTCCATGCTTTTGGGCGTGCTGCAATTGTCCCATACCGGCGGGGCCGACTGGTCGCTCTACGATCAGTTCAGCAAGGGATTTCTGGTTGGCTTTCAGGCCAACCGCAACGCCGAAGCCGACGTGCTGCTGATTTGCATTCTCGCGTTCGGCGTTCTCATGACGACGCGGCTGAGCGACGGCCGGCATCACACCGTGGTTTGGATCGGCATTCTTATGGGAACGGCGCCCTTGCTGATCGGGGTTCTCCTGACAGGCTCGCGCACAGGGATTGCGCTCGTCGTTCTCGTGTTGCCAATGCTCTTCATCATGCTGGCGCCGGCGCTGCGGATCAGGGGGCGGACGCTGGGGTGGCTTGCAGGTACTGCAGTCGGGCTTCTGGTGGTCGCATCCGCACTCACCCAGCTTCCCGCTGTCGGCAAAGTGATCGACCGATTCTCACTTACGCACGAAGCACGCTGGGATCTTTGGGTCGATACGGCTTACTCGATCCGCCAGGTCTGGCCTATCGGCAGCGGTGTCGGCACGATCGTGCCGATGCTGGAAGCAGCCGAACGGCTTGACACGGTCGATCCGACCCGGCCGGTACGCGCTCATAATGACTGGCTCGAATGGACGCTTGAGGGCGGACTACCGGGACTGGTCATTCTGGGGTTGACCTTGCTGGTGGTTGGCATTTTGCTGGTTCGGGCGTGGCGGGCTGCTCGTGGTCCGAAGGGTGATCCGGTCTACCGTGCACAAGTCATCTTCGCGGGCGGCATTTTGCTCGTCACGGCGCTGCATTCGATCGATGATTATCCGCTGCGCAGCATGGCGCTTGCGGCATTGGCGGCAGTGGCGGTGGGCTTTCTTCTGGCGCCTGCTGCAGCGCAGCGAGGACATTAGCCAGATGTCCGAATTTCGCGGAAACATAGCGTGTTGCGCTGGGCCAAAGAAGCTGGCATCGCTAGCTCGACGAGGCACTGGGGCTTGTTGGGAGCATCGTTCAAAGTGAAGAAATCGGGCGCCTTCTTGCTGCTTGCCGCCGGCGCATCGCTTGCCGGCTGTTCGTCGCAATTGTACAAGCAACTCCCGCATGGATCTGCCGCGTACGACGCCTTTCCGCCTATCGACAAGGCCGTCGCCCCTACTGCATATCTCATTGCCCCGGGCGATATCATCGGCGTTACCGTCTTTGGCGAGCCCGACCTCAGCCTTGAAAAACTCCCGGTCGATGACGCCGGATACATTCAGTTTCCCTTGATCGGTGCCATCAAAGTCAGCGGTCTGACCCCGGCTGGCGCATCGGCCATGATGGCCTCGCAGCTCAGCACACGGTTTTTGCGGTCTCCGAGCGTCACGTTGAACGTGGTGGAGCAAGCCGGCCAGGTTGTGACGGTCGAAGGCCAGGTGGCGAAGGCGGGCTCTTACCCGGTCGGCCCTCAGACCACGCTGCTCGGCGCAATCGCGCTCGCGCAGAGCCCGACCCCGATTGCAAAGCTGGACGAAATCATCGTTTTCCGCTCGGTCAACAACCAACGCATGGTTGCGCGCTTCGATCTTGCCAGGATTCGTGCGGGTGCGGATCCCGACCCCCAAATCCTCGGCGGCGATGTCGTTGTGGTTGGCCTCTCGCGGGCCAAGTCCCTGTATAGAGACATTCTCCAGGCAGCGCCCCTCTTCAACGTTTTCACCCGGTTCTAGTCACGGCGGTATTGTGCAGCAAATCACCAACACTTCGGGCTCGGCCGAACCCAATCAACACTCCATCGTTGAGTCTGGGGGGTATGGGGACGACTTTGGTTATGAGGGCAGTGAGCCATCATTTGATATTCGTGAAATCATCACGATTGTTCGGGCCAATCTGCAAGTTATCATCATCATCATTGCCGCTGCGCTTGCACTCGCGGTCATTGTGACCTTGCTGCAAACACCGCGGTATACAGCCACCACGACGCTGCAGATCAACGACCAATCCGCGCAGGTTCTGGGCAAGGAAGACGACACCCAGCAGGACCCCGTCGTAGCATCTTCGGACACCGACCGCTTCCTGCAAACCCAGGTCGAAATTCTCAAGAGCCGTGCGCTGGCCGAACGTGTGGCGCAGAAGCTGCGCTTATTCGGGAATGCCAAGTTTTACGGCGCGATGGCGGTGCCGGAACCTAACGGCAGTGCTTCGCGCCAGGAAATTCAGGATCTGACGATCCGCACCCTGGACAAGGCCCGCAGTGTCGATCTGCCCAGGAACAGCCGCCTTGCCACAGTGAGCTTCGAAAGCACGCAGCCGGATTTGGCCGCCCAACTGGCAAATACGTTTGCATCGGAATTCATTCAGGCAAACCTTCAGCGCCGGTACGACAGTTCCACCTACGCGCGCGACTTTATCTCCGGACAACTGGCGGAAGCGCGGGTAAAACTGGAAAAGTCCGAGCGGGACCTCAATGCCTATGCGCGGTTCGCCGGCTTGATCCGCGACCGGGACAGCAAAGGGCCTGCCGGCGGTAGCAGCGGCGACAGCTCGATCACGGCGGCAAGCTTGCAGCAAATCAACGGCGCAGCGAACCAAGCGCAAGCGGTACGCATCGCCGCCGAGCAGCGCTGGAGGCTGATTTCCGGCTCCAATGCCCTGAACTCTCCCGACGTTCTGGCAAACCCCGCGATCTCGCAGCTGCTGGCAGAGCGTGCGCGCGATATGGCGGAACTGGAGAAGCAACGCGCCAACCATCTTGAGGACTATCCCGCCGTGCAGCAATTGCGCGCGCAGGTGGGCGTGATCGATGCGCAATTGCAGAACGTTGCGAAGAGCATTGAGGCCTCGGTCAAGCAGCAGTACGATGCTGCACTTCAGGCCGAGGGGAGCCTCAAGAACGAAGTGAACCAGCTGAAGGGTTCCTCGCTGGAGGAGCAGGACAGGCTGGTGCAGTATCACCTGCTCGAGCGTGAGGCCGACACCAACCGGACCGTCTACGAAGGCTTGCTGCAGCGTTACAAGGAGCTCAATGCGGCCGCTGGGATCAGTGCGAGCAATATCGCGATCATCGATACGGCTATCGCACCCATCAAGCCCAGCTCTCCCAATCTGTTCCGCAACCTGCTGATCGCGTTGGCAGCTGGCGTGATCCTCGCGGCTGGCTTCGTCTACCTGCGCACCCAGCTTGATGACTCAGTGCGGGTGCCGGAAGATGTCGAGGGCAAGCTGCAATTGCCGTTGCTCGGCGTCATTCCGCTGGCGCAGGACATCGAAGTCGAAGCGGCGATGAGCGATCCGAAGTCGCCCATCAGCGAGGGTTACAACTCGCTTCGCAGCGCGCTGCTCTATTCCACCGCATCGGGTCTTCCGAAGACCATGCTGGTGACCAGCGCGCAGCCCGCCGAAGGCAAGTCGACCACGAGCCTTGCGATGGCAAGAGGTATCGCGCGGCTTGGTCGGAGCGTTGTCCTGCTCGACGTCGACTTGCGCCGTCCGGCACTGCACCGCTCCCTCCCAGGCTACAGCGGCGACAATTCGATCGGCATGTCGAGTTTGCTGACGGCGCAAGCGACGATCAAGGACGCGTTGCGCGATACCGACGTCGAGCACTTGAAGGTGATCACGTCGGGTCCGATCCCGCCCAGCCCGACCGAGCTTTTGAGCTCCAGCATGATGCAGCAATTGCTTGATGAGCTGAGCGAAACATTCGACCTTATCATTCTCGATAGCCCGCCAGTGCTGGGGCTCGCCGACGCGCCGCTTATGGCAGCGTTGGTGGACGGGGTGGTCATCGTCATCCAGTCGGATCGTAGCCGCCGTGGCTCGCTCAAGACCACTCTGCGCCGCTTGCGCAATACACGTATCAATATCCTTGGCGGCGTGCTGACCAAGTTCGACCCGACCGCGAGCGGCAACAGCTACTCTGAGTATTACGGCTACAATTACTATCAATACAGCTCGAAGACGGACCCCTGATCGTGCCGGCCAAGATTGCTTCCGGCACTGCGGGCCCTATCGGCAAGGCCCTGGCAATATTTGGTCTCGTGGCATTCGTTGTGGCGGCACTGCTGAGCGGTTCCGATCGCCAGAGCCGCCTGTTTCCAAACGCGCCCAGTCTGGTCGGCTGGCCGTATGACACGGGTGCGGCGCGCTCGAAGGCCATTATGGCTTTCGTTCAAACCGGCCCGGCCAGCGCCATCGGCTATGCGCGGCGATCCATTGTATCGGATCCGATTTCCGCGCAAACAGTGTCGATCCTCGCTCGCGCCCAGCTCTATGCGGGGCAGCTTGCTCCCGCCCAGAAGACATTTGCGGTGACGAGCCAGATGGGTTGGCGCGACGCCCTGACCCAGCTCTACTGGATGGATCAGGCGCTTCAGGTTGACGACGTGAAGGTGGCTGCCCAGCGCCTCGATGCGCTTTTGCGGCAAACGCCCGACGACGAGAACCGGGACAAGTTCCTGGCGGTCATTTCTGCAACGCCCGAAGGCAGGCATGCCATTTCCGAACGGCTGAAACTCCTGCCAAACTGGGCCCCGGTCTATGCCACGTACATCGGAAACCTTCCGCCGGACCAGCTCTCGCAGCGGGTCGACGTGATGCTGCGGACAGGCTCTGGAATTTGGGATTGCGCTTCGACCGAGGATTTGGCCCAAAAGCTAATTTTGTCGAACATGTATGCCGAAGCGCAAGCCGTCTGGCACCTCAACTGTCCGAATTCGCGCTCCTATGTATACGATGGCGAGTTCGAGAGGGTAGATCTTACCAAACCATCCTCTGGTTTCAACTGGGTGCTGTCGGACCGGGGCGATGTTGATATCGCGCTGGCAGAAGATCGGCCAGGACAGCGAATCCTCACCATCGATGTCAAGGCAGCGGTATCTGTCCCGGTGCTGCGCCAGACGTTGATCCTCACGCCCGGGAACTACCGCCTGACGTGGCAGACACCAGGCGTCAGCAAGGATCAGGCTCGCGCTTTGCGAGTGTCCCTGTCGTGTGGGTCTGGCCGTGATGAGGCCGCCAACGGCGAGCCTGATCCGACGCGCGGGGAGACATACTCTGCGGACTTCACCGTCGATTCGGAATGTCCGGCACACCTGCTGACATTCTGGCTGGATGCGCGGTCATCCGCACGGATTGCAAACGTTGCCCTGAATCGTCTCTGACTGCGGCGGCCTTACGCAGCGAATTCAAATGTTGGGCTAGCTCAACCTCCAATCGCTGGGGCTCCGGGATCATCCGGCATTGTGCCGGGCGGAAGTTGCAGAAAATCCTGCGGAGTCTCGGGCCTAGATGGCGGCGCTAGTGATGGCGCCTCTGGCGTGGCGAGGGCGCGGTTTTGAACGCGCTGTCGGACAGGCCTGCAATCCCGGCGACTGGTAGGCCATCCCGCGCCGGCACCACCGGCTGTCAATCGGCGTCCAAACGGGACCCACTATCGGCGTGCAAAAGGGGACCACCTGGCGGCGTTGCGTTGGGGTTGATTACGGGCACGGATTTTGCGCTGGGGCTGGCGTAGGGAGGGCGTAGCCCGACCGAAGGCAGCG
>CAILIO010000337.1 GCA_903834285.1 uncultured Sphingomonadales bacterium | reverse complement strand
GTCCCGGTCATTATCCACTGTTGCGCGTAGCAAACTCCGGCTTGTGGACAGTCCTTCCCCGCGCCGGTTAATCAATTTGCGGCGCGGCCGGTTTCGGTTAGCCTCGCGCGGTCGGGGCCGGACGGGGGACGTTCATGCTGGTTGCGCTGTTGATTCCGCTCGGGTTTGCGGGGCTGCTCTATTTCGGGGCGGTACTTCGCGCCGCGATCGTGCAGCGTACAGCGCCGGATCCGGAAGCGATGCTGCTCGGCGCGGTGACCAATTTCTTCGATACGCTCGGCATTGGCTCGATGGCGCCGACCGCGGCGTGGATGAAGTTCCGCCGCATGGTCCCCGATCGGCTGATCCCGAACACCATGCTTGTGGGCCATTCGGGCCCGTCGATCGTGCAGGCGATCATCTTCATGATCCTGCTCGGGGTTCAGGTCGATCCGGTATTGCTTGTGGGGTGCATCGCGGCGCTGCTCGCGGGCGCGCTGGTCGGTGCGCCGCTGGTGGCGCGCGCCGAGGTCTGGCTGGTGCAGGCGGTGGTTGCGCTTGGCCTCGTGATCGCGGCCACGATCTTCGTGATGATCAACCTTCACCTCATGCCCGGCGGAGGCACGGCGGCCACCTTGGCGCTCCCATGGATGCTGCTCGCCTTCGTGGTCAATTTCACGCTCGGCGTGCTCGTCAATTTCGGCATCGGCAATTACGCGCCTACACTCATCATGTTCAGCCTGATGGGCATGGACCCGCGCTATGCCTTCCCGGTCATGGCGGGCAGTGCTGGAATTGCCGGTGCCGGCGCCAGCATCAGCCACATCCGGATCGGCGAGATCGACTTGCGCATCGTCACCGGCATCATCCTTGGCGGCATCCCGGCCGTCCTGCTCGCCGCCTTCGTGGTCAAGAGCATGGACGTTGCCACGCTGCGCTGGCTCGTGATCGGCGTGGTTTACTACGCCGCGATCGTCATGGCACGATCGGCCTATGCCGGGCGGAAGGCATAGAGAACCCCTCCATCAGCCCGAAGGGTGGTGGAACTGTCATTGCGCGACAGTTCATGTCGCCGCCGCCATCTCCTGCCCCCTCCGCACCGCGAGGTAGACCGGCACACCCGCCAGCACGAGGCCGAGGCCATAGCCCACCGCGCTCGCGCCGAGGCCCCAGGTCGCCCAGCCGATGAACGCGGCGCCGCCCAGCGCCAGCAGGATCAGGCCGCGCTCCTCGGGCAGCAGGCGGATGGCCGCCAGCATGCTCATGAAATAGGCCAGCATGCCCGCTGCAAGGCTCACCGAGGCGATGAACTGAAAGAGGTCGCCAAGGCCGCGCCCATAATTGAGCAAGGTCACCGCACTCAGCAGCAGCGAGGACACGATATGCGCCCGCACCGGTGTCCCGCGCGCGCCGTCCTTGCCGAACCAGGCCGGAAACACCCCGCCGCGCGCCATGGCCTGCGGCATTTCGCCCTGCAGCAGGATAAACCCGTTGAGCGTGCCGAACGCGCTGATCGCGGCAAACACCGCCACCACCGATGCCATGTTGCCGCCAAAGGTGCGCCCGAGGAAATCCGCCACGGGGGCAGGGGAGGCAGCCGCTTCGGCCGCGGGCATATAGGCCCAGAACGCAAGGCTGATGCCGAAGTAGACGGCGCCCGTCAGCAACACGCCGATGATCGTGGCGAGCGGCACCACGCGCGCCGCGTTCTCCACTTTGCCGGCGGGCACAGTCGCGGATTCAAGGCCGAGGAAGCCCCAGAACGTCAGCCCCGCCGCCGTCGCAATCGCCCCCGGCGCGATGGAGACCGCCGCCGGCGCCACGCGCGGCAGGCCGCTCGCCGCAAACCACAGCGCCAGCGCGATCAGCAGCACCAGCGGCATCAGCTTGAGCGCGGTCGTTACCACCGAAAACGCCCCCGCCGCGCGCACCCCGCGAATGTTGAGCCAGGTCATCCCCCACACGCAGGCGACCGCCATAACGGCTGGCACGCCGGGCGTCTTGCCGATCCACGGCACCACCAGGCTGAGGTTGCTCACCACCGCCACGGCAATCGCGCCGTTGCCCGCCCAGAGCATCACCCAGTAGCTCCACGCTGTCGCAAACCCGGCAAAGGGGCCGAACGCCGCCGAGACATACGCATAAGGCCCGCCCGAACCCGGCAGCCGCGCGCCCATCCGCGCAAAGGCGGCGGCGAGGCAGGTTGCCCCGGCAATCGTCACCATCCAACCCAGCAGCTGGTTGGTGCCCAGGGGCGCCAGCGTTGCGGGCAGCAGATAGATCCCCGATCCCACCATGTTGCCCACGCACAGCGCCAGCACCATCCAGAAATTGAGGCCGCGGGGTTTCTGGTTCATCAAGGCTCCCATTCTTGTTTGCCCCATGTACTAACGCTTGATTGCGCCGCGTCACGCGTGTTTGTTGCGCGCGCAATGGCCAGCCCCCCCCAACACGTCCGCAGCTATGATCCCCGCCTCGTTCGCGCCGCTATGGCGATGAACGCGAATGTGCTGCACGAGGCAGAGCCTTTGCTGCGCGCACTGCTCAAGGAAAATCCGTTCGACGTGCGCGCGATCCGCCTGTTTGCCGAGCTCGCTGGCCGCATCGGGCGCTATCAGGATGCGGAAAACCTGCTGCGCCGCGCGATAGAACTGGCCCCTGAATTCACCCCCGCGCGCGCCAATCTCGCGCTCGTGCTCTACCGCACCGAGCGTGTGACCGAAGCGCTCGAGGAACTGGCGCAAGTCACCAACGAGGATCCCGACAACCTCGGCAACGCCAACCTGCAGGCCGCCGCCTATGGCCGCATCGGCGAATTCGACGAGGCGCTCGCGCTTTATGCCCGCGTGCTGGCGGATGCGCCAAACCAGCCCAAGGTCTGGATGAGCTATGGCCACTTGCTCAAGACGGTCGGCCGGCTGGACGAAGGCGTTGCCGCCTATCGCCGCGCGCTCCAGATCCAGCCGGGCCTTGGAGAGGTGTGGTGGAGCCTCGCCAACCTCAAGACCGTGCGCTTCAGCGACGAGGATATTGCGATGATGCGCAGCGCGCTCGCGGACGAAAGGATTGGCCCCGAAGACCGCTGGCACCTCGATTTCGCGCTTGGCAAGGCGCACGAGGATCGCCGCGAACCGGAAGCGGCTTTTGCGCACTATGCTGCGGGCAATTTGCTGCGGAAAAAGCGCATGCCCTACAAGGCGGCTGACACCACCGCCGCGGTCGATGCCGCTATCGCGGTTGCCACGCCGGAGCTGTTTGCGCGCTTCGAAGGCGCCGGTTGCCCCGCGCCCGATCCGATCTTCGTCCTCGGCATGCCGCGCGCGGGCTCGACGCTGGTCGAGCAGATACTCTCCAGCCACAGCCAGGTCGAAGGTACCAGCGAACTGCCGGATATCGGCATTCTCGCGCGCACGATCACCGAATACCCGCAAGGCCTCGCCACGATCGACCCCGCCATGCTGCACGATCTCGGTGCACAATATCTTGAGCGCACGCGCGTCCAGCGCCACACGGTGCGGCCCCTGTTCATCGACAAGCTGCCCAACAACTGGCTCCACGCCGCCTTCATTCGCCTGATCCTGCCGAACGCGAAGATCATCGACGCGCGCCGCCATCCGCTCTCGTGTTGCTTCTCCAACTTCAAGCAGCATTTCGCGCGCGGGCAGGGCTTCTCCTATTCGCTCGAGGACATGGGCGCTTACTACCGCGACTACGTCCGCCTCATGGCGCATCTCGATCGCGTCATGCCGGGCGCGGTCCACCGCGTGATCTACGAACGCATGGTCGATGATACCGAAGCCGAAGTGCGCGCGCTGCTGGACGCTTGCGGCCTGCCGTTCGAGCCCGCCTGCCTTGCCTTCTACGAAACGGAACGCGCAGTGCGCACACCCAGCTCCGAACAGGTTCGCCGCCCGATCTTCCGCGAAGGCACCGAAGCCTGGAAGCCCTACGAACCCTTCCTCGATCCGCTCAAATCCGCGCTCGGCGCGGTGCTGGACGCCTATCCCGCCGCGCCGCAGGGGTGGTAGATATGACGTTGCAAATCGGCCACGCATGGCAATGCAAGGCGAAACATCGCTGAAACACGGTTGAAATTATCCCCAAGTCGGACCACGGTCCGCCCTGTCCTGGGGGACCAATGAGGTGGGAAAATAATATGAAGACGGCCTATTCGCGCGTTTCGCGCAGCATTCTCATGGCGACCGCGGCCTTCGCGGCACCCGTGGCCCTCGCGCAGACAGCCCCGCAGGACAGCCCGCAAGCCGCGGGCGCGACGACCTCCGGGTCCGACGGCACCGAAATCATCGTGACAGCGCAGAAGCGCAGCGAGAATCTGCAGAGCGTGCCGATCTCGATTCAGGCGCTCGGCACGAAGAAGCTCGACGAGCTCAACATCACCAGCTTCGACGACTACGCCAAGGTTCTGCCCAGCGTCAGCTTCCAGTCGTTCGGCCCCGGCCAGACGCAGCTGTCCTTCCGCGGCATCACCAGCGGCGGCGATGGCCTCCATGGCGGTTCGCAGCCCACTGCGGCGCTCTATCTCGACGAAGTCCCGGTCACGACGATCGCCGGCGCGGTCGACCTTCACGTCTACGACATTGCCCGGGTCGAGGCGCTGTCGGGTCCGCAGGGCACGCTGTTCGGGTCGAGCTCGCTCGCCGGCACGTTGCGCATCATTCCCAACAAGCCTGATACCAAGGAGTTCTCGGGACGCATCGATGTCTCGGGCAACAAGGTTGGCAAGGGCACCGGCGGCGGCAGCGTCGAGGGCTTCGTCAACATTCCGCTTTCGGACCGCGCGGCGCTGCGCCTGATGGCGTTCTACCAGCACGACGGCGGCTATATCGATAGCATTCCGGGCAGCCGCACTTTCACGCTGGGCGATGGCGATCCCGCCACCAACGTCACCGTCAACAACGCCAAGTTCGTCAAGGACAACGTCAACAAGACCGACACCGCCGGCGGCCGCGCCGCGCTCAAGGTCGATCTCAACGACAGCTGGACCATCGAGCCCTCGGTGATCTACCAGCACCAGGTCACGCGCGGTTCGTTCCTGTTCGATCCGCGCTACGGCGATCTCAAGGTGACCGACTTCGGCCCCTCCTACAACCGCGATGCCTGGGCGCTCGCCACGCTGACCATCAACGGCAAGATCGGTAACTGGGACCTCACCTACGCCGGCGGCTACTTTGATCGCCGGGTCGAAAACCTTGCCGACTACTCGGAATACTCGGTCGCCTACGACCAGTTCCAGGGCGGCTTCTACACTTATTTCCAGGCGGCGGACGGCAGCTTCCTCGATCCGACGCAGCAGGTCCACAACCACGACGACTACACCAAGCAGAGCCACGAACTGCGCATCAGCTCGCCCACCGGCGAGCGGTACAAGCTCGTTGCGGGCGTGTTCTACCAGCGCCAGACTGACCGGATCGTCGCGGACTACTACATCAACGGCATTTCCGGCATCCCGAACTCGCCGGCAGTGCCCAAGGCGGGCGACGACCTCTTCGCCACCCGCGCCTACCGTGTCGACCGCGATTATGCCGCGTTCATCGACGGCTCGTTCGATATCACGCCCCAGCTGACACTGGCCGGCGGTATCCGCGTGTTCAAGGTCAACAACACTTTCGTCGGCTTCTCCGGCTTCAAGTCGGGCACCACCGCCTCGAACTGTATCGCAGTGGTTGCCGACGACCGCGTCTGCAACAACTTCGACCGCCAGGCCAAGCAGAGCGGCGAGACGCACCGCGTCAACCTGACATGGAAGATCGATCCGGACCGGCTGATCTACGCGACATACTCGACGGGTTACCGCCCTGGCGGCAACAACCGCCGGCCCAACGTCAACCCCTACGTCGCCGATACGCTCAACAACTACGAGGTCGGCTTCAAGACCTCGTGGTTCGATCGCAAGCTGCGCCTCAACGGCGCGCTTTTCTACGAAAAGTGGAAGAACCTGCAATACGGCCTGAGCCCGGTCGGCTC
>CAILIO010000336.1 GCA_903834285.1 uncultured Sphingomonadales bacterium | reverse complement strand
GGCTCCTATACCGGCGATTTTGACCTTGCCCGCTCGCTCGCCACGTTGGCTTATGAAGGGCGGCGGCGCGCGCTGTTTGCCGACGAATTCATCGCGCTGCTCAAGATGGTCGATCGCGGTGTACCGCGTAGCAAGCTGGTCGGCAGTTGGGCCGGCGCGTTTGGCAACCCGCAGTTCCTGCCGAGCGTCTATCTGCGTGTTGCGCAGGACGGCGATGGCGACGGCTTTGCCGATATCTGGGCGAGCAAGCCCGATACGCTGGCCTCGATAGCCAATTACTTTCGCGATGCCGGTTGGCGACCGGGTGAGGCCTGGGGCGTCGCGGCAGATGTGACCCTGCCGCTGGACCGCCCTGCGCTGGGCACAGCGCTGGCCAGCCCGCGCTGTCAGCAAGTCTTCGCGCGGCATTCGCGGTGGAAGACGGTGCGCGAGTGGAAGGCGCTCGGCGTCGTGCCGCGCGCGCCGACGCTGACCGATGATACGCTTGCAAGCCTGCTCGAACCCGACGGTCCGGGGCAGACCGCCTACCTGCTAACCGGAAATTATCGAGTTATCCTCGATTACAACTGCTCGAATCTCTACGCCCTCTCGGTGGGACTTCTGGCTGATGAACTTGTCCGTTAACAGGAACAATGGCGTGCTGGCGCTGGCACTGGTGCTTGCGCTGGGCAGCGGCCTGACAGGCCCCGCAACGGCACGCGAGCGCAAAGCGCCGCCGCCCGTGATGACGGGGCCCGCGGGCGACTATCCGGTAACGCTGGGCGATCCCTTCGTGGTCGACGGCATAACGTATACGCCTGCCGATACGCTCAATTACGATGCCGTGGGCAAAGCCGTGCCAACGGGCGCCGAAGACGGCGCAGCGCCGCGCATCAGCGGCGCGCACCGCACGCTGCCAGTGCCGAGCTATGTCGAAGTAACCTCGCTTTCGAGCGGCCGGACGATCCTCGTGCGGATCGATCGACGCGGGCCGATGAGCGGCGACGGGCTGGTCGCGCTCTCGCCCATGGCCTGGTCGGATCTCGGACTTCCGGGGGATGCGTCCGCGCCGGTGCGGGTGCGCCGGGTCAATCCGCCTGAACCCGAACGCGCGCTGCTGCGCACCGGGCAAGCCGCGCCGCGCCGCATGGATACGCCCATGGGCCTGCTCGCTGCGCTGCGCCGCAAGCTCGGGCTGGAACCGCCGGTGGCCGACTTGCCGGTGACAATCCATCCGACGCAAGTGGCGGCAAGCGATGCGCCGAAACCGGTGGCGATAACAAAGCCTGCACTCGTGCCTGCCAAGCCGGAACCGAAGGCAGTGGCTGCGGTGTCGCCCAAGCCTGAACCGAAGCCGCTTCCCAAGCCTGCGCCGAAGGTGGAGGCCGCGGTCGCGCCCAAGCCCGCGCCATCTGCCGAGCCGCACAAGCATTCGGCAGCAGCGGCAGCTGGACGCTACTTTGTGCAGATCGGTGCGTTCTCGCAGCGTGCCAATGCCGATGCGGCGGCGCGCAAGGCGGGCGGATCGCTGGCGCAGGCCGGCTCGCTCTGGCGCGTTCGCAGCGGGCCGTTTTCCTCCGGGGATGAGGCCGAGCGCGGACTGGCGAAGGCCCGCGCTGCGGGCTATGCCGGGGCCCGGATCGTGCGCGACTAGTCTCGTCCCGGCGCGGTCCCGAACTGGCTGAGGACCCGCGCTTGCACTCGAGGATCGTGACCGCCGTACTGATCGCCGCGCTGGCCGCCCTGCCGGTGCGCGCGGCGGCCCCTGCGCCGCAGGCAGCGCAGAATGCATTGCCAGCCATGCCCCAGGTTTCCGCGCCGATCGCGCTGCTGATCGATGTCAACGGCGGCCGCGTGCTGTTCGAGCGCCAGTCGCATCGCCGCTTCGTGCCGGCCTCGCTCACCAAGATCATGACGAGCTATGTCGCCTTCGAGCTCATCAAGGCGGGCAAACTGAAGCTCGACCAGCGCTTCACGATGAGCCACGAGGCTTTCCGCCAATGGCACCGCGTGGGGAGCACGATGTTCCTCACCGATGGCAGCGACACCTCGGTGGCGGAGCTGCTCGAGGGCATCGTCACGGTTTCAGCCAATGATGGCTGCGTCGTGCTGGCCGAAGGAGTCGCGGGAAGCGTCGGTGCCTTCACCGAGATGATGAATGCCGAAGCGAGAAAACTCGGCATGAAGGACACGCATTACAACACCGCCAATGGCTGGATGGACGAGGGCGAGACGTATGTGTCCGCCGCCGATCTCGCCACGCTGAGCACCGCGCTGATCACCCGGCATCCCGATCTCTATGCCCGCTTTTACGGGCACGAGAGGCTTGCCTTTCGTGGGATCGAGCAGCCCAATCACAACCCGCTCTATGGACACATCGAAGGCGCGGACGGGGTCAAGACCGGGTTCACCAACGAGGCAGGATACGGCCTTGTCGGTTCCGCAAGCCGCAATGGGCGGCGGCTGATGATGGTGGTCGGCGGCTATGACAACGGCAAAGTCAGGGCGAAGGAATCGCGCGATTTCATCGAATGGGGCTTTGCCGCGTTCGAGGCGCATTCGCTCTTTGCGCAAGGCGCGCGCATCGGCTCTGCCAGGGTGCAGGGCGGTGAGGCGCGCAGCGTCGGGCTAGTCGCGCCGCATCCCCTCGCGCTGACCCTGCCGCGCGGAACCGGCGCGCACTACGCGCTGAGCGTGCGCTACAAGGGGCCGTTGCGGGCGCCGATCGCCAAGGGCGACGAGGTCGCCAGCCTGATCGTGCGGGTGCCGTGCGAAGGCGAGACGCGGTTGCCACTTGTGGCGTCCGATGCGGTTCCGGCGGCCGGAACTATGGCGCGGTTGCGCAACGGTTTGCTGGCGATGGTGGGGCAATGACAGGCCGGTTCATTGTCTTCGAGGGCGGAGAAGGGGTCGGCAAATCAACCCAGAGCCGGCTGCTGGCCGACGCGCTGAGGGCGCGCGGGCTGGAAGTCGTTACCACGCGCGAACCGGGCGGGACACCGGGCGCCGAGGCAATCCGCGCTCTGCTGCTCGACAAGGATGGGCCGGCCAAGGATGGATTGGGCTGGGGCACGCGGGCCGAGGCGTTGCTGTTTGCCGCCGCGCGGGCCGACCATGTCGAGACTTTGATCCGTCCCGCCCTGGCGCGCGGGGCCTGGGTGGTGTGCGATCGCTATCTCGACAGCAGCCGCGCCTATCAGGGCGGGGGTAGCGGGCTGGAGGACAGGGATATCCTGACCTTGCACCGGATCGGCAGTGCGGGGCTTTTGCCCGATTGCACCATGCTGTTGTCGCTCGATCCCGCCGAAGCGGCTGCGCGTGTACAGAAGCGCGATGCCGGCGCGCTTGACCGGATCGGCGGACGTGCGGCGGACTATCACGCGCGGGTGGGAGCTGCGTTCCTGCGCTATGCCGAGGCGGAGCCGGACCGTTTCGCACAGGTTGCAGCAGAGGGGACGCCCGAGGCTGTCCACGCGCGTGTCCTTGCTGCTGTGGACGGCCTGTGGAGCGCTTGATCGGCCACGACGAGGCCTGGGCCATCTGGCGCGCCGCGCGAGTTGGGCAGCGCATGCACCATGGCTGGATCCTGGCCGGGCGCGAGGGGCTCGGGAAAGCCAGATTTGCCCGCGCGGCGGCCGCCGACCTGGTCGCCGAACCCGGCGTCCCGCAGCCTCCGATCGAGGCGCATCCCGATATCCACGTGCTGGAGCCGCTCCCGAGCAGTGAGGACGAAGCGAAGAAGCGCGACGAGGGCAAGGCCTATAACCGCAAGCGCAACATCAGCGTCGACCAGATCCGCGGCGTCCAGCGCCGGCTCGTGACCCGCCCGACCCTGGGCGCGCGGCGCGCGGTGATCATCGATGCGGCCGACGATCTGGAGAAAGGCGCGGTCAACGCGCTGCTCAAGAGCCTGGAGGAACCACCCGAGGGCACGTTCTTCCTGCTGGTCACGCACCAGATCGGGCGGCTGCTGCCGACTGTGCGCTCGCGCTGCACCGTGCTCCGGTTTCAGCCGCTGGCGCCGGATGACATGGCGCGCGCGCTGGCCGCGGAAGCGCCGCAGCTCGGAGGAGCAGCGCTGGAAGCCGCGATTGCCGCTGGCAGCGGCGCGCCGGGCGCCGCGCTCGCGTTTGCCGAGCTCAATCTTGGCGGCGCCTGGCAAATCATGGCCCGGCTCGCGGCCGAAGGTGATACCGATCTGGCGCTGCGGGGCGAACTGTCCTCCTCCCTCGGGCCGCGTCCCGATCGTGAGCGTCTGCTGGCGGTTGTCGAGGCGGCGCGGCGCGTGCTGGTCGAGGCCATGGCGCACAGCAATGACGCAAAGCGCCTGAAGATTGTCGAGGCCCACGCCGCGCTGTCCAGCCTTGCCGCGCAAGTCCCGACCTACAACTTCGAGCCCGCGCTGCTGCTCCTCGAAATCGGCGGCTTGCTGGCTTCGGTGGCGCGCACTAGGGAGAGCGCGGCCTGACGCAATGCTCTTGCGCGGGCTTACCCAATCCAAGGACAATAGCGGCCCATGGGCGAGCCTTATTACATCACGACCGCCATCAGTTATCCCAACGGGAAGCCGCATATCGGCCACGCCTATGAGGCGATTGCCGCGGATGTCATTGCGCGCTTCCACAAGGCGATGGGGCGCGACGTGCGCTTCCAGACCGGAACTGACGAGCACGGGCTCAAGATGGCGCAGAAGGCGCGCGACCTCGGGATTACTCCGGCCGAGCTCGCCAATGAAATGACAAGCCATTTCATTGAAATGGCCGATACTCTCAATGTCGACTATGACATTTTTATCCGGACCACCGAGCCGCGCCATCATGCCTCGACGCAGGAACTCTGGCGCCGAATGGAGGCCAATGGTGACCTCTATCTGGACCGCTACGAGGGCTGGTACTCGGTGCGTGACGAGGCTTATTACGACGCGAGCGAGCTGATCGACGGGGAAGGGGGCGAGAAGCTCTCGCCCCAGGGCACGTCGGTCGAGTGGACCGTCGAGGAAAGCTGGTTCTTCCGTTTGTCGAAGTATCAGGAGCCGCTGCTGGCGTTGTTCCGCGACGATGCCGAATTCATCCGCCCGGAAAGCCGGCGCAACGAGATGATCGCCTTCGTCAGCCAGGGGCTGCGCGATCTCTCGGTTTCACGCACCAGCTTCGACTGGGGCGTCAAAGTTCCGGGCAGCGACAACCATGTCATGTACGTCTGGGTCGATGCGCTGACGAACTATATCACAGGGCTCGGTTTTCCTGACGAAACAGGAGATTACGCGACGTATTGGCCGGCCGATCTGCACCTCATCGGCAAGGACATCGTGCGCTTCCATACGATCTACTGGCCGGCTTTTCTGATGAGCGCCGGGCTACAGGTGCCGAAACAGGTCTTCGGCCACGGCTTCCTGCTCAACCGAGGCAAGAAGGAATCGAAGTCTCTGGGCAACGTGACCGATCCGCTGGCATTGGCCGAACGGTTCGGGGTCGATACGCTACGCTACTTCCTGATGCGCGACGTGGTATTCGGTCAGGACGGTTCCTATTCGCCCGAGGCCATCGTGACGCGGTGCAATGCCGAACTGGCAAACAGCTACGGCAATCTGGTACAGCGCACGCTTTCCATGGTTTTCAAGAACATGGACGGTGAAGTCGCCAAGTTTACGAGCATCGAGGCAGATGACCAGCTGCTCGCCATGGTGTTCGCGGCATGCCACGATGAATTGCCGCGCGAATTTGCCGCGCTGAATCTCTCCGGCGGGATCGAGGCTTGGATGCGGGCCGTGTTTGCCTGCAACCAGTATGTCGACGAGCAGGCGCCCTGGGCTCTGCGCAAGAGCGATCCGGAGCGGATGCGGGCTGTGCTGATGACACTGTTCATGGCGATCCGCGATCTCACCATCGCGATCCGCCCGGTTGTGCCAACTGCGGCGGACAAGGTACTGGATCAGCTTGGAATTCCTGGCGACGAGCGCGGGATAACCGCGCTGGTGCAAGCGGATTGGTTCCTCGCGCGCGTGGCGAGTGGCGGACGGCTTGCCGCGCCGAGCCCGGCTTTCCCGCGGCTCGAGCTGCCGGAGGAAGACGCGGCCTGATGCTGATCGATTCGCACTGCCACCTCAACTACAAGGGCCTGATCGAGAGCCAGGCCGACGTGCTTGTGCGCGCGCGGGCGCGCGGGGTATCGGGCTTCCTCAACATTTCGACGCGGCGCAGCGAATGGGATGCGGTGGTCGCCACCGCGCACCGCGAGGCGGACGTTTGGGCAAGCATCGGCATTCATCCCCACGAGGCCGATGCCCACGCCGATCTCGGCGCCGAGGCGCTGCGGCAGGCCTCCGCCGATGCCCGGGTGATTGCCATCGGTGAAACCGGGCTTGACTACCATTACGATCACTCTGACCGGCAGGTGCAGCAGGACCTGTTCCGCGTCCACATCGGCGTGGCGCGCGAGACGGGGCTGCCGATCGTGATCCATACGCGCGACGCCGAAGACGACACGCTGCGGATACTGACAGAGGAGATGGCGACGGGTGCGTTTCCGGCCCTGATCCATTGCTTTACGGCATCGTCCGGGTTCGGCCGCGCGGTGCTCGATCTGGGCCTGACTATCTCGATCTCGGGTATCGTGACGTTCAAGAATGCCAAAGACCTACAAGCGTTTGTTGCCGAGGTACCTGATGAGCGGCTGCTGGTAGAAACCGACGCACCATTCCTCGCGCCCGTGCCGCATCGCGGCAAAGTCTGCGAGCCGGCATTTGTTTCGGATACCTGCGCTTTCGTGGCGGCTCTGCGGGGCACGACGGCAGAAGCGCTGGCCGAACAGACGAGCACAAACTTCTTCCGCCTGTTCACCAAGGCGCGAGCATGAAGCTGACCGTGCTTGGCTCGGGCACCTCGACGGGCGTGCCGCGCATCGGAGGAGACTGGGGCGATTGCGATCCCGAGGAGCCGCGAAACCGGCGCACGCGCGTGGCGATCATGGTCGAAGGCGCGGATGGCGGGCGCATTCTGGTCGATACGCCGACGGATCTCAGGCACCAGCTGCTCGCGACCGGCATCGCCCGGATCGACGGCGTTGTCTGGACTCACGACCATGCCGACCACACGCATGGCATCGATGACTTGCGGCCGCTGCGCATGGGTCGCGGGGCGCCGATCCCGGGCTATGCGGCAGACGAGACGGTGCGGCGGCTGCGGCAGCGCTTCGGTTATGTCTTTGCGGGTCAGTTCGGCTATCCGACGATCTGCAATCTCGACAATCTCGACAGGGTGCGCATGGTTGCCGGGATCGGCGTGACGCATTGCCAGATGCCGCATGGCCCCGCACAGACCACGGCGTTCCGGTTCGATCAGGAAGGAAAGTCAATCGGGTATGCGACGGACTTCAGTGCAATTACCGGCGAGATGGTCGCGCTGTTCGACCGGGTAGACGTGCTGGTGGTCGATGCCTTGCGGCGTCAGCCGCATCCGACGCATGCGCATCTTGCGATGTCGCTTGAACTCGTCGAAGCCTGCCGGGCGGGTCGCGCCGTGCTGACGCATCTCGACAAGAGCATGGATTACCGGACACTGTGCAATGAGACGCCGGGGCACGTCGAGCCGGGCTATGACGGGATGGAAATGACACTGTGACGCCGGACAAGTTCGTTGCTCTGATCGGGATCGTCATGGCGCTGGTGCTCGTGCTGGCGAACGGCAGGTTGCGCGGGTTGAAGCTCTCGTCGGGCATGATGATGGCAGGAGCATGGGTGGTGATCATCCTGGCGGCAGCGCTCGCGTTTGCCGGGTATCGCCGCTGATGGGCCGTTCCTTCATTTAACATAATAAATATTATCAAACTCAAGGATCCGTTGATATGAGTGCTTCCCCAGAGGTCTCCCCTACCGCGGACAACCCTTCAGCTTCCGGTATTACGCGGCTCCTCGCGATCATGGCGAAGTTGCGCGATCCCCAGACGGGCTGCGAGTGGGACGTCGCCCAAAATTTCGCGACGATCGCACCTTACACCATCGAGGAAGCCTACGAAGTGGCCGATGCGATCGAGCGTGAGGACTTGCCGGCTCTGCGGGAGGAACTTGGCGATCTCCTCCTCCAGGTCGTGTTCCACGCGCGCATGGCCGAGGAACT
>CAILIO010000335.1 GCA_903834285.1 uncultured Sphingomonadales bacterium | reverse complement strand
GGGGGAGATTCGCCCCCTTTAGAACGGAGCAAATATGCAAGTGAGACAGGATTTCAGGTTGCCGCATGATTATCTCGACCGTGAGGCCGCTGCGGTGGCGGAAGATGAGAATACTGCGGTTGAAGTCGGGGTGGCGCTTGGGACAATGCACCCAAGTTGGCGACGATCACGGCCGGAAGTGCCCGCACGGTCATTGTCGGCATGGCGGCCAGCCGTCTCCCTCCTTGGGTATTTCAGGGAGACCAGCGATGGGGTGATATTACGGCCGGAGCGCTCGCGCGCATGATTCGACAGGCAGCCCACGTGATTCCGCGGAAGCATTCTCCGATTCCGCGGAAGCATTCTTCGTTTACGCCCTGCGGCGCGATGCTCGAAAGAAGCGCGGGCGGATTCTCTATGGTTGCCACGGATGGAAGGCGACTGGTGCATTCGGCGCATTCATGGGAGCAGCAGGCGGCAGATACCTCGTCGGTGGTTATTCCGTTGCCGCTGCTTTCGCGGCTTGCACGGTTGCTACCGTCGGTGAGCACCGGCGATGCCGTCCGTATCCTGTCGGACCAGCATTATATCTGGTTCCGCTTCGGGGCCATCGAAGTTATGGGGAGACTTCTGCCGCCAGTGTTTCCCAACTGGCGTAATGTCATAGGCAAGAGCGACAATATGCCTTGTGCGGCGGTGAATGGGCCATCTTTGGCGGCCGCGATTAAGCGCGTTATCCCGTTCGCAACTAATAAGTTAGCGAATACGAAGACGTTCCCCGCCGCCTCCTTCACCTTGGGGGCCAGGCGCGTTGCGGTGTCCGCAGCGGCGGACTCATTCATCGGAGAGGCGAGCGATTCAGTGGATGCGGTCTCGCCCGGCGATGCGCTCGGCGAGGCCGTGACGATCGACATCAACCCAGAATACGTGCTTGCGGCACTCTCCGCCTTGGATTGCGACAGCGTCGTCATCCATTACGCAGACTCAAGGCACGCCATAAGGATCGCGGCAGGCGAGTCAGAGGCGGAATTCTGCTTGATTATGCCGCTGAGGCTTCCGGGATGAATCTTCCCTTGGAAAAAATGACTGGCGCAACATGTTGCAGATAGCCAGAGAAAGGACCATGGACCATGTGGATTCACATTCCGTCAGAGTGCTTTCCCTGTTCGCAGGGGTCGATGGACTTGGCATCGGAGTCCGAATGGCTATACCGGACGCTCGAACAGTTTGTTACGTCGAGCGGGAGTTTGCGGCCTGCGAAGTACTGGCGGCGCGTATGGCCGACGGATCGATTGAAGCGGCACCGATCTTTACGGATATTGCCGCCTTCGACGGCTCGCAGTGGCGTGGAGCGGTGGATTTCATTGAAGGGGGATTTCCATGCACGGACCTCAGCGTGGCCGGTAAGCGTGAAGGAATCGGCGGGAAACGAAGCGGTTTGTGGCACGAATACGTCAGGCTCATCGACGAAATCCAACCGGCGTTTGCGTTCATCGAAAACGTCGATGGACTTATATCAAGCCTCACTCTTCTCCACCGCGGAGAAATCATGGAACACTTCGAGCGACTTCGCGGCGCCGCGGAAGTGGCTAGCGCGAACGGGGATTACCGAACCTCCTGGCACATTGGTCAGCACGTTGAGCGCCTTCACCGGCGACTTGTCCCCACGCACGGGATGTCCGCCCTCCTTTACGTCCAGCTATGCCTGGAACAGATGGGCTACCGCAGCGAGGCTGGATTGTTTACGGCGGGCGAAGTCGGGGCTTCGCATGCAAGGAATCGATGCTTCATATTGGCCTACAAGCCGGGCGGAAGACTCCGAATCCTGCGGGAACCATCCGGGAGCGACGGACTCGCTGACGGGAGCAGTGCGGAATTGGGGCACGCCGAGGGTGACGACCAACGGCGGGATACCGTGCCCGGACAGCACAGGGAGAGGATCTCGTCTGGAGGATCAAGCGGCCATGTGGCTGACGCCACACGGGATGACGGGAACGGACCACACAGGGAAACAGGGGCGCGGTGGGGAGTTCGCGAAGCAGGCGACACAGTGGATGACACCGGCGACACCGAATGGTGGCCGATCAGTGAGCGCGGAGGTAGTGGAAGCGAAGGGATCGACGCCGAAGGGGAAGCGCACGGTGGGGCTAAAGAGCCAGGCGAGATTCTGGCCGACTCCGATGAGTGTGCCGGGGAGCGAAGCCAGTCACGGCAGCGTGAGTGGTCAATATTGGCGCCAGATGGAAGCGGCGATGAGTATGTGGCCGACTCCGAACACGCCGAGCGGAGGACCGAACATCAGGAGCACGCCGACGCACACAGGGGGGATGGATCTGGACGGGGCGGTGACCATGTGGGGGACGCCGACAAGCCGGGACTGGAAGGACGGGGCGAGCGCGGATGCGGACTGCGCGACGAACGGCCTTCTTGGACGGCAGGTATTGCGGGACTTCCCGTATTTGCCCCTGGACCGGACTACCCAGGATGGCC
>CAILIO010000334.1 GCA_903834285.1 uncultured Sphingomonadales bacterium | reverse complement strand
GTTTCGTTGAAATCTTCGACGTTCAGCGCCGGCCCCGTCGTGCCGATGAAGCGTCCCGGCCTGCGAACATTGACCACAGCGCCGATTTTGGCCCCGACCACCGCGAACTGATCGTCATATTCTCGATTCACTTCGGCGGTAAACGTAAGTTCGTTCTCAAGCACCATCAGTGCTTCGTTAGTGATCTTGCTGATCGTCAGTAGCGTGTTCGCCACAATAACCTCCGGTGTAAATGATTGACTGAAACTGCCAGCCCCACTAACGCGGAGGTCATCGGATTGTCCGTTTTACGCCCGTCGGCGATTTAGCCCGCTTCGCGCCCGGTCGGCGTCCTGCCGCTACTTGATCTTGCCAGCCCTGCGTGCTGCCTTCCACTGCGCTGCACTCATGTGATCCGGATCGATGCCGCCTATATCAGCGCCACCACGGACCGGAGTAATCGGCTCAGGAGCCTCTTTGCGCTCCCGCTCGATGCGCGGGGCTAATTTCTGCGCCGGCGCCTCTTTTTGCGCAAGCAACCTGCCCTCGACACGGCCCAATTCCCGCAACGCACCCGCTACACTCGTCGTCGCCAGCGAACGGGTCAGATCCGGATGCTGCGCGAGGTGATACACCAAGCGCCCGCCGATGTCCGACTCCTTGATCGCCTGCGTGACCTCGGGACTGACCTGCAGTTCGTTCGCCTTCTCCATCACCTCGTCAAAGTCGGGAATGTCTTTCCGCGTATCGATTAACTGTCTGTTCCAGCGCCGGTTGAGTTCTTCTTCAGCCGCTTTCGCCGATTTCTCGGCCTGCGTGCGTTCATATTCGATGTACGCCTGCGCCCGTGACCACTTTTCCAGTTCCTCCGCATATTTGGAGATATCGGCATATTGCGACGGATCAGGCCGCGCATCACTCGTCTTCGGCTTGTTTGCTTCCTCCAGCGCCTTTAGACGACGTTCCGCATCCTCAGCGCGCCGTTCGGCCTCAGCCGCTTTCGCCTCAGCCTCTTTCCGCTTGTTCGCCAGTTCGGACATCCGCACCGACAATTCGCGCTTTTTCCCCACGCCCTCATCGGGTTCCTCGGGTTCTGCGGGCTTTTCCGCCTCATCATTGACAACGGCCTCGGGTTCTGCGGGGGGATCGCTCAACCCTAGCCGCTTGAACGCGAATTCCGCGAAATTCTCGCCCGTCAGAACGTGTTCGGCGACTTGCTCGCTAGCTGGCATGCATTGCTCCGTTGACTAACTTGTCCTGCTGTTCGGCCTGACAGTAGCGCACACGCCCCGCAGCCGCAGATAATTCCAGCGCCGCAGGAACCAGCACCGATTGCTCGACGCCAGCCATGTTGAGCGCATGGAATGACTGCCACGCGCGGAAAAACTCGCGCAACAGGTCCAGTTCGTCACTGTCCGTCATTCGACAACCTCATTCTGAGCGGATTTCGCTTCCAGCTGCCGATCTGCCATTTCCCGTTCCTGATCGAATTCGGCAATCATCCTGCGCAAATCGTGCGCCTGCTCGCCCTTGCTGGTCAAAATCCGCGCAATCGCATTTATTTCGGCCACGTTCTGCGCCGTCAGCGCGTAAGTCTCCGTGTCGTGCTGCTTCTGGGCTTGAGTGATACGCCTGTCCTCGGCCTCACCCTGCGCCTTGATCGTCGCCCGATGCGTCTCCCCGGCCTGCCGCACGGCTTCGACATCCTGCCGGTACTTCACCACCATCCCCGCTTGCTGGAGTTGCTGCTGCGCGGCCTGCAACTGCTGCTGCAGTTGCTTGATCGCCATCTGCGCCTGCGGCGGAATATCCGACTTGTCATCAATCTGCGCAAGCGGGTTGACCGAAGCCAGCCGGTCAGCGATCACCTCACTACCAGGAAAATCAGAATTGCGGAAATACAGGTCGCCAATGACCTTCATCAGCTCCTCATTCTCCATCATAGGCGTCATCGCGGCGACGGCTTCCTGACGCTTGCTGTTGAAGCCTGGGCCGGTATCCATATTCACATCGTACTGACCGATCGTCACATCATTTTCAATTTCATCGACCGCATCGGCCTTGCGCCCGTTAATCGTGATCAGATCCGGGCGCCCATCCTCGCCGATGATCCCCACAATCCGCTCCCGGTTGTAAATATAGGGGATCCAGTCAAGGATGATCCGCCCCGTGTGCGCGATCGATCGGGTTAGATTGTCGTAGTAGTGGAACGATGAGGTATCGCTCTGCTGTTTCTCCGAGATCAACGCTTTACCGCTCACGTTCCCGCTAATCCGCTGCGCCGGATCGACCACACCCAGCACATCGCGCAGGTTGCCTGTAGCAATCTGTAAACTTTCAATGATCCCCGCAGGCGGCGGCTCCGGCTGCAGTCGCTGCGGGGGCGGCGCGGGCTGGCCGTTGATGTCAGTCTGTTTGTACGTCAGGTACGCCGTCGCACTCTGATTCGCACGCGCCCACTCATTTTCATGTTGTTCGTCCTGCCCCTCGGCCATGACCCATTTGGCCTTCGGCGACAGGGCAACGCTCTCGGTCGCAGCCGTTTCCCAGTAGTTGATCATCTTCTGCGGATCGCGCCCGAACCGGACCATACCGTACAACTTCCGCTTTCCGTCGATCGTGACCATGCACCCATAGGTCGGCACGATCGGTATCCAGCGCCCCGGCAACACGCGCTCCTCTAACACTTCCATTGCAGTGAGTTTGCACCAGTTGACACGCCGCTTGTAACTGGG
>CAILIO010000333.1 GCA_903834285.1 uncultured Sphingomonadales bacterium | reverse complement strand
CTCGGCGGGCCTCGACTATCCCGGCATCGGCCCCGAACACGCCTGGCTCAAGGAAAACGGCCGCGTCGAATACACCTCGGTGACCGACACCGAAGCGCTTGACGGCTTCCAGCTGCTCTGCCGCACCGAAGGCATCATCCCCGCGCTGGAGCCTGCCCACGCGATTGCGGCTGTGAAGAAGGTCGCGCCGACGATGCCGAAGGATTCGATCATTCTCGCGAACCTGTGCGGACGCGGCGATAAGGACATCTTCTCGGTCGCCGAGCATCTGGGGGTGAAGCTTTGACCCGCCTCGCCCAAAATCGGCTTTCTGGCGCCTTCGCCAAGGGCCACCCCGCCCTCGTCTGCTTCGTCACCGCCGGTGACCCAACGCCGGCCGCTACGCCCGCGATCCTCGACGCGCTCGTCGAGGGCGGCGCCGATGTGATCGAGCTCGGCATGCCCTTCACCGATCCGATGGCCGATGGCCCGGCGATCCAGCGCGCCAATCTGCGCAGCCTTGCCGCCGGGACGAAGACCGCCGATATCCTGCAGATGGCAGCCGATTTTCGTGTGCGCCACCCGGATGTGCCGCTCGTTCTGATGGGCTATGCCAACCCGATGATCACGCGCGGGCCCGAATGGTTCGCGGCAGAGGCCGTCAAGGCCGGGGTCGACGGGGTGATCTGCGTCGATATCCCGCCCGAGGAAGACGGCGAACTCGGCCCCTACCTGCGCAGCGCAGGCATCTCGCCGATCCGCCTCGCCACGCCGACGACCGACGCCGCGCGGCTCCCCGCCGTGCTCGAGGGCTCCTCGGGCTTTCTGTATTACGTCTCGGTCGCGGGCATCACCGGCAAGCAGAGCGCCGCGCTCGCCTCGATCGAAGAGGCCGTCACCCGCATCAAGCAGACGGCTGAGATCCCCGTCGCGGTCGGCTTCGGCGTGCGCACGCCCGAGCAAGCCGGGCCTATCGCCCGCGTCGCCGACGGCGTCGTCGTAGGCTCAGCCCTGATCGATCTGATCGCCGAACACGGTGAGAACGCGGCAGGCCCGGTGCGCGATCTTGTCTCCGCGCTTGCCAATGCCGTCCACAATGCGCGAAAGGTAGAGGCATGAGCTGGCTAACCCGCGTCCGCAATTCGCTGCCCTTCGCGCCCAAGCGCGATACGCCGGACAATCTCTGGATCAAGTGCCCCTCGTGCAGCGAAATGCTGTTCACCAAGGAGTATGAGGACAACCTCTCGGTCTGTCCGCGCTGCGATCACCACGGCCGCATCGGCGCCACGGAGCGCCTCACGCAGCTGCTCGACGCCGGCTTCGAGATCCTGCCCGCGCCCAAAGTGCGCGAAGACCCGCTCAAGTTCCGCGACACCAAGCGCTATACCGACCGGCTCAAGGCCGCCCGCGCCGCCAATCCGCTGCCCGATGCGCTGACCGCCGCCGTCGGCAAGATCGATGGCCACAAGGCCGTCGTGGGCGTGCAGGATTTCGGCTTCATGGGCGGCTCGATGGGCATGGCCGTGGGCGATGCCTTTATCGCCGCGACCGAGGCTGCCATCACGAACAAGTGCCCCTTCATTGCCGTGACCGCCGCCGGCGGCGCGCGCATGCAGGAAGGCATCCTCAGCCTGATGCAGATGCCGCGCACCACCGTCGCCATCAGCCGCATGCGCGCGGCGGGCCTGCCCTATATCGTCGTGCTGACTGATCCGACCACCGGCGGCGTGACCGCCAGCTACGCGATGCTGGG
>CAILIO010000332.1 GCA_903834285.1 uncultured Sphingomonadales bacterium | reverse complement strand
GCCGCAGTCGTACCGGCGTCCGCCGAAGGTCACCGCGTGGAACGGCTGCTGCCGATCATGCGCGCCATCGCATCGGTCAGCTGGATCTCGCCGCCGGCGCCCTTTTCCTGGCCCTCCAGCGTGCGCATGACTTCGGGCTGAAGGATGTAACGACCGGAGATGATGAGATTGGAAGGCGCTTCCTCGCGCTTCGGTTTCTCGACCAACCCGATCACTTCCGTAAGCTTATCGGAAACCCGCGCGCCGGGCGCGATCACACCGTAGCTCGAGACTTCCTCCTCGGGCACTTCCAGCACGCTGATGAGGTTGCCGCCGACTTCGTTGTAAGCCTCGACCATTTCCTTCATGCAGCCGGGCGTGCCGATCATCAGCTCGTCGGGCAGGAAGATCGCGAAAGGCTCGTCGCCGACGATGGCCCGCGCGCACCAGATGGCGTGGCCAAGGCCCATCGGAACCTGCTGGCGCACCGTGACGAGATTGCCGGGCAGGATGCGGGTGGGATCAAGGATGGAAAGGTCCTTGCCGCGATCGTTCATCGTCCGCTCGAGTTCGAACGCCGTATCGAAATGCTCGACAATCGACGTCTTGCCGCGACCGGTTACGAATATCAGCTGTTCGATGCCGGCTTCGCGTGCTTCGTCCACCGCATACTGGATCAGCGGCCGGTCGATGATCGGCAGCATTTCCTTGGGAATCGCCTTGGTCGCAGGGAGAAATCGCGTGCCCATGCCCGCCACAGGGAACACCGCTTTACGGATGGGCTTGCGGAGTGGCGACGATGGATTGCTTACGGACATATCCTGACTGTTCCCCCCTTTGCGAGGCCACGCATGACCTCATGCACACTCTGGCACAACGCGCCCCTAGAGCACCATCATTTCGATCCTGTTGCGCAGCATCGTAAACAGGCTAAACGACCGCGATGGACAAGATCATCATTCGTGGCGGCAATCGCCTTTCTGGCACAGTTCCCGTTTCTGGTGCGAAGAATGCGGCGCTGACACTGCTGCCCTGCGCCCTCCTGACCGACGAGCCGGTGACGCTGCGTAACCTGCCTCGCCTTGCCGATATTGATGGCTTCCAGCATCTGCTTAACCAATTCGGCGTGTCGACCTCGATCGCCGGGGCGCGGCCGGAAGATTTTGGCCGGGTGATGACCCTGCAGGCGACCCGTCTCACCTCCACCGTCGCGCCCTATGACCTGGTGCGCAAGATGCGCGCTTCGATCCTCGTGCTTGGTCCGCTTCTGGCGCGCGCCGGTGAGGCGACGGTCTCGCTCCCGGGCGGCTGCGCGATCGGCAATCGCCCGATCGACCTTCACCTCAAGGCGCTCGAGGCGTTCGGCGCACAGATCGAGCTGGCGGCAGGCTATGTCCGCGCGAGCGCGCCGGACGGCGGACTGCCGGGCGGCGACTACAGCTTCCCGATCGTGTCCGTCGGCGCGACCGAAAATGCGCTGATGGCGGCGGTCCTCGCACGCGGGACCAGCACGCTCCACAATGCCGCGCGCGAACCCGAAATTGTCGACTTGTGCAATCTGCTCGTCGCCATGGGCGCGCAGATCGAAGGGATCGGCACGTCCGACCTCACCATCCACGGCGTCAACCGCCTGCACGGTGCTACCTACATGGTCATGCCGGATCGCATCGAGGCAGGCAGCTATGCCTGCGCGGCGGCGATCACCGGCGGCGATATCACGCTGGCCGGGGCCCGCGCCGAAGACATGGCCGCGACCATTCAGGCGCTGCGCGATGCCGGCGTACTGGTGGAACCGGTGCGGGGCGGACTGCGCGTGGCCAGCGACGGCGCCTTGCGCCCGGTCACGCTTTCGACGGCGCCTTATCCGGGCCTTGCCACCGACATGCAGGCGCAGCTGATGGCCATGCTGTGTCTCGCCAATGGATCGAGTGTGCTGACCGAGACGATCTTCGAGAACCGCTACATGCACGTTCCCGAACTCAACCGCATGGGCGCGCATATCGAGACCAAGGGCCGCACCGCGATTGTCCACGGGGTGCGCAAGCTGAACGGCGCCGAAGTCATGGCGACCGACTTGCGCGCCTCGATGAGCCTGGTGATCGCCGGGCTCGCCGCCGAGGGCGAATCGCAAGTGCACAGGCTGTATCATCTCGATCGAGGCTATGAGCGGCTTGAAGAGAAGTTCGCGCTCCTCGGCGCGGATGTGGAGCGCGTCGGCGGCGACTGATGCAGGCGCAGTCGCTGGCAGAACTGACCCGGGTCTTCGCGCGGATCGGCTGTCTCAGTTTCGGCGGTCCGGCGGGTCAGATCGCGCTGATGCAGCGCGAACTCGTAGAGGATCGCGGCTGGATAGAGCAAGGCGCGTTCCTGCGGGCGCTCAATCTGTGCCACTTGCTGCCCGGCCCGGAAGCGCAGCAACTCGCCACCTGGATCGGGTGGCGCCTTCACGGTGTTCGCGGCGGGCTGATCGCGGGATTGCTCTTCGTCCTTCCAGGCGCGGCGGTGATGCTCGGGCTTTCGCTGCTGTACGTTGTGGCGGCCGGGCTCCACTGGTTCGCGGCCCTGTTCCTTGGCATCAAGGCAGCGGTACTGGCCATCGTGCTGCAGGCGCTGATGCGGATCGCAAAGCGGGCGCTGGGTACGCGGTTCAAGATCGTGCTCGCGATCATGGCAGGCGCGGCCCTTGCGCTTCTGCATGCGCCCTTCCCCTTGGTGATCGTGGCCGCTGGGCTGGCCGGCGGCTTGGCTGCGGGCTGGAAACCGGCGCTGCTTGATCTCCACGCCGCTCCTTCCGGCACCGAGCCAGGCGAGTCCGGACGCCGACTCGCGGCGGCGACGATCGTGACTGCCGCAGTTTGGCTCTTCATCTGGGCCCTGCCGCTGGCAGGCATCCTGCTCACGCTCGGGCCGCACCATGTGCTGTGGCAGATCGGGCTGTTCTTCTCGCGGCTGGCCATCGTCACGTTCGGCGGTGCCTACGCGGTGCTGGCCTACATGGCCCAAGCGGCGGTAAGCCGGTTCGACTGGCTCTCGCCAGGCGAAATGGCCGATGGATTGGGCCTTGCCGAAACGACCCCGGGCCCGCTCATCATGGTCACGCAATTTGTCGGGTTCATCGCGGCTTGGCGCAATCCGGCACCGTTCACGCCGCTGGTGGCGGGGCTGTTGGGCGCTGGGCTCACTATCTGGGTAACCTTCGCGCCGTGCTTCCTGTGGATTTTTGCCTGCGCTCCCTGGATGGAACGGCTGGAGCGCATGGCGCGGCTGCAGGGCGCCCTGGCGGCGATCACCGCTGCTGTGGTCGGCGTCATCGCCAACCTCGCGCTGTGGTTCGCCCTACACGTCCTGTTCCGTCAGGTTTCGGAGACCGGGCTGCCGGACCTTGCCAGCCTGGACTGGCGCGCGGCAGTGATTGCGGCTCAGGCCGTCTTGCTGCTGTTCGGCCTGAAGCACGGGATCGCTGCGACGATGGCGTTCTGCTCGGCGGCCGGACTTGTCCTATCGGTGATACCCTTCAGCTGACGGCCGCTGCGACACATTGCCGATCAGGACGGCCGATCAATGGCACCGCTTCTTCGCGGTGATCGTCCGGTCGATGGCGCGGCCGGCGAAAGCGCCGCCGACGGCACCAGCGACAATTCCGATCGGACCGCCAAGCACTGCCTTACCGACCAGTGCACCACCTGCGCCGCCAGCGATCAGACCCGTTGTGCCGCTGGAATGCCGGCAAGTCCGGTAGCTGTGGCCATTGTGACGGCGCGCGTTGGCCGTTTCGGGCAACGTCGTCGTAGCGAGTGTGGCCAGCATGGCGATGGCAAGGAAGCTACGGCGCATCGATGGTACTCCTGAAAAAAACGTGGCACGCAAAGTTGAACCGAGTCTGTCAGAATACGGGCTGAACGGGGATAGATGGCTGATCAGCCTGCGTCAGTCCGCCCGCCTGTTGCGGCAAGACGCGCGACGAGCCACAGCCGCACGGCGCCTGCCAGGCCCGGTGGCACGTCGGCGGCGATACGCTCGGCATCGATCCGCGCAACGATGGCGTTGATCGGCACGCCTTCCTCCGCAGCGGCATCGCGCAGCCAATCCCAGAACAGCGGCTCGAGACTGATTGAGGTCTTGTGGCCGGCGATCTCGACCGAGCGCTTGACGGGGGGGTGGTATGGGACGGACATGAAGGGGGGATACGAATTATTGGGGGTGGCCCGCAACATGCGGCGTCTCTAGATCGACCGAATGTCGAGCGGATATCAGGGACTCACCGAAAAAGAGAAGGAAACTCTGCGCCTTCTGCTCGGAGGTCACGATGCCAAGTCGATTGCACGCCACCTTGGTCTTTCTGTCCATACCGTCCACGAACGGTTGCGCGATGCCCGCCGCAAGATGTCCGTATCGAGCAGCCGCGAGGCGGCGCGGCGGCTGCTCCAGATCGAAGGACGCGCCCCCGAATTCCTGGGGGACAAGGCAATCGGGGATGCCACCCCGGCCACCGCGGCGCATCCGTTCCCCGAGACAGCCCGAAGCGTCGGCAATTGGCGCCGCGCCGGCTGGATTGTCGGAGGACTTGCCATGACCATCAGCCTTGCCCTGCTCGCCTTGATTGCACAGTCCGGAACCCATGTGCCGTCCGAAACCGTGCG
This sequence comes from uncultured Sphingomonadales bacterium, assembly GCA_903834285.1. Taxonomy (GTDB): domain Bacteria; phylum Pseudomonadota; class Alphaproteobacteria; order Sphingomonadales; family Sphingomonadaceae; genus Novosphingobium. The sequence continues at coordinate 8,979 of CAILIO010000332.1, read as the reverse complement.
GATGGCCTCGGCGTCTGCCAGCACAGCGGTCCCGGTAACGCCCACGTCGGCTAGCAAGGCGGCTGCGACAGACGCTGCGCGGCGGTTTCTGTCCCTCGTCGACAAAGACGACTGGACTGAAAGCTGGCAAGCGACGCACAAGTCTTTCCAGCTTCTCAACACGGTCGAATGGTGGGCGCAGGCTTCGCAATCCGTCCGCGCTCGGGTTGGTAAGCCGATATCGCGCGAACTCGCCAAGGTCGATTTCACCGCCGCGCCGCCCAATGGCTACTGGGTGATCACGTTCAAGGCTCGCTACAGCAACCAAAGCAGCGTTACGGAAACGGTCCAGATGGCCTCTGAAGGGGACGGCTGGAAGGTTGCGGGAATCACCGTTGAGTGAACCCGAGGTACTGCCCCGCTCCCAAAGGTGCGGGGCATTCACCGATCAATACATGTGCTGGCCGCCGTTGATGCTCATGGTCGAGCCGGTCACGAACGCGCCTTCTTCCGAGGTCAGGAAGGCAACGCCGCGAGCAATCTCGTCAGCCTGGCCGAGACGGCCGACCGGGATCTTGGCGACGATTTTCTCCAGCACCGGCGCGGGCACGGCGGCCACCATGTCGGTATCGATATAGCCCGGTGCGATCGCGTTCACGGTCACGCCATACTTGGCGCCTTCCTGCGCCAGCGCCTTGGTGAATCCATGGATGCCGGACTTGGCCGCGGCATAGTTGACCTGGCCGTACTGGCCCGCCTGTCCGTTGATCGAGCCGATGTTGACGATGCGGCCCCAGCCGCGCTCGCGCATGCCGGGGAACGTCGCCTTGGCCATGTTGAAGCAGCCGCCGAGGTTGATGCGCATCACCTCGTTCCAGTCGTCAAAGCTCATCTTGTGGAGCACGCCATCGCGCGTGATGCCAGCATTGTTGACGACGATATCGATCGGGCCGACTTCGGCGGCGATCTGCGCGCATTTCTCGAGAGTCGCCGCGTGGTCGCCCACGTCAAAGCGGTAGGCCTTTATGCCGGTGCGCTCGGTAAAGGCGCGGGCCTTTTCCTCGTTGCCAGCATAATTCGCCACTACGGTGCGCCCTTGCGCCTGAAGCGCGAGAGAAATGGCTTCACCGATACCCCGGGTTCCCCCGGTAACCACTGCAACGCGCGTCATTGACCTCTCCTCACCTGTGCTTTGGGAGGAGGGTAATCGCAAGGTTGCTGGCGGACAAGCGCTTAGGATGCAGGCCTACGACTGCGCCGGGTTGGTTCACGCGCTTGGCGGGTTAGAACCGAAACTGGGTTCCGACATAGACCGCCTGGCTATCCTTCTTGCCATCGGTCAGCGGGCGAATCCGATCGCGCTCTGGCGAGTAGCGGACACCCGCCGTCACATCGAGATTCCGGGTCAGGCGGTAGCTGCCACCCAGATCGACCTGATAATCACTCTGGCTCTCAAACGTACGCGGCGTGTGGCCCATGTGATCGCGCGTGTCGAGCTCGATGCGCGGTGCGAGCCGCGAGGGTGCGCTGGTGACCGGAGCGGCAAAGCTATCCTTGCGAACGATGGCGCGCAAATCAGGCACGTCCAGACGCTGGATATCGAGGCGCGCAGATTCACGCGCAATGCCCGGTGTCGCCGCGAAGCTTTGATACCCGCGTGCAAGGCCGAGGTTGTAAACCGTCGGAGCGATCCGGACCGGTGCGACACCTGGCGCGCCAGCCCCCGCCGGGAGCGCCGCGCGGGCGGCAAGGTCTTGCGCACCGATGCCGCTGACGCGCACGGCGACCGTCACTGCGCGATCCGGACGATTGTCCATCCCCGCGGGCGTGAACCGGAACAGCCGCCCATGCCCCGGGCTCCGTGCTTGGATTTGCGCCGCGATTTCGGAAACGAGTTTCGGGTCGACCGAGGCTGGCGTGAAAGAGCCAATGCCGCCGCGTGCCGAAAGGCTCACCGGCGCGGAAGCCAATCCGCCTGCAAGCGCGCTGCCAAGTGCGGGGGCCGCGACCATGCCAAGCAGCGCGCAACCGACCAACGGCAGCACGCGCGCACGGGCAGCCCCGCGCGTTTTGCCTGCCTTGATCATCTTGCCACTCATGGCCCGCCTGAACTTTCCTTTTGCCGCGCCGCGATAAATCGCTGCCACGGCGAATCTGATAGCCGAGTCTGTAGGCAGGACATACGGTGCCCTGAGGATAATTTCCAGTAGCACAACGATTTTCCGAGCGATTGGGCGCTTGTCTTGGCAAACCTGTTGCGCCCGGCCCACAGCCCGCCGAATTGCCGCCAACCGCGCCCGCACATTCATACCACGGCAAGCCGCATTCGGCCATTCATGGCATTGCCCTTGCGGCGCGCGGCGCCGCGGTGATAGAGCCCGCCCGCAAGGTGCCGGATCGGCGCGGATTTCACAAGGCAGGGCCTGACCGCAAAGCGGCGCAGGCACCCGCCAGCAAGGACAGTAAGCACGTGATGACAGGCCCCCGCATTTCTTCCATGTTTGTCCGGGGCATCGCGACCGGCATGCTCGTCATCGCCGCTACTGGCATGGTGGCAGGATGTTCCCACAAGGCCCGTCCGAAGCTGGACCTCGCCGCCAGCAAGGTGACGACGATCGGAGTCAACGCCTATCTGTGGCGCGCCACGCTCGAAACGCTCTCTTTCATGCCGCTCGTGCAGACCGACAGCAACGGCGGTGTGGTGGTGACCGACTGGTATGCCAACCCCCGCAATCCCGGCGAGCGGATGAAGTTGACGGTCTCGATCCTCGACCAGGACCTGCGCGCCGACGCCTTGCGGATTGCCGCCAGCCGCCAGGTGAGCCAGAGCGGCAACTGGGTCGATGCGCCAGTTCAGGCTGCCACTGTGCAGAAACTGGAAGACATCATCCTGACCAAGGCGCGTGATCTCAGGCGCCAGACGCTGGTCAAGGGCTGATTCCGGGCGGACTTACCCTCGCCTGACAGTTGCACGGCTTCGCGCCGCTCCCTAGAGGGGGCGGCATGACTGCCGACCGACCAGAACCCGTTCGCTTCGATCCTGCCTCAGCCGATCTGCGCTGGCAGCGCACATGGGATGCGCGCCAGACCTTCCGGGCTGACGACGCCTCGCCCAAGCCGCGCAGCTACGTACTGGAGATGTTCCCCTATCCTTCGGGGCGCATCCATATCGGCCATGTCCGCAACTACACGATGGGCGATGTGCTCGCGCGCTACAAACGCATGCGCGGATTCGAGGTGCTGCACCCGATGGGCTGGGACGCCTTCGGAATGCCGGCCGAGAACGCAGCTATGGAGAAAGGCGTCCATCCCGGCGGCTGGACCCGAGCCAACATTGCCAACATGAAGGCGCAGTTGAAGCGCCTCGGCTTCGCGCTCGACTGGAGCCGCGAGCTGGCGACGTGCGAGCCCGACTACTACGGGCACGAACAGGCGCTGTTCCTCGATCTCTATGCAGCGGGCCTCGTCACCCGCAAGGAATCGACCGTCAACTGGGACCCGGTCGACATGACCGTACTCGCCAACGAGCAGGTGATCGACGGTCGCGGCTGGCGCTCCGGCGCGCTGGTCGAGAAGCGCAAGTTGAGCCAGTGGTTTCTCAAGATCACTGCGTTCGCCGACGAGTTGCTGGAGGGCCTTTCCGGCCTCGATAAGTGGCCCGAGAAGGTCCGCACGATGCAGGAGAACTGGATCGGCAAGTCGCAAGGCCTGCAGTTCCGCTTCAAGCCGGTCACCCCGCTGGCCGAGGCCATCGAGGTCTATTCGACCCGGCCAGACACGCTGTTTGGCGCAAGCTTCGTGGCCATCGCCGCCGATCACCCGATCGCGCAGGCGATGGCCAAGGATTCACCCGAGGCAGAAGCCTTCATCGCCAAGTGCAAGCAGGGCGGCACCACCGCCGCCGAGCTGGAGACCGCCGAGAAGCTGGGTTTCGATACCGGCCTCAAGGTATTGCACCCGCTCGATGAGACCTGGCAGCTGCCGGTCTACATCGCTAACTTCGTGCTAATGGATTATGGTACCGGGGCCGTGTTCGGTTGCCCGGCGCATGACCAGCGCGACATTGATTTTGCCCGCAAGTATGGACTGCCGGTCACCCGCGTGGTGGCTGATGGCGACAAGACGGACGCCGTTTTCCAAGGGGATGAGGCCTATACCGGCGCCGGCAAGCTCGTGAACTCGCACTTCCTTGACGGCATGGACGTGCCCGCCGCCAAGGCCGCCGTGATCGTCCGCGCCGAGGCTGAAGGCTGGGGCGAGGGCAAGACCGTGTGGCGGCTGCGCGATTGGGGCGTTTCGCGTCAGCGCTACTGGGGCACCCCTATCCCGTTCATTCACTGCGAAGTCTGCGGCGTGGTGCCGGTGCCCAAGAAGCACCTGCCGGTCGTGCTGCCCGAGGACGTGACGTTCGACGTGCCGGGCAACCCGCTCGACCGGCACCCGACGTGGAAGCATGTCGATTGCCCGCAATGTAGCCAACCCGCGCTGCGCGAGACCGATACGCTCGACACTTTCGTCGATTCCTCGTGGTACTTCCTGCGCTTTGCCAGCCAGCCGGGCGACGCGCCGTTCGATGCCGAGGCGATCCGCAAGTGGCTGCCGGTGGAGCAATATATCGGCGGGATCGAGCATGCGATCCTGCACCTGCTCTATGCCCGTTTCTGGACGCGCGCGCTGGCCCGCATCGGCAAAATCGAGGTGCAGGAGCCTTTCGCGAGCCTGTTCACGCAAGGGATGGTGACGCACGAGACTTACGAGCGGCGCAATCCCGAGAACGGCCAGCCGGTGTTCTTCTCGCCGGGCGAGGTGGAGCGTACGGCGGACGCCGCAACGCTCAAGGCTGACGGCGCAACGGTTGAGATCGGCCGCGTCATCAAGATGTCGAAGTCCAAGAAGAACGTCGTCGACCCGGACCAGATCGTCGCGAAGTATGGTGCCGATGCGATCCGCTGGTTCATGCTGTCGGACAGCCCGCCCGAACGCGACTTGCCCTGGTCCGAAGCCGGGATCGAAGGCTGCTGGCGCTTCGTCCAGCGGCTGTGGCGCCTGTTCGCTGCGGCGGATGCAGCGGCAACGGGTGAGGACATATCGCTCCGGCGCAAGGCCCATCAGACTGCCCATGCCGTGGCGCAGGACATCGAGGCTCTCGGCTTCAACAAGGCCGTGGCGCGAATCTACGAGCTGACCGGCGCGACCGAAAAAGCCGCGCCTTCGGCGGACCGTACCGCGGCGATCCGCACGCTGCTGCTGCTGGTCGCTCCGATGATGCCGCACCTCGCCGAGGAAGCCTACGCCGCATTCGCAGAGGGCCTGATCGCCGACGCGGCCTGGCCCGATGTCGATCCGGCGCTGCTGGTCGATGATGAAGTGACCGTTGCCGTGCAGGTCAAGGGCAAGCTGCGCGACACGCTCACTGTGGCCAAAGGTACCGCACGGGAAGAACTTGAACGGCTTGCTCTCGCCTCGGACAAAGTGCAGCGTGCGCTGGACGGGGCAGAAGTGAAGAAGGTGATCGTTGTGCCCGACCGACTGGTGAACCTTGTCGCGTAATGCGCTTCTCGCTGCCCTTGCGCCGCTGGCCATGCTTGCTGGCTGCGGCTTGCAGCCGATGTACGCGGGCGGCGGCAGTGGCGCTGTGGCGCGGGCGCTGGCCGGCGTCGACGTGGCATCGATCGAGGGCAAGGCGGGATGGCTCGTTCGCGCGGCCCTGGTCGACCGGCTCGGCGCAAGTGCGCAAGGTTCGCCGCGCTACCGGCTCGACGTGCGCCTCGATGAGCAGCTCCAAGGCCTCGGCCTGCTTTCCAATGACGCGGTGACCCGCGAGCGGCGGACTTTGCGGGCGCGCTATCAGCTCGTCGATCTGACCAGCGGTGCCATCGTGCTGGACGCCACCGCAGGCGCGGATGCGGGCATCGACATCGTATCGAGCGAATACGCGGTGATCGCAGCAGAGCAGACCGCGCTCGAGAACCTCAGTCACGAAGTGGCCGACCAGATCGTGACCCGCGTCGCCACGAAACTGCGCAAGGCAGGCTGACCGCGCCGTGAAGGCGACCCAGAAAAACTTTGCAGGGCAGCTTGCGCGGGCAGCTGCCGATGCCTCGGTGTTCTATTTCTGTGGTCCGGACGAGGCCGGTGCCGCCGATGCAGCTGCGCGCCTTTCCGCACACATTGCCTCCGGAAAGCGCCAGTTCGAGCGCGTCGAGCTCGCAGGGGCAGATTTGCGCCGGGACCCGGTTCGGCTCGCCGACGAAGCCCGCTCGGTTTCCCTTTTCGGAGATCAGCGCCAGATCCATGTCCGCTGCTCGGGCGACGAGGCTTATGACGCGGTCGAAACGCTTCTTTCCAGCCCGATCAAGGGTTGGCCGGTCTTCATCATCGCGAGCTCGGCTACGGACAAATCCCGGATCGCCAAGCTGCTGTCCGACCGACCGGATGCCCTGGTCACCATGTTCCATCCGCCGGATATCCGTTCCGTTACGCTCGCAGTGCGGGAAATGGCCGGTCCGGCCGGTCTCAAGCTGACCGACGAGCTGGCCGAACGAATCGCCCGCGGCGCGGCGCTCGACACCCGCATGGTTCGTAGCGAGATCGAGAAACTGGCGCTCTATCTGGACGCGAGCCCCGAGTCGCCGCGCCAGGCGGACGCTGCGGCGCTCGATGCCATCGCGGCGGTGAGTGAAGACGACAGTTTCATGCCGCTGGTAAACAGCGTGCTGGCGGGTGATGTTGCGCGCCTTTCATCCGAATTGGCGCGAATGCACGAGCTTGAGCTTAATCCAGTGGGACTGCTGCTCGCATTCGAACGGCGCGCCGCCCAACTTGCACAGCTCGCCGGGCGCATACGCGGACGCAGCGATATTAACGCGTTTCTTGAACAGGAGATGGCAGCGCGGCGTATCTTCTTTCGGGACAAGTCAGATATTGCACAGCAACTTCGCCGCTGGCGCGGTCGGAAACTGGGGCGACTCGTCGAGCGTCTGATGGTGCTGCACCGGCAACTGCTTGCCGACAGTCGGAACAGCGAATTGCTTCTTACTCAAGGACTTGCCGAGATTGCGCGAGCTGCGGCCCGCTGATTCTCGATCAATGGCCGCGCCTTTCGGACTGGCTACGGCGTTGCACGACTTGACTCGCTTGTTTTTGCCGCAGAACGCTGTACGTATTGCAACGCAGCATTCCTACCAATATCGAGGAATCTGCGCAAAAGAACGTTTTTCGTCCGGGTCGCACAACCGGAGCGCTCATCTCTAGCGGTTCAAAAAGGTGCATTAGCGATGACGACGTTGCAGCGAGACAGGGAAACCGTCACGCCGCTCACCGGCAAGGGGGGCGACGAAGCACCCGGCGTGAAGCGTCAGCTCCGGCTGCCGCTCGCTCCGTCGCTCGAGAAGCGTCGCCTGCAAGCCTATCTGCTGCTGATGCTGATCGACGGTCTTGTCATCGTCGGTGCGTCGCTGCTCGTCAGCCTGCTCTACATTGGTCACGCGAGCGATTCGCAGACCGTCCAGCAAATCAATCTCTATGTGCCGCTCTATTGGGGCGCAGCGCTGATGGTGCGCACCTATTCCATTCAGGCGCTTACCTCGCTGCGTTTCAGCCAGTCACGCTCGATGCTGGCGATGGCAAGCGCGCTTACGCTGATGATCTTCATCGCGTTCTTCACGAAATCGAGCGAGCAGTTTTCTCGCGTATCGACGATTACAAGCCTGTTTGTCATTGCTGGCGGCATGGCTTGGGCGCGGGCAGTCATCCAGCCGATCATCCGCTCCGGCTGCGGCGCCACCGCGCATAACGTGCTGGTGATCGATGATGGCGGCAGTCCGGTGCGCGTTCCCCACGCTTGGCACATCGATACGCGCGAACACCGCCTGCGCCCTGATCGAAGTGATCCGCATATGCTTGATCGACTGGGGATGTTCATGACGAACATGGACCGGGTGATCGTGACCTGCCCGCCAGAGCGTCGCAAGGATTGGGCGCTGGTGTTCAAGGGCTCGAACATTTCGGGTGAGATCGTCGACCCCGAAGTGCAGGAACTGGGCGTTCTGGGTGCTGGCCGCGGCCATGGCTTCGGTTCGCTTGTCGTCTCGGTGGGACCGCTCGGGCTAAGGTCGAGAGCGGTCAAGCGTGCGATGGATGTTCTCATCGCGAGCAGCGCGACACTCGTGCTCGCACCACTGCTTCTGATCATCGGATCGATGATCTGGCTGGAGGACCGCGGTCCGGTGTTCTTCCTGCAGCAGCGCCAGGGCCGCAACAATCGGCTGTTCTGGATCTACAAGTTCCGCTCCATGCGTGTCGAAAAGCTCGACGCCGTCGGCGCGCGTTCGGCGAGCCGCGACGACGACCGGATCACCCGCATTGGACGTTTCATCCGCAAGACGAGCATCGACGAGCTGCCCCAGCTTCTCAACGTCCTGCGGGGAGACATGAGCATTGTCGGGCCCCGTCCGCATGCCATTGGTTCATTGGCTGGCCAGAAGCGGTTCTGGGAAGTCGATCCCCGCTACCTGCTGCGCCACTCGCTCAAGCCTGGCCTGACAGGGCTTGCGCAGATTCGCGGTCTGCGCGGAGCAACCGATTCGGAAGCCGATCTGAGCAGCCGCTTGCAAGCAGACCTGGAGTATCTCGATGGCTGGACCGCCGTGCGAGACATCCAGATCATTTTTGCGACCGTTACCGTATTGGTTCACGATCGCGCGTTTTGAGGCGAGGCGTTGGTTAGCAGCGGCAAGCCGAGTGCAGGAGCGAATTTTCAGCGCGTTTGAAGGCGATGTGCCTCATCATACGTCACTTTTTGTTCTTCGCAAATGCAGCATAAAAGTGCGCGCGATGCAACATTCGGGTTGATCGAATCGACAAAGACCTCTAAGCAGTATTCCGTAAGGGTAATGGAGTGTGGGACGATGAACATGTTCAAGATCGCTATGGCCGGCGCTGCTACGCTTGGCGTGGTTCTGGCCGCTACGGCCGCTAACGCCGAACCGGTTCGCTCTG
>CAILIO010000331.1 GCA_903834285.1 uncultured Sphingomonadales bacterium | reverse complement strand
ATAGTGCCATGGCACCGGCGGCACGATGCTCGCCTTGCCGCTCGGTGTGCGCGGATAAAACAGGCCCTTCAGGTTGCTCATCATAACCTCGTGTGGATGCTTGTCCCCGCTTCTAGCGCTCGCTCAACGGCAAGCTTGGCCGCAGCGGCCAATGCCTGTGGCGCGCCGCGCGGCTAAGGCGTAGCACAGATGAAAACGAGGGCCAGACGATGACCACCGAATACCGCCGCATCCTGCTCGATGGCTACCCCATCCTGGCCACCCGCCACGGCGACGAGCTCGTCACCAAGGACGGGCGCAGCGTGGGCGTAGATGAAGCGGTGCATCTGGCGCCTTGCAACCCAAGCAAGATCATCTGCGTGCACCTCAACTACGTGAGCCGGGTGCGCGAGTTCATCACCAAGCTGCCGCCAGCCCCCACCTATTTCCAGAAGCCCGTCACTGCGCTGAACACCCACAAGGGTGCAGTCGTGCGGCCGGATCGCTGCAAGTACCTCAATTACGAAGGCGAGATCGCCATCGTGATCGGAAGGAGCTGCCGCAACGTCTCGCCCGATGAAGTGGCCGACTACATCCTCGGCTACTCGGTCGCCAACGACTACGGCCTGCACGATTTCCGCGATACCGATGCCGGCTCGATGCTGCGCGTGAAGGGCTCGGACACGCTCTGCCCGATCGGCCCCGGCCTCGTCACGGGCTGGGATTTTCGGAACAAGCAGATCCGCACCCTCGTCAACGGCGAGGTGAAGCAGGACGGCAACACCAGCGAGATGGAGTGGGACATGCACTACCTCGTCGCCGATATCGCCCGCACGATCACGCTCGAGCCGGGCGACGTGCTGCTTTCGGGCACTCCGGCCAACAGCCGCCCGGTCCAGCCCGGCGATGTGGTGGAAGTGGAAGTCGAAGGCCTCGGCAAGCTCACCAACACGATCGTCCACGGCCCCACTCCGATACGCGACGATTGCGGTGCGCAGCCGACCGAGTCCGAGGAAGTGATCTCCACCGCAATGGGCGGCGACTGGGAGTTCCGCGGCAAGCGCGCGGCAGGCGGCCAGGGCGCGGCGTTCTATGAGTCCGCGCTCGAGACCAAGTGAGCTTGTCCGCTTCGGGCTGCCTGCTAGGCTGAAGCCATGGCAGAACCCACCATTTCGGCCCAGTTCCTGCGCCACGTGGCCAATTGCGTCGAGCTGACCGGCCATTCGGCAGGGGGGCTGCTGGAGCGCATCGCGGTTACGCGCGAGATGCTGGAGGATCCGGAGGGCCTGATCCCGCTCGCGCACTTCGTCTCCTTTTTCGAGGAGGCCGCAGCCCTGGTGCGCAATCCACATTTCGGGCTGCACGCCGGCCGCCTCGCGGGCTCAGACAGTATCGGACCTCTGAGCTTCCTGTTCCTGAGCGCGCCCGATTTGAGGACCGCCTTCGCCAGCTTTTCGCGCTATCTTTCGACCTTTCAGCAGGCCAGCCGCCACCAGTTCACCGACGAGGGAAAACGGGCGACGTTCGCGTATGGTCTGGTCGATCAGTCACTCACCCGCCGCCGCCAGGATGCGGAATACTCGATCGGCGCGATGGTGAGCCTTGCCCGGCAATTCACCGGCGGCGAAATCGAGTTCCGCGAAGTGCGCTTCGAGCACGAGCGCGTGGGCGACTATGCGCGCTACCGCGACTATTTCGGCTGCGACGTGTTCTT
>CAILIO010000330.1 GCA_903834285.1 uncultured Sphingomonadales bacterium | reverse complement strand
GCATGTTCAACGTGCATGGCCGCCAGCAATTCACCGGCTTGTTCAAGCCGGGCTTTCAGTTGGGCCAGCGTTTCGGAGATAGCCAGATTTTCCGATTGGGTAAGCGGATTGTGATGCTCAGCCATACAATTGCACCTTTGGCGGAATCGTTGGGAATCCGCAGCATATCAGACAAGCGTTACGAAGTGTCAGAAGTGTCGCCGAGCGCGGTTACGGGATGACGCCCATGAAAAACCTGTCACCCTCCCATGAAGCAGCAGAGTTGTGCAAACGTCCAAATCACCGGGAATGTTCATTTACATATTATAGTTGATAAACTCAAAGTGTGTAAATCAACATCCTTGCGCGCATGGACATGCGTAAACTGGTTGGCCGGAATTTCGCGCGCCTGCGTCGAGACCGCGGTCTGACCCAGGAGCAAGTCGAGGCGTGCTCTGGCTTCAGCCAGCAATATCTCAGTGGCCTTGAGCGCGGTCGGCGAAACCCGACCGTCATCACACTCTACGAACTGGCCCAGTCCCTCGGCGTCAGTCATGTCGAACTGGTTCAGCCCGACAGCGAGATCTGAGACGCGGCGCGCGTCAGTTGCCTGCGGTCGATAAAACGAAAAAAGGGCGGCCCGGCGCATAGCCGGACCGCCCAGGCGGGGGACAGGAAGTTCGAGAAGCCGCTAGGCGGCAGCGGCAAAGCCCGGCTCGACCGATGCGAAGGGCGAAGCCTCGGCAGCGGAGCCTTCGTCACGGGCCGTGAAGCTGTCATTCGCCGCGCCCATCGTGGTGCTCCCGCCGAAAGGGCTGTCGGAACGGCGGCGCGGGCGCGACCAGGCGACATTGAGCGAGCCGTCTTCTTGAGAAAACAGCGCGATCGACAGCGGCGCATCGAAGCTCGGATCGTCGATCTGGCCCTGGAGGAAGTTGCCCGCGCCGTTGGTCGCGGTCTTCTCCCACAGGCCACCGGCGGCGATGAACTGGCCGTTCTTGGCCCGCACCATCACGTCGAACTTGGGGGCAGCGGCGTTGGTGGAATTGACCGGGCGCAGGCCGACGGCGAGGTCGAGGGCTGCGGTCTGGATCTTGCCCATGTAGATGCCAGCGGTGTTCTGCGTCAGTTGACCGATATTCATAGCCGTATTCTCCTTGGCGGCGGCGCCCTCTTGCGTTCCGGGAGCCGCTTGGTTGGTCTTCGTCTCAGCCCACTCGGGCCAGACACCCTTCCTCCACCCCCTCAACTCTCCCGCCCTCGACCTCACCCAAGCGCGCCCACTTTCAAGTAAAGCGCGATGGCTGGAGCGCCGCAGGCAGAAAAATACCCCGATCCCACCAGGAGACCGGGGTACCCTCTGGAGGAGCTGGAATTGGGAAAGGTCAGGCGACGTTCGCCATCTGGTGATCGTCGTTGGCCGCCGCAGCGAAGGGATCAGCCGAGCCGCGACGCGGGCGCAGCCAAGCGACATTGTAGCTGCCATCGGTCTGGCGAAACGCGCTGATCGCCAGCGGGCGGCTCATCGAGGGATCGTCGATCCGGCCCTGCAGAAAGCATTCGCCGGTCGACTTCGAGGTCTGTTCCCACAGCGCGCCGACCTGGACGTGAACGCCCGCCGGATTGCGCGTGCAGATCTCGTAAGCCGGCGCCTTGGGATTGCTGGCCTCGATGGGCCGCAGGGCGAAGCTCATGGCGACCGCGAGCGTCGCGATGCTGCCGGTAAGGTGGCCGCGCTCGTTGGCGCGGATAGTGCCGATGTTCATTGCCGTAGTCTCCTTGGGACAAGCCCCGTCTTGCTTCCCTGGGGCCGGATTGAGGGTTGTGTCTCGGGATTACCCACCCTCGACACCTTCACCCCTCCCACTCACCTTTCCCGCCAGAGGCGGAAAAAGCCCGTCATCCGTCAGTTCCTGACCGAGGCGTGATAGTACGGAGTATGGAGGCCGCAGATGTTCTCCGGCGACCATTGCAAGTGCCCGCCGGCAAGGAAGCGACCGTCTGCGGGCATCACCGTCACCGGCCCATTGGCCGGCACATCGTGGAACGTGCCGTTGATCGGATCGAGGCTCGCCACCCAGCACTTTTCGAAAGTGACGGGCTTGGTCAGGTCGAGATCAATCAACTCGGGGATGGGCACGATGGCGTAGAGGCAGACCAGGAACGAGGTCGAACAAGCATTGTCGACCAGTTCTTCGACCTGCTCCCAGCTGACAATCGGTGCCGGGCGCCGACGGGCAAGGCTGGGAAGCGCAGTATTGGCTTTGTGGCTATTCCCCGAAGCCTTGCGATATTGGCCAATCGTGTAGCCGAGATTGCCGAGCACGAACTGCAGGTTCTCGGTCACCGCCAGCTCGGCGAATTCCGGCCAAGGGCGGTGCGAGTGCAGCAAGCTGTCGTCGAGCCAGCGATGGGGGCTGAAGCGGAACAGCAGTTCGCAGCGATCGTAACTCGCGAAGAGATCACTGACGCAGCTGTCATCACGGTCGGCGGCCATGTCCTCCCACCCGGACCGGATCGCATCGAGAATTTCGTGGCCGTCATCGCGGCCCCCGGCATCCTGCAGCAGCGTGCGAACCTCGGAAGCGACTTCGTGGTGCCAGGTCGGCCAAAACTCGGCGGGGGGATATTCCGCCTCCATCGCCTCTTCGACATCGTGCCCGTCGTAACGGGCGTCGATGATCCGGGCGGCGAGCGCATTAAGACTGCGCAGCGACCAGCAATCCGAGCGGTCACGCCAGTAGCGCGTGTGCGGGAAATTATCGGCCAACTGGCCAAGCCAGCCTTGGCCTGATGGGCTGGCGAGAAAGGCATCCGCATCGGCAAAGACGCCGGGGGCAGGCAAAGAGGGGACGGTGTACATCGCTGGTGAGCTCCTGAAGGTTCACCAATCCCTCTCCCCCTCGACTCTCGGGCAGCGCCGCCTGGCTCGCGCGCGATCAGGTGGCATCCAGCTGAGGACGACGGCGAACTATCGGCCCCTCACGCAATCCCGCCGACGAAACCCACGGTGTCGCCCTGATTAGGCATGGCAAGCCGCATGGCGCCGCCGCAACCGCGTTGCCGGCAGCGCGCTCGCTGCTCCACCTCGGCCAAAGTCAGCCGGACCGCCGATTTGCGCGCCAGCAGTTCCTCCCCGGTCAGGTAACGCAGGTGCCCACATCGTCGCGCTACACACATCGTCGGCAAAGCAGTTCCAACCGGTCGCTCCCGCCCAGATCGCAGACCTGAATTCGATCTTTCCAACTCACCAGAAATCCTC
>CAILIO010000329.1 GCA_903834285.1 uncultured Sphingomonadales bacterium | reverse complement strand
ATGCGGTATTCGCGCGGGATGCCGACTTTCTTGCCGCGCATATCGGCATTGAGGCTCGTTTCCCAAGCGGGCACCGCCATGTCGAGGCTGGTCGAATCCTTGGGATCGAACCCGGCCATGGCTTCGAGCATGATCGCGCAATCGTGCACATCGCGCGCCATTGGCCCGGCCTGATCGAGGCTGGAGGCGAAGGCGACGATGCCCCAGCGCGAGCAGCGGCCATAGGTCGGCTTGATGCCCGAAATGCCGGTGAAGGCGGCGGGCTGGCGGATCGAGCCGCCAGTGTCGGTGCCGGTCGCGGCGGGCGCGATGCGCGCGGAGACGGCTGCGGAAGACCCGCCCGACGAACCCCCGGGGGCGAGCTGCGCGGTGCTGCCCTCACGCCGCCACGGCGAGATCACATTGCCGAACGCGCTGGTTTCGTTGGAAGAACCCATCGCGAACTGGTCGAGGTTGAGCTTGCCGAGCATGCCCGCGCCCGCATCCCACAGCTTCTGCGAAACGGTGGACTCATAGGGCGGCACGAAGTTGCCGAGGATGTTCGAAGCGGCAGTGGTCTGGGTGCCGCTGGTGGCGAAGAGGTCCTTCATGCCGATCGGCACGCCGGCCATCTTGCCCAGAAGCTTCCCCGCAGCGCGGTCCGCGTCGACGGCAGCGGCGGCTTCAAGCGCCTTTTCGGGCGTCAACGTGATAAAGGCGTTCAGCGCCGGCTGCGCATCGGTTACGGCGGTGTTGAAGGCACCGGCCACTTCGGTTGCGGTAAAATCGCCCTTCGCCACGCCCGCGCGGATCGCGGCGACGCCAAGATCGGTCAGTTCGTTCTCGGTCTTTGGCATTACTCGATCACCTTGGGCACGCCGAAGAAGCCATGTTCACCCGCCGGGGCATTGGCGAGCACTTTGTCGCGCACGCCGCCACCGGTCAGCGGATCAGCGCCCACCACATCCTCGCGCAGGCGCTGCTGGTTGGGGATGACCGCCGTCATCGGCGCGATGCCATCCACGTTCACTTCGCCAAGCTGCTCGACCCAGGCGAGGATGCCGTTAAGCTCGGGCACCATAGCCGCGATCTCTTCCTCGGTCACCTTGATGCGGGCCAGCGCGGCGATTTTGGCCACCGTGGCGGTGTCTACGGACATGGCGTTCTTTCGCTTGAATCAGGGTCGGAAGGCGCGCGCGCCCACCGGCCGGGTACGGAACATCAGGGCTGCGGCATGCTTTCGGCACCAGCGCCGGCGCCGGCCCCAGCACCTGCGCTGCCGCCCTTAGGGGCACCGCCCATCTGCTGCTGCAATTGCTGGAGCATCTGACGGCGCTGTTCGATCTCTGCCGCGCTCTTGAAATCAAGCAATTCGACGTCGAACGTCAGATCGCTGTTCGCGGGGATCACGACTTCGCCGGAGGACGGATTCTTCTGCTCCGCAGTGCCGTAGGCGAGCGCGGCCGGGATGATCAGCTTGTACTTGCCCTTGCGCTGCATCTTCTGCAGCCCCTGGCTGAAGCCGGGGATCACACCCTCGACCGGCATCGCCACTTGCGAGCCCTTGTCGAATTCCTTGCCATTCGCGAGATGGCCAGCATAGTTGACCAGCACGACATCGCCGAGCGTGGGCGAAGGGCCGGAACCCGCCGTGATCGTCTCGACAACCAGGCCCTGATAGCGAACGGCCCAGGCAGTGGTCGCGCCGATCAGCAGTGCAAGGATCACGCCGATCCAGATGCGGGTGAGCGATCCCTTGCCAACCGGCTGGAGCGGAACGCGGGTGATTTCCGACATGTCTTCCCCTTTTTCGGAGCCGGCGGAACGGCTCCATTGCCAGCCCTGATGCCGGCCGACCTGTGCCGGACAAGCGAAAGGGCGCCGCGATTACGGCGCCCTCTTGGCCCAGCCGGACCCTTATCGCAAGAGGCTAAGGAGCAGCGCGCGCCGCCCCTAAAGCAGCTTACTTGCCGCCGTCGCGCTCAAGCCGCTTGCGCTCCATCTTGCGGGCGCGGCGGACAGCAGCTGCCTTTTCACGGGCGCGCTTTTCCGACGGCTTTTCAAAGTGACGGCGCAGCTTCATCTCGCGGTACACGCCCTCACGCTGCAGCTTCTTCTTAAGCGCGCGAAGGGCCTGGTCGACATTGTTGTCGCGAACGAGAATCTGCATAAACCGCTACACCTCAATGCTGATGGCGAGAGCCCGCGCGGCGCGGGAGTCACCTTAAATGGCAGAAATACGAAATAGGCCGAATCCGAGCGGATCGGCTCTTACGGGGCGCCCGCTACCAAAAGCGCCCCCGCAAGGCAAGCAATCTCGTGCAATTGGCCTTGGGCTGCGTTAGGGGCTTGGCGGATGACATCCACTCCACCTTTGCTTGCCAGCGTTCCGCCCGGCCTTGCTGTCGCTGCAGGCGGCGCGCTTGGCGCGTGGCTGCGCTACCAGACCGGCCGCCTTTATGTAACCGCACTCGGCCCCGCAACGGCTGGCGCTTTCCCCTGGGCCACGCTCACTGTCAACGTGCTGGGCAGCGCCGCGATGGGCCTTCTTGTCGGCTGGCTGGCGCGGCATGGTGCGGCGGGCGAGCCCTGGCGGCTTCTGCTCGGCGTGGGCGTGCTGGGCGGCTTCACCACCTTTTCCTCCTTCGCGCTTGAGTTCGCAGGTTTTGCTGAACGCGGCGCGCTGGGACTCGCCGCAGGCTACGTCGCGGTCTCGCTCGTGGCTGGCTTTGCGGCGCTGTTCGGCGGCCTCTGGCTGATGCGGGTGGCGGCATGAGCGTTGGCAAGGCAGGCGGCGACGAAGCCGACGTTCGCCAGTTCACCGTCACCAAAGATGATGACGGCGTGCGGCTCGATCGCTGGTTCAAGCGCAACCTGCCGGCGGTCGGCTTTGCCACCGTTTCGCGCTGGGCGCGTACCGGACAGCTGCGCGTCGATGGCAAGCGTGCCGATGTCGACACCCGGCTTGAGAAGGGCCAGGTCCTGCGCGTCCCGCCGGCGGGTTCCGCACCGGCAGGGATCAAGGGCACCAGGCCCAAGCAGCCGCTGACGGCGGAACAGATTGCGCTTGCCGAAAGCATCGTGCTCACGCAGGACCGAGCCGCGATCGTGCTCAACAAGCCGCCGGGCCTCGCCACGCAGGGCGGCAGCGGCACTCACGAGCATGTCGACGGCCTGCTCGATGCCTATGCCGACGAGAAGGGCCCGCGCCCGCGCCTCGTCCACCGGCTCGACAAGGACACCTCGGGCGTCCTGCTGATTGCCCGCACGCCCGGCAGCGCCGCGTTCTTCTCTAAGCGCTTTTCCGGGCGCACCGCGCGCAAGATCTACTGGGCGCTGATCACCGGCGTGCCCGATATCAAGGACGGCCTGGTCGAGCTCCCGCTCGCCAAGCAGCCAGGCACGGGCGGCGAGAAGATGATGGTGGACGAGAGCGAGCACGGCCAGTCCGCCCGCACGCGCTACCGCGTGATCGGCCGGGCGGGCAATTCCGCGTGCTGGGTCGAGCTCCAGCCGCTCACGGGCCGCACCCACCAGCTGCGCGTTCACATGGCGGCGATCGGCCACCCCATTGTCGGCGACGGCAAGTATGGCGGGCAGGCCGCGTTCCTGACCGGCTCGATCAGCCGCAAGATGCACCTCCACGCCCGCCGCCTGCGGATCGAGCATCCGGAAGGCGACCTGCTCGACGTGACGGCGCCGCTGCCTGATCACTTCGCGGCGAGCATGGCGCAACTGGGCTTCGACGAAGTTGACGGCGATCTGCCGCTCGAGCCGGTCAAGCTGATCCCCGACAAAGTGATCGAAAAGCGCGCGGCCAAGGCCCACGCCAAGGAATACCGCAAGGAACGCCGCGGCGAACGGCGCAAGCGCGCCGATGCTCCGCCGAGCGGCCGCACGGCGCCAAAGCCGCGTGCAGGCGTAAAGAAGGGCCCGGGCAGCAAGGCGCCCACCGGCACGGCCCTCGCCCGCGCTTCGGCCGGACGTGCTTCCGCCGAACGCAATGCGGCGGAACGCAGTGCCAATGGCGGCAAACCGGTGCGCCGGGCGCCTGCGGCAGGTAAGACCGGTGGCGGCACTTCAGGTGGTGGCACTTCAGGTGGCGGCAGGCCCCCGGCAAGTAAAACGCCGCGCCGAGGCCCGAGGGCCTGATGCATCCCAACCCCGCCTTCCGCACCGACGACAGGACACTGTTTGCCGCGCTGATCGCGGAAGCGGGTTTCGGTATGGTGTTTCTGACCACGCCCGACGGCCCGCACGTCGCGCATGTGCCGCTGCTGCTCACCGAAGCCGGGACGCTGCGCTTCCACCTCGCATTGGGCAATGCGCTGACCCGCCATCTCGACAGGGCGCGGGCGCTGGCCGTGGTCAACGGGCCGGACGGTTATATCTCGGCGCGCTGGTACAGCGATCCCGATCAGGTGCCGACGTGGAACTACCTTGCGCTCGAAATGGAAGGGCCGGTGCGGCGGATGGATCGTGACAGTCTCCACGCGCTGCTTGAGGACGTCTCCGCCCACCATGAAGCGCGCGTGGCCGAGGGCACGCGCTGGACCATGGGCAAGATGGCGCCGGTCAAGCGCGACCAGATGATGGATATGATCGTCGGCTTCGAGCTGACCGTGGAAGCCTGGCGGCCCACCGTGAAGCTTTCGCAGAACAAGCCCGCGAAGGAACGCGCGCGGCTGATCGACGGGCTCAAGGCGGAAGGCAAGCATGCGCTCGCCGCGCTGATGGAGAGGCTGGCGCCATGAGCATGCGCCTCGCCATCTTCGATTGCGACGGCACGCTGGTCGACAGCCAGGCGGATATCTGCGCCGCGATGGACGCGGCCTTTGCCGCGGCCGGTCTCGTTCCGCCGGATCGCAACGCCACGCGCCGCGTCGTCGGCCTCTCGCTGCCCGAGGCGATGCGCCGCCTGCGCCCCGATGCCAGCAGCGATGATCACGCCATGCTCACCCAGCTCTACCGCGACGCCTTTCGCGAGCGGCGCGTGGCGGGCCAGGTCGCCGAACCGCTCTACGACGGCATTGCCGCGCTGATCGAAGAGCTGGCAGGTGCCGGCTGGCTGCTCGGCGTCGCCACCGGCAAAAGCGATCGCGGCCTTGTCCATTGCCTCGAAACGCATGGTCTCACCGGCCATTTCGTCACCTTGCAGACCGCTGACCGGCACCCCTCGAAACCGCACCCCAGCATGATTGAGGCCTGCCTTGCCGCCACCGGCGCCGCCACGAGCGAGACCGCGATGATCGGCGACACCGCCTTCGACATGGCCATGGCTGTCAACGCCGGGGTGCGCGCCATCGGCGTTGACTGGGGCTATCACCACCCGCGCGAACTGGTCGAGGCGGGGGCCGAGGCGGTGGCCGGGTCAATTGCCGAGCTGCGCCTCTTGCTGAAGGGAATGGAATGAGGCTTGCCGCCGTTGCAAACCCTTTGCGTTCCATGCTGTGAGAGCTTGCCGTGACTGAACCGACCGATCCTGCCGCCGCCCGCTTCTTCGTTCTGCAACTCGTGCGCTTGTCCGGTGCGCTGCTGGCGCTTGCGGGTGTGCTGATCATCTCGGGCAAGCTGGCCTGGCTGACCAAGCTGCCTGAAGCGGCGGGCTATGTCCTGATCGCGGCCGGGCTTGCCGAATTCTTTGTTGCGCCGCTGTTCCTAGCACGGCGGTGGAAGAGCCGGCCATGAAGCGGTTCTACAAGGCCGTCACCGTCGGCGTCGCAGGCACCGGCTTCCGTGTCATGCTCGATGGCCGGCCCTTGCGCACCGTTGGCGGGCGCGCCCAGATCCTGCCCACTGCCCCGCTTGCCGAAGCGCTTGCCGCCGAATGGTCCGGGCAGGGCGAAGAGATCGATCCCGCCCGCTTCGTGTTCCGCGATCTGGCCGACTATGCGCTCGACGTGGTTGTCGCTGGCAAGGCGGCAGTTGTGGACGAACTCGTGCCCTACGCCGAGACCGACACGCTGTGCTACCGCGCCGAGCCGGACGAGGCCCTCGGCATCCGCCAGCGCGCGGTCTGGGACCCGTTGCTGGCCGATGCTGAAGCGCGCTGGCAAGCGCGTTTCGTGCGCGTGGCAGGGATCATGCACCGCCCCCAGCCCGATGAAACGCTCGCCCGCCTGCGCGAGGGCCTGGAAACGCGCGACGGCTTCACGCTAGCCGCCGTGAAGACCACCGCGGCGCTCGCGGCCTCGCTGGTGCTCGGGCTGATGGCGATCGAACCCGATGCGGATGTCGATGCGCTGTGGGATGCGGCCAATCTCGAGGAAGACTGGCAGGCCGAGCTCTGGGGCAAGGATGCCGAAGCGCAGGACCGCCGCGCACGCCGCCACGCCGCCTTTGTCGCTGCCGCCCGCTTCGCCGTGCTGGCGCGCGGTTAACCGATCCAGTCGGCGATTTCGCCCGCGACCTTGTTGGCCGCCCTGTTGAGCGCGGGACCAATCTCGCCCGGCGCGGGCCCGACACCCGGGACCGTGTTCTCAAAGCGCCGCGTCTCGATCCGCCCATCGGGCAGCCACTTCATCGCATCGAAGCGCACTACGGCAGACCGCGTCGGCGCATCGAAGCCCATCGCGAGCAGGCGGCCGCTGATGCGCGTGCCGCTGGTGCTGCGGTCGGTCTCGACCACCAGCCCCTTGCCGCGCGCGCGCAGCGTCTCGGCGATGAGGTGCTGGAAGGCGCGGGTCGGCCGCTCGACCCACTGCGTGCCCTTGATATAGGCGACATTGGCCGCATCGATCTGCACCGGAATGCGCAGCACCGAAACCGGCGCCGCCGCCTGGGGTTCGAGCACCACAGTCGCATCAGCGAGCGTGCCGCTGCTGCTGGTGCCGACCGCGGGTTCCGCTTCCGGGGTCAGGCTCAGCAAAGTGCCGGGCGGTTTCGCCCCGATGCTGACGCAGCCACCGAGCGCGGCAAGCAGAACCAGCGGTGCGGCAAATGTTCGGATCATGCGGGCGCTCATGGCTTGTAGTCCGGCAATTTGGGGCTTCCCACGACACTGCTGATGCCGCGGTCGCCGATCTGGTCGGTCATCGCGCGGATCGATCGCGAAGTCGCCTCGATATCGCGAACCGCAGCCTCGAAGGCAGGCAGCGTCCGCTCGTTGAACTGTTTCGTAGCGGGCTTGGCCTCATCCATCGTGGCCTGCAGCGAATCCGCGGCGGCCTGGGCCGACTTGAGCGTCGCGCGCAGCTGCTTTACGAGGCCGTTGCTCGGATCGTTGATCGAGGCGTCGGTCGAATTTGCCAGTTTGTCCACAGAGGCGAGCGTCGTGGTCGCCTGCTGCAAGGTGAGCTGCAACTCGGCCAGCGACTTCTTCACATCGGGCGAAGCGCTGGCAAGGTTGCCGGTCAACTGGTCGGTATGCGCGAGAATGTTGGCAAAGGCCTTCTGGTTCTGGTCGGAGAGCACCATGGTGAGCCGCTCGGACAAGGTCGCCAATCGTTCTAGCAGCAGCGGCGCGTTCGAGAGGATTTCGCCGAGCCCGCTGCGCTTGGTCGGGATCACCGGGGCGCCCCCTGGTCCCGGCTCGTCAATCGGCGGAGCACCCTTGATCGCACCGGCAAGCTGGATTGTCGAAACGCCGGTGAAGCTGCCCTGGAGGCTTGCCGTTGTGCCCTGAAGGATCGGCACCTTGCGGTCGACCTTGATGCGCACGCGCACGAAGCTCGGGTCCTTTTCCCAAAGCGTGATTTCCTTGACCTGCCCGACCGGCACGCCCGAGTAGGAGACCTCCGAGCCCTTGGCGACGCCGTCTACCGACTGCTTGAAGAAAATGTCGTAATCGTTCTGCTCGTGCTGGCTCAGCCGCGCGATCCAGATCAGCAGCGCGGCCAGCCCGGCCATGAGCAGCAGGGTGACAATCCCCACCCAGATGTGATTGGCACGCGTTTCCATCGGCTATCCCTATGCCTGATCACCGGACGTGCCAAGGGCACCGCTGCGCTCGTTTGCCGCCCCGGCAGCGAACTCGTGGGCCTCGTTGCGTTCGTTTGCCGCCATCGCGGCGCGGCCGCGCGGGCCGTTGAAGTAGGACTTGATCCACGGATGATCGGTGGCGATCAATTCCGGAATCGTGCCCACCGCGATCACCCGCTTGTCGGCGATCACCGCCACCCGATCGCAGATCTCGTAAAGCGTATCGAGATCGTGAGTGATGAGGAACACGGTCAGCCCCAGCGTCTGCTGCAGGCTGCGAATCAGCTGGTCGAAGCCTGCTGCGCCGATGGGATCAAGCCCGGCGGTCGGCTCATCGAGGAACAGGAGCTCGGGATCGAGCGCCAAGGCGCGGGCGAGGCCGGCGCGTTTCTTCATGCCGCCCGAAAGCTCGCTCGGATACTTGCTGGTCGCCTCGGCGGGGAGGCCCGAAAGCAGCACCTTGTAGCGCGCGATTTCGTGGCGCAGCTCGTCGGTAATTTCGGGGTAGAACTCGCGCAGCGGGACCTCGACATTCTCCGCCACCGTCAGCGTGGAGAACAGGGCGCCGCCCTGGAACAGGATGCCCCAGCGGCAGCGGATATCGATATCATCGTCGTCGCGCGCATCGGTGATCGGGCTGCCGAGCACCTCGATCTCGCCCGCTTCGGGGATCTGCAAGCCAATGATCGAGCGCATCAGCACGGACTTGCCCGTGCCCGATCCGCCAACGACGCCAAGGATTTCGCCCCGCCGGACATCGAGATCGAGATTGTCGTGGATCACATGCTCGCCGAACACGTTCCTGAGGCCGCGCACGCGGATCGGGAACAAGTCAGCCTCGCTCCCCGGCGGGGGCGGCACGGCGCAGGCGGTGAGCAGACCATCGCTTTCGTTCATTGGCGACTCATCCCCAGCCCACCTCCGAGAAGAACACCGCGAAGAAGGCATCGAGCACGATCACCATGAAAATCGCCATGACCACCGCCGCCGTCGTGCGCGTACCGACTTCCTCGGCATCGCTCTTCACCTGCAGCCCCTGATAGCAGCCCGATGTGGCGACAATCAGGCCGAACACCGGGCCCTTGATCAGGCCCACCCATACATCGTGCACCGGCACCACTTCCTGAATGCGCGCGAGGAAGGTGAAGAAGGGAATACCCAGCGTCAGCGCGGAAAGCGCCGCGCCGCCCACGATCCCGATCACTGCCGAATAGGTGCCGAGCAGCGGCATCATCAGCATCGTTGCGAGCAGGCGCGGGATTACCAGCGCTTCGATCGGGGAGACCCCGATGGTGCGCATCGCGTCGATTTCCTCGGTCAGCTTCATCGTGCCGAGCTGCGCGGCAAAGGCGGAGCCAGAGCGGCCCGCCACCATTATCGCGGTCATCAGGATGCCAAGCTCCCGCAAAGACAGCCGCCCGACGAGGTTCACCGTGTAGATCTCGGCGCCGAACTGGCGCAGCTGCACCGCGCCCTGCTGCGCGATCACGATGCCGACAAGGAAGCTCATCAGCCCGATGATGGCGAGCGCGTTGACGCCCATCAGCTCCATCTGGTGGATCAGCGCGCGCAGCCGGAAGCGGCTGGGATGGCGCAGCAGCACCCCGCTCGCGAGCACGATCTGCCCGAGGAAGCCGAGCACCAGCAGCATCCCCCGCCCCAGCCCGGAGACAACCTGGCCGACATGATCGGGCACGCGCAGCAGCATCGGGAGGCGCGGATGTTCGACCGGTGCAGTGTTGTCATCGACCGCGCGGATCGCGCCGATCAGCCGCTCCGCCTCGGGCGAGGCGCCGGTGATTGGCGCAGAAAAGCGTTGCGAGAGGCTCCACGCGGTCCAGGCGCCCACCGTATCGATGCGGCTGACCTGGCTGAGATTGATCGCTGCGATCGGCCCTTCGAGCGCCCGCAGCCGGTGATCGATCGCGCCGAGCGCAGAAACGATCAGCGGGCCGGAAAGTACCAGCGTCACGGCCCCTTCGGCGCCTTGCTCGGTAGAAAAATCGGCTGCAGCCCGCATGGTAAGGACTTCATGCGGGAAATCGGCCCCAGCCGCAAGCGCGCCGCTAGACCCTGGGCACCCCTGCGAACGCTTGCAGCGCCGTCCCTGCGATGGCAAGGCCGCGCATCATGACCGAAACGACCCATCCAGAAGCAAACGAGGCCGGAACCCTCGCCAAGACGTTCGAGCCTGCGGGGCTTGAGGCCAAGTGGTATGCCCACTGGGAGCAGAACGGCCTGTTCCGCCCCGAACGCCCCGATGCCGCGCCCTTCACGATCGTGAACCCGCCGCCGAACGTGACGGGCTCGCTCCACATCGGCCACGCGCTCGACAACACGCTGCAGGACGTGGTGATCCGCTACGAGCGGCTGCGCGGCAAGGATGCGTTGTGGGTGGTCGGCACCGACCATGCCGGTATCGCCACGCAGATGGTGGTCGAACGCCAGATGGAAGCCGCGCAGGACAAGCGCACCAATTATTCGCGGGAGGCCTTCATCGAGAAGGTCTGGGAGTGGAAGGCGGAAAGCGGCGGCACGATCACCGGCCAGCTGCGCCGGCTCGGCTGCTCGATGGACTGGAGCCGCGAGCAGTTCACGATGGACCCGCACTTCACCAAGGCGGTCGTGAAGGTTTTCGTCGACCTCTACAATCAGGGGCTGATCTACCGCGACAAGCGGCTGGTCAACTGGGACCCCAAGCTCAAGACCGCGATCTCGGACCTCGAGGTCGAGACGCGCGAGATCAAGGGTTCGTTCTGGCGTTTCCAGTATCCGCTGGCGGACGGCGCAGTGCGCGAGGATGGGCTGGATTACATCGAGGTCGCGACCACGCGGCCTGAGACGATGCTGGCTGATATGCTCGTGGCGGTGAACGCCGATGATCCACGCTACAAAGCGGTGATCGGCCAGTTCGTGGTGCAGCCGCTGACCGGGCGGCGTTTGCAGATCGTGGCGGATGAACACGCCGATCCGGAGCTTGGCTCGGGCGCGGTGAAGATCACGCCGGGGCACGATTTCAACGACTTCGAAGTGGGCCGCCGCGCCGGGATCAAGGCCGCGGACATGCTCAACATGTTCGACGCCGAAGCGCGCGTGGTGCAGACGGCGGACGGGCTGGTGCCGAACGAGTTCGTCGGGCTGGACCGCTTCGATGCGCGCGCGCTGATCGTGCAGCGGATGAAGGAGGCGGGCCGCCTTGTTCCGCATGTGACGCGCGACAAGGAAGGCCTTGAGACGGAGCACGACGCCGAACCGCGCATGATCCAGACGCCTTATGGCGACCGCGGCGGCGTGGTGATCGAGCCATGGCTGACCGACCAGTGGTACGTCGATGCCGAAAAGCTCGCCGTCGCGCCGATGGAAGCGGTGCGTTCAGGCGCGATCGAGATCGTGCCGAAGACCTGGGAAAAGACCTTCTTCAACTGGATGGAGAACATCCAGCCGTGGTGCGTGAGCCGCCAGCTTTGGTGGGGGCATCGGATTCCGGCTTGGTATGGTTCGGATGGCCAGTGCTACGTCGCCGAAAGCGAGGACGAAGCGCAGGCCAAGGCGGGCGCAGGCGTCACGCTATCGCGTGACGAGGACGTCCTCGACACCTGGTTCTCCAGCGCGCTCTGGCCTTTCGCCACGCTCGGTTGGCCGGAAACGGACGCGCCGCTGCTCAAGAAGCACTACCCCAACGACCTGCTGATTTCCGGCTTCGACATCCTGTTCTTCTGGGATGCGCGCATGATGATGATGGGTCAGGCCATGACGGGGCAGAACCCGTGGAAGCGGCTCTATCTGCATGGGCTGGTGCGCGCGGCGGACGGGCAGAAGATGTCCAAGTCCAAGGGCAACGTGGTCGATCCGCTGCTGCTGATTGATCAATACGGCGCTGATGCGCTGCGCTTCTTCATGTGCGCCATGGAAAGCCAGGGCCGCGATGTGAAGATGGATGAGCGCCGGGTCGAGGGCTATCGCAACTTCGCGACCAAGCTGTGGAACGCGGCGCGTTTCTGCATGGCGAACGGAATCACCGGCAGCACATCTGTCGCCGCGCCGTCGGCCAGCAGCGCGGTCAACCGCTGGATCATCGGCGAAGTGGTCGAAACCGTCGCCGCGCTCGATCAGGCGATGGCGGACTTGCGCTTCGATGCCGCCGCCAACACGGTCTACCACTTCGTGTGGGACCAGTTCTGCGACTGGTACATCGAACTGATCAAGGGCAGCTTCGACGACGAGACCCGCGCCGTGGCCGGCTGGGTGCTCGATCAGATGCTGGTGATGCTGCATCCGTTCATGCCTTTCGTGACCGAAGAGCTGTGGCATGCGCTTGGCGCGCGTTCGGCGGAACTGATCGTGGCGGAATGGCCCGCCCCGCAGGCGCGTGTCGATCCGGCCGCAAAGGCCGAAGTCGAATGGCTGATCGCGCTGGTCTCCAACTTGCGCGGTGCCAAAAACGAGTTGGGCATCGCTCCCGGCGCGCGGCTTGAAGCCTATCTGCCGGAACCGAGCACGGCGACCCGCGCGGTGATTGAGAACAACCCGGCCTCCATCGAGCGACTCGCCCGCCTCAGCGCAATCCACTTCGCCCCGGCCCCGGCGGGCGCGGCCATGCAGATCGGCGCGGGGGACGCGAACCTGATCGTTCCGCTGGAAGGCGTGATCGACATCGCCGCAGAAAAGGCCCGCCTCGAAAAGGCGCTGGCCGCCTCGCAAAAGGAAGCCAAGTCGCTCGAAGGTCGCCTCTCCAACCCGGCGTTTGCCGAAAAGGCCAAGCCTGAAGCGGTCGAGAAGGCCCGGGCCGATCACGCTCACCACAGCGCCGAGGCCACCCGCCTTGCCGCCGCGCTGGCGCGCCTCGGATGAGCCTGACGCTCGCCACCACCACGCCCGGCGAGCCGGAAATCTTCCCCTCGCTGCAGGGCGAAGGCCCATCGGCCGGGCGGCCTTGCGTGTTCGTGCGGCTCTCGCGCTGCAATCTCGCCTGCCGCTGGTGCGACACGGCCTATACTTGGCGCTTCACCGGCGATATCCGCCCGCACCGCGATGATGTGACCTTCGAGCGGATGGAGAACCAGATCACGCTCGACGTGCGTGAGGTGGCCATGCGCGTCCTCGCACTGCGGCCAACGCGGCTGGTGATCACCGGGGGGGAGCCGCTACTGCAGGCCCCGGCACTCGCGCGGCTGATTCCCATGCTCAAGGAAGCGGTCCCCGCGCTCGAGGTCGAGATCGAGACCAACGGCAGCGTACCGCCGCCGCACGTGATCACCCAGTTGGCCGATCAGTTCAACGTCAGCCCCAAGCTTTCGCATTCAGGCAATGACGAGAGCCTCGCCCTGGTTCCCGAACTCCTGCGCGAGTGGGCAGCGAGCCAGAAAGCCTGGTTCAAGTTCGTGGTCGCGAGCGAGGACGATATCGGCGAAGTCGCCGAACTGCAGGCGCTCTACCGCATTCCGGCAGAGCGGCTCTTCGTGATGCCCGAAGGCACCTCAAGCGAAGCCTTGCGCGAACGCTCCAAGTGGCTCGCCGGCGCCGCGCTCACACACGGCTGGCGCTTTACCGACCGGCTGCATATCCACCTTTACGGCGATACGCGCGGAACCTGATCAGAACGGGATATCGTCGTCGAGATCGTCGCCGAAGCCACCACCGCCGCCGCCCTGATTCCAGCCGCCGCCCGAGGACGCGCCGCCGGCACGGCCACCGCCGCTCGATGCGCCGCCTTCGTTCCAGCCGCCGCCCGAACGCTGGCCGCCGCCACTGCTGGCGCCGCCGCCCATTCCGCCACCTGAACCGCCCTGCGGACCGTCAAGCATGGTCAGCGAACCGCCGACTCCGACCGAAATCTCGGTCGTGTAGCGGTCATTGCCCGACTGGTCCTGCCACTTGCGGGTGCGCAGCTGGCCTTCGATATAGACCTTGCTGCCCTTCTTCAGAAAGCGCTCGGCCACGCCGACCAGCCCATCCGACTGGAGCACGACGCTATGCCACTCGGTGCGCTCCTTGCGCTCGCCGGTAGCCTTGTCCTTCCATTGCTCGCTGGTCGCGATGCGCAGATTCGCAATGCGCCCGCCGTTCTGGAAGCTCTTCACCTCGGGGTCCTGCCCGAGATTGCCGATCAGAATGACCTTGTTGACGCTGCCTGCCATTGATTCGCGATCCTGTCTCGTGTGAAGCCAAGGCCTAGCCTCTGGTGCAGATCAGAGCGAGTCTGACTGCGCCCATTTCCCACACCTAACCAAGCCCGCAGGTCACTGCGATCCAGTAGGTGATCCCCGCTGCCGCATAGGCAAGGCCGAACAGGTAGGCGAGCATGAAAGCGGGCCAAGTCCAGCCGTTGGTCTCGCGCCGGGTCACCGCGATGGTCGACATGCATTGCGGCGCGAAGACGAACCACGCGAGGAAGGCGAGCGCGGTGGCGAGGCTCCAGTGCGACTTGAGCTGGTCACCCAGCGCCCGGCCCTGCGCGGCATCGTCGCTGGTCCCCACGGCATAGGTCGTCGCGAGCGCGCTGACGGCGACTTCGCGCGCGGCCATCGCCGGGATCAGCGCCAGCGCGATATCGCGGTTGAAGCCGATCGGCTCGATCACCACGGCAAGGCCATTGGCGATATGGCCCGCGACCGAGGTGTTGACCTGATCCTGCGGGTTCTCCGCGCGCGGGAAATTGAGCAAGAGCCACAGCACCACCGTGACGCCGAAGATCATCGTGCCTGCGCGGCGCAGGAACACATAGGCGCGCTGCCACAGGCCGAGCGCGAGATCCTTCACCGTCGGCAGCTGGTACTTGGGCATCTCCATGATGAAGCCCGATGCAGCGCCCTTGGTCACCGTGCGGCGCAGCAGGAGCGCCGCGCCCATCGCACCAAGCACGCCCAGGACATAGAGCCCGAGCAGCACAAGTCCCTGCTGGCCGACGCCCGGCAGCACCTGCCGGTTGGGCACAAAGGCGGCGATGATCACCGTATAGACGGGCAGACGCGCTGAGCAGGTCATCAGCGGAGCGATCAGGATCGTGGTCAGCCGGTCCTTGGGATCGGTGATGCTGCGCGTCGCCATGATCCCCGGCACCGCACAAGCAAAGCTGGAGAGCAGCGGGATGAAACTGCGGCCGGACAGGCCGACGCCCGCCATCGCCCGGTCCATCAGGAAGGCGGCCCGCGCCATGTAGCCGGTCGCCTCCATCGTCAGGATGAAGAAGAACAGGATCAGGATCTGC
Organism: uncultured Sphingomonadales bacterium; assembly: GCA_903834285.1. Taxonomy (GTDB): domain Bacteria; phylum Pseudomonadota; class Alphaproteobacteria; order Sphingomonadales; family Sphingomonadaceae; genus Novosphingobium. The sequence continues at coordinate 4,494 of CAILIO010000329.1, read as the reverse complement.
GGCAGGAACACGACCACCGAGCCGACACCCGCGATCACCCCGTCGGTCAGGAAATCGCGCAGGAGCGAGGCGGGCAGCGCGCTGCGTGTGCCATCACCGAGCGCGGTGAAGCCGGCATCGAGCACGTTCTTGAGCGGCTCGGCCCAGCTGAACACCGCCTGGAACACCACGAACAGCAGCACCAGCAGCACCGGCGGGCCGAGCCACGGATGCAGCAGCACCCGGTCAAGCTGCGCATGGATGCGGTGCTGCGCGGTTTCGGAAAGGATCGCCGCGCGCGCGATCTGGCGCGCCAGCATGCGCCGCTCGGGCGCAGTGACATGCGGACGGTGAACGGGCTCGGCATCCAGCGGCCGGTCGCGAAGCGCCGCCACCGCAGCCGTAAGCTCCGCAAGCCCTCGCCGCCGCACGGCAACGGTCGGGAACACCGGAACGCCGAGCGCCGAGGCCAGCGCAGTGGGATCGATCACCAGCCCGTCGCGCTCGGCGAGGTCCACCATGTTGAGCGCGATGACCACCGGCCGGCCAAGCTCGATGATCTCCTGCGCAAACACCAGATGCTGCTCAAGGTTCGAGGCATCGAGCACAATCACCAGCACGTCCGGCTGCGTCTGCCCCGCCATCCGGCCCAGGATCACGTCGCGCGTGACTTCCTCGTCGGGGCTCGAAGGGTTCAGGCTGTAGGAGCCGGGCAGGTCGACCAATTCGACCGGCTCGCCGCTCGGCAGCAGCATGCGGCCCGATTTGCGCTCCACCGTCACGCCCGGATAATTGGCGATCTTTTGCCGCGCGCCGGTCAGAGCGTTGAACAGCGCGCTTTTGCCCGCATTGGGATTGCCGACCAGCGCGGCGACCATGGTCTGCCGGGTCATGCTGCCAGGACCGTCAGGAGTTCGACTTGCATCGCCCGGGCATGGACGCGGCGCAGCGCCACGGTCATCCGGCCGATCTCAACGGCAATGGGATCGCGCGCCAGAAACACGCCGCGATAGGCGAGCCGCACTTCGGCGCCTTCCTCAATGCCCAGCGCCTTCAGCCGCTGGGCTTCTTCGGGCACGAGCGCGTCCCAATTCGCGGAGACGATCCGCGCCGGCGTGCCAAGAGGGAGTTCATCGAGGGTCACGCGCTGAGCGCTGCCACAGCGCCCGCGTCATTGCAAGTCATTCGCAATAACTACTTGCCGTCACCGCGCCGGATAGCGCAACCGGCCGAGCAGCCGGGTCACGCTGAAGGTCTCGTCCTTGGGCTTCGTGAAGCGCGCCTTGGCCTTTTCGAAGCGCATGATCCCATCGATCCGGCGGGCGAGGAACGCGCGGGTCTCCTCGCGGTCCTCGCTCTTGTCTTCCGCCAGCACCGCGAGCGTCGCCGCATAGATCGAGCCGAGGATCGCGCGCTTGGTATAGTGGTTGTAGTCGGTCGCAGTATCGCCCGCGAGCCGCCACATTGCATCGGCGCTGCGCCAGGCGAGCTTCGTCGCGGCAGGCACATTCCAGGGCTTGGCGAGCTCGATCAGCGCACCGCGCAGGGCTTCCTCGCGCCCGGCTATCTGGTCGAGCCGGAAGGTGACGAGCGCGGTGATTCGCTCGCGCACTTTCATCGTGGCGAGGTGATCGGCCGGCAGCGCTAGGCCCATCGCGCGGTCGATGCTGCCCGCCCACGCGGTGATCATCGCCATCGCGGCGGAGTGCCCTCCCTCGCCCTGAAAGGCAAAGCGCGCCGCGCCGGGATCGATGCCGGCGATCTCGGCTGCCTCGTTCAACGCCGCCTCGGTCCAGCCATCGAACGCAGCCGCTTCGGCAATTTGCGGAGCGAGCAGGAGGCGCAAGTCCTCAAGCGAAAGGTCGGCGGTGGCTCTATCCGTCATGTGCGGTCCGATCAGAACGAGGGGCCGTAGGTCTTCTTCTGACCTGCAGCGCCGCTCTTGGCCGAGTTGGCAATTTCGCTGGCGACCGGGCTGTCCTTGCCATCGAGCAAGGCATAATCGCGCGCGGAGCGGCCCGAATTGTCCGGGCGGTCGGCGTTGGCGCCCGCCTTCAGCAGCACGCGCACCATGGCGAGATCGCGCCGGTGCACCGCAGTGATCAGCGGTGTCTCGCCGGTATTGTTGGGCTCGTCCACTTTGGCGCCCGAGGTAATCAGGTAATCGACGCCATCGATGAAGCCGAGGTTGGAGGCGAGCACCAGCGGTGTCGTGCCCTTGGCATCGCGCGCGTTGACGTTGGCCCCGTGCGAGACGAGGAACTGCATCCAGGTAAGGTCGCGCCGCGCCGTCACGATATGCAGACCGCTCTCGCCGGTGCTGACATCGCGGGTGTTGACGATCTGCGAGCCCGGCTCGTTGAGCGCGTCGGTCACCTTCTGGCCGTCCTTCTTGCGCACGGCTTCAAGGAACTTGTAGCTTTCGGAAAACTGCGCGTGCGCCGGCACCACCAGGCTCGGCACTGCGCCGAGCGCGCCCAGCAGCACGGCTGCGGCAAGCCCTGCACGAAGCCCGCCTGCCCTGACTGTCCTGTCCCTCATCACGTCGGCCCCGTCCTTCTCGATAAAGCGCGCATTCTGCCCGTCCGTTGACAGACTCGCCCCTTGCAAGCCGCTGGTTAGCAGAGCATGAACCGGCGCGCCATGGACCCCAAGAGACCTATTCGTAACCGCTTGCGCGGTGCCCTTGCCGCCACGGCGCTCCTGCTGCTCTCCGCCTGCGGCGGCGCTGCCAGCGAGCCGCCGCCGCTTGAAGGCGCGGCCATCGGCGGGGATTTCACGCTGGTCGACAAGACTGGCAAGACGGTGCGCGCCGCCGATTTCAAGGGCCGCTACCGCGCGATGTATTTCGGCTACACATTCTGCCCTGACGTTTGCCCAAACGATGTTGGGCGCCTGATGCTGGGTGTCAGGCGCTTCGAACGCACCAACCCCAAATTGGCGGGAATGGTTGTACCCTTATTCATATCGATCGATCCCGAACGCGACACACCAAAAGTCGTTGGTGAGTTCGCGGCGCATTTCGGCGACAATCTTATTGGACTCACCGGAACGCCGCAGCAAATCGCGCAGATCGCTAAGTCCTATGCCGTTTACTACAAAAAGGGGCAGATGCTCAGCCCGGGGACCTATCTGATGGACCACAGTAGTGCAGCCTATCTGATGGGACCCGACGGAAAGCCCATCGCGCTTTTGCCGATCGATATCGATGATAAGGGTAAATCAGTCGCTGCTGAACTCGCGAAATGGGTGCGTTGAAGCGCTGATGCCCGGCTCGCCGCCCTCTTCCGGCCGTTTCTGGGACAAGCCGATCGAGGCGCTGAACCGCGACGAGTGGGAAGCGCTGTGCGACGGATGCGGCAAGTGCTGTCTGCACAAGCTGGAAGACGAAGACACCGGCGAAGTCCACCACACCAACGTCGCCTGCCGCCTGCTGGATCTTTCGACCGGGCGCTGCTCCGATTATCGCCACCGCAAGGCGATGGTGCCCGATTGTCTGCGGCTGACTCCGCGGCTGGTGCGCGACGTGCCGTGGCTGCCCGCCACTTGTGCCTATCGCCTGCGCGCCGATGGCAAGCCGCTGCCCGCCTGGCACTACCTCCAATGCGGAGACCGCGAGGAAGTGCGCCGCGCCGGCCATTCGGTGATAGGCCGCGCGGTGAGCGAAGTGCTGGCGGGGCCGCTCGAAGAGCATATCGTGCCGCCAGACTTCGTACCCGGGGTGCGGCGGTGATCTCGCTGCCGCGCATGTTGGCCCGGGGCCGCAAGCCCGGCGACGCGCCAAGCGCCGCAGCTCCCCGTACATTGTGCATAGGGGACCGTGAGATCCCTGTCGTCGTGCGCCGCCTGCGCACCGCGCGCCGGATTACTTTGCGCCTGGCCCACGATGGCAGCGAGGCGCGCATTTCGATGCCCGAATGGGGCCGCACCGCCGATGCCCTGCGCTTTGCCGAACAGCGCCGCGACTGGCTGGCAGCACAGCTCGCGCGCATTCCCGCCCCGGTGCAGATCGAACCCGGCTCCACGCTCACCTATCGCGGCGAGACCTTGCGCATCGAGTGGTGCAATGGTGCGGCCCGCCGGCCCGCGCTGCAGCCCGGCGCGATCGTGATCGGCGGCCCGCGCGATGGTATCGAGAGCCGGCTGCGGCGCTGGCTGGAGGCCGAGGCGATGCGGCTCGCCGGCGAAGACCTTGCGCACTATTGCGCCCGTGCGGGCCAGGCGGTGCCGAAGCTGGCGCTTTCTCGCGCGCTGCGGCGCTGGGGCAGCTGCAGCAGCCGCGGCGTCATCCGCCTCAACTGGCGCCTGATCATGGCGCCCGATTTCGTGCGCCGCTCGGTTGTCGCGCACGAAGTGGCGCACATGACCCACTTCGATCACAGCCCCGCCTTCCACGCCCATCTCACCGCGCTTTATGAAGCGCCGGTCGAACACGCCAACCGCTGGCTCAAGGCCGAGGGCCGCGGGCTCTATCATCCCTTCGGGTGAGAGCAGGCCCGGCCCCTCCCGCACTAT
>CAILIO010000328.1 GCA_903834285.1 uncultured Sphingomonadales bacterium | reverse complement strand
GCGTTCGGCTGGCTACATGGCCAAGACGAAGACGGTAACGACGACGACTGAGACGCCGGCTCCCCCGCCGCCGCCCCCGCCGCCTCCGCCCCCGCCTCCGCCGCCCCCTCCGCCCCCACCGCCTCCGCCGCCTCCGCCGCCCCCGCCCCCGCCGCCCCCCAAGGTCGGCTACAAGCCCAATCTTGGCATCATCCTTGGTGGTGCTGCGCTTGGTGGCGGTATCGGCGCGATCATCGGTTCGAGCGAAGGCCGGAAGGACAGCCCCGGCGGCTGATCGCTTCGGTTCAACACGACGAACACCGGAACGGCCCGGCCTTCTTGAAGGCCGGGCCGTTTTGGTTTGCGCCACCGGCACTCCGGCGCGCGCATGCCCGTATCCCGCCAGGCACATATTTTCCGCGCCGCTGCATTTTTGACGCGCGATTAACGCTCGGCTGGCGCCTCGATTGACGCAGGCTCCCTAGACCCGGCTCATCGGCACCGAACGGGGACTTCGCCCCGGGACCCTCGGGGGGAGCGGTGCCGATACCGACAATGGAGAGCAAAAAATGACAATGAAACCCTTCCTCGCTGCAACCTTCGTGCTTGCCTCGGCATTTGCGCCGGTGCTCGCAATCGCCGCTCCGCTTTCGGACGGCATGGAAACGAAGGTCGCGGTCGTCCGCACCTCGGATCTCAACCTCGCCTCGGCAGAAGGCCAGTCGACGCTTGCGGCGCGCATCACCGGCGCCGTGAACCGCGTCTGCGGCACTGCCACGGGCTCGATCAGCATGGAAGAGCGCCGTGCGGTCACCAGCTGCCGCGCCAAGGCCCAAAACGCCGCACTGGCGCTTGCCCGGTCCCGCGAGACAACGGTGCTCGCCCAGCGCTGAGCACACACCCTACATCGCCACAACGGTCAGCAAGGGCCGGGAGCACCACGCTCCCGGCCCTTCGCGCATGGTCCGCCCCCTCTCGCCTGGTCAGTCCGGTCATCGCCCCGCGCCTGCGCTCGCAAGGGACGAAAATCGCTCATTTTCATCCTCGATGCGCTTTTGACGCTTGGTTCACGCTTGCTTCGCGCCCGCGCTGACGGAGCCTGTCTAGAACCATCTCATCGGCAGCGCGAACCCGCCGACATTCCAAAGGAGAGCCAAGATGACCACCAAGACCTTCCTTTTCGCCGCCACCTTCGCCTTCGCCGCGATCTCGGCCCCCGCCTTCGCCGCTCCGGCTGCAGATGACGCCACGATCAATGTCGCCGTGGTGCGCACCGCTGATCTCAACCTCGCCAGCGACGAGGGCCGATCGACGCTGATGGGCCGCATCGCGGGCGCGGTGAACCGCGTTTGCGGCACGGCGACCGGCACGATCTCGCTCGAGGAACGCATCGCGATCAACGCCTGCCGCGCCAAGGCCCGCAACGCTGCGCTCGCCGCTGCCCGCGCGCAGAACGACCAGGTGCTCGCCCAGCGCTAAGCACACCCCACACACCGCCACATCGGTCAGTGCGGGCCGGGAGCAAAGCGCTTCCGGCCCGTTTCGCGGTTTTCGAGTCCGGAGCGGACCTTCGCGCGCCGCGGGCGATGGACATTGTCGCTTAATCATGAATACTTAGTTGGGGAGTAGCGGGAATGACACGGCAAGACATTGTCTTCATGCGGATCGCGCGGAAGCGTCCTTGACTGGCGCGGCTCCCTCGGATTCGCCCATCAGGGTCGCCATCATCGGCGGGGGCTGCGCGTCGATGGCCGCGGCGTGGGAACTGACCGCGCCCGAGCACAAAGGCCACTACCACGTCACCCTCTATCAGGAAGGCTGGCGGTTGGGCGGCAAGGGCGCTTCGGGCCGGGGCGAGAACGGGCGGATCGAGGAGCACGGCCTCCACATCTGGCTCGGCTTCTACGACAATGCCTTCCGCATGATGCGCGCCTGCCATGCCGAGCTTGAGGCGAAGGGACTCGGCCATCTCTATGGCGACTGGCGCGATGCCTGGACCGCCGAGAACGACATCGCGCTATGCTCGGCGAGCGAGACAGGCGGCTTCCAGCGCTGGCAAGTGCATATGCCGCCGCGCGCGGGCTATCCGGGCGATCCGCTCCCGCCCGGCGCCGTGTTCAGCCTGCAATACTACATGGCCGGCGCCTTCGATCTGCTGCGCGCGCTGCTGCTCGATACCACGGTGGACGGGCACGGCCTCGTCACGCGCTTCGACGCCCCCCATGCAACCGGCCCCGCGAGCGCGGCAGAGCTTGCCGCGCGGATCGCGGAGCTCGCACGCATGGGCCTGTTCGCCTCGGCCGCGGTGCTGGCCGAAGTGCTGGCGGTGCTCTCGGCGCTGGTCCGTTCGGTCAGCCCGGCAACGGCCGGGATCCTGATGAGCGCGGTGGACGCACTCGCGGTGCCGCTGCGCCAATGGATCGAGGACCGCTTCCTCGCCGATCACCGCCTGCGCTTCCTGTGGGAAATCGCCGATCTGACGCTGGCCACGCTGACCGGCTTCGTCCGCTACGGCGTGATGTTCGATCCGCGCGGGCTCGATGCGATCGACGACTACGAATGCCGCGAATGGATGCGCATGAACGGTGCCTCGCTGCGCTCGTTGCAGTCGCCTTTCCTGCGCGGGCTCTACGATCTCTCGATGGGCTACGAGGACGGCGATCCCGAGAAGCCGCGCCTTTCCGCAGGGCAGGGCCTGCGCGGAACCTTGCGCACCTTCTTCGGCTATCGCGGCGCATTCATGTGGCGGATGCGCGCGGGCATGGGCGATGTCGTGTTCGCGCCGCTCTATACCGCGCTGAAGGAACGCGGGGTCGAGTTCCGCTTCTTCCACCGCCTGACCGATATCGAGCTCGACGAGACCGGCACCCATGCGAAGCGGCTCTGCTTCGATGTGCAGGCTAAGATCGCGGGCGGCGGGGAATACCAGCCGCTCGTGGAGGTACAGAACCGCCCATGCTGGCCGTCCGCGCCTGACTACGCGCAGCTCGAAGGCGGCGAGGCGCTGCTGGCCGAGGGCCGCAAGTTCGAATCGCACTGGGACCGCCGCCAGGAGGGCGAATGCGTGCTCGATGTGGTCCGCGATTTCGACATGGTCGTGCTCGGCGTGGGCATCGGAGCGGTGCCGCATTGCGCGAACGGCATCGTCTCGCGCGATCCGCGCTGGCAGGCGATGTGCCGCGATGTGAAAACTGTCGCCAGCCAGGCCTTCCAGATCTGGCTGGAGGAGGATCTTGAATCGCTCGGCTGGCCGGGGCCCGCTTATATTACCGGCGCTTTCGCCAAGCCTTTCGATACCTGGTGCGACATGGCGCATGTCGTGCCCGAGGAGAGCTGGAAGCGCCGGCCCGCGACCTCGGTCTATTTCTGCGCGGTGCTGGCCGATCCACCCGAGCCCCCGGCCGCGGGCGACATGGCCTACCAGCCGGCCCGCGATGCCGAAGTTCGTGCCAATGCCGAAGGGTTTCTCGAAGGACCGATCCGCGCGATCTGGCCAGGGGCCTATGACGATGATGGGAACTTCCGCTGGGATGTGCTCAAGGCCGACGAAAGCGGCGAAGGCCCGGAGCCACAGGGCCGCGCGCGCTTTGCCACGCAGTACTGGCGCGCCAACGTCAACCCGTCGGACCGCTATGTGATCCACACGCCCGGAAGCTGGCGCAGCCGCATCTCGCCGCTCGACCGGACCTATGACAATCTTACCATTGCCGGAGACTGGACCGATAGCGGCTTCCATTCCGGCTGCGTCGAAGGGGCAGTCATGTCGGGACTGCTGGCCGCCCATGCCATTTCCGGTGCGCCAAAGCTCAAGGATATCATCGCTTATGACCACCCCTGAGAACAACGATCCCACGGCTCCTGCCGATCCGCAGCCACACATTGTGCGCCCCCCCGAGGGCCCTCAGACGTCACCAAATCGCGGGCCTGACACCGGCACGACGACGGGCAAGGCCGGGAAAGGCGAGGAGGCCCACCAGCCGCACCAGACGGGGGTACGCGATCCCGATGTGCTCGCTGTCAACGAAGCGGTCGCCAGCACGGTGCGGACTGCTTACGACGTGCTGAGCGATACCATCGCGCAAGGGCGCAAGGCCGCCGAGCAGTTTCGCGTCGGCGCCTATAACGTGCGCGACGTGCCCGAGGATCTGCGACACATGGCCGGCAACCTGCTCGGTCTTGCCCGGCAGCTCAGCAGCACGACCTTCGACATCTGCGAAGCGTTGCTGCGTCAGGCGGACGGCGTGATGACCCCGCCGCCGCCGGGATCGACGCATGTTGCGCCGTTTCAGACCCCCAAAGGCGAGCAAGCGGCGCCGAAACCGGCGGCTGCGCATGCTCCCGCTCCAGCACCGGCCCCTGCAGCCGCTGCTGCACCCGCACATGCTTCGGCCCCCGCCCATGCCCCCGCTACAGCGCCGGCGAGCGAGATCCATCTGACCGTGACATTCGAGGGCCACGACAGCGCCCGCGCGCACACGACAACAATCTCGCGTCCAAAAACGCCGACGGGAACCGAACAGTTTGCCTGCGATGGCCTGATCCAGCGCGGGGGAAGCGCGGCGCCGATTACCGCCGTGGCCTTCGATGCGCACCCCAACGGGCGCGGAATGGTCGCGACCGTCTATGTGCCGCCCGAGCACCCGAAGGGAGTCTATGTCGGAGCGGTCTATTGCGCCACGCAGGACCTGCCGCTCGGCCAGCTGGTGATCGAGATCGAGTGATGGCGGTCGAGGGTGCCCTGCTCCAGCGTTATGGCGCCGCCACGCGGGCGGAAGTCATGCGCTATTTGGCAGCGGGCGCGCCTTCCCCGTTCCTCGACGAGATGCTGGCAGACTATCCCGCGCGTGGGGGAAAGATGCTCCGCCCGGCGATCTGCCTCGCCAATGCCGCCGTGTTCGGCGGCGAGGCGTCGGCGGCGGCAGTTCGCGCGGCGGCAGCAATCGAGATGCTGCACAACGCGCTCCTCATTCACGACGACGTACAGGATGGCAGCGAACTCAGGCGCGGCAAGCCCACGCTCCATGCGCTCCACGGTGTGCCGCTGGCGATCAATGCCGGGGACGCGCTGCTGTTTGCAGCATTCGCGCCGCTGATCGATGCAGTGACCTCGCTTGGCAGTCATGTGATCCGGCAGGTCATGGACGTGACCTCGACCATGGCGCGCCAGACCGCCGAGGGCCAGGCGCTCGAACTCGGCTGGCGTGATCGCAACGTGACCGGACTGACCGAGGCCGACTACATGCGCATGGCGCTCAAGAAGACGGCATGGATGGGGATGATCTGGCCCGCACAGCTTGGCCTCATCATCGGCTCGCGCGGGCGGCTCGATCCCGAAATGGTGCTGCGCTTCGGCTATTTCCTTGGCCTCGCGTTCCAGATCGAGGACGACTTGCGCAACCTCTCGGAAGACCCCGGCTACGGCAAGGAGCAGAACGGCGATCTGGCCGAGGCCAAACGCACCCTGATGCTGATCCATGTGCGCACCGCCTGCGATGCGGAGGAACGCGCGCGGCTCGATTCCTTCCTGGCGCTCAGCCGCGAGGACCGCAGCGCTGAGGACGTGCTGTGGCTGGCCCGGTTGATGCACGAACGCGGCTCGATCGCGCACGCCCGCGCCGTGGCCGCAGCGATGGCAGGCGCAGCCGAGCACGAATTTGCCGCCGTCTACGGCGCGCTGCCGCCGTCGGAGGAGGGCATCTTCCTCGGCAGCCTCGTCCGCTGGGTGTTCGACCGGGTATGAGCCGCGCGCTGCTTTATGGAGCCTCGGGCTATACCGGCAAGGCGATTGCGGCCGCACTAGCGGGCGAGCTCGATCTCGTGCTGGCGGGGCGCAATGCGCAGGCCGTGCGCGCGGTGGCTGAGCCGCTGGGGCTCGCATGGCGGGCCTTTCCGCTCGATGCGCCGCATGCTCTGCATGACGCGCTCGCCGATGTCGACGCCGTGCTCCATGCCGCCGGACCCTTTGCGGCAACTGCCATGCCCATGCTCGATGCCTGCCTCGCGAGCCGCACGCACTACCTCGATCTCGGAGGCGAATGGCGGGTGATTGCGGCGTTGTTCAAGCGCGATGCCGAAGCGCGCGCGGCGGCTATCGCGGTGCTGCCTGGCGCCGCGCTGACCCCGGCTGCAACGGACTGCCTGCTCCTTGCCGCGACCGAGCGCTGGCCCGATACCCGCGCGCTGCGGCTCGGTGTTTCGGCGGCGCACGTGGTCTCGCGCGGGAGCGTGGCGACCATGGCGGGGCTCGCCGATACCGGCACCGTGATCCGGCGCGGCGGCGCGCTGCAGATGATCCCGGCGGGCAGCCTGACGCAGATGTTCGATTTCGGTGCGGGTCCTTCCGAGGCCGCGGCGACCGACTGGGCCAGCGTGGTGACCGCCGGGCCGCTCACCGGGGTGGGCGACATCGCGGTGTTTTCGGAAATGCACTGGTCGATGCGTGCGGGCTATCGCGCCGCCGGGATCGGTATGGGACTGAGCGGCGCGGCGCCCTGGCGCATGGCAGGCGGGGCGATGGCGCGGCTCTGGCCCGCCTCGCCGGACGAGCCCGCGCGCGCAGCGGCGCGTTTCACCATGGTGGTCGAGGCGCTGGATCCCTGGCGGCGGGTGCGGCGCATGACGATGGAAACGCTCGACGGCTATGGCGCCAGCGTGCGGCTGGCCGCCGAAGCGCTGCGGCGCGTGCTGGCGGGGGCGGCACCGGCGGGGGTTGCGAGCCTTGCCGCCGCGTTCGGATCAGGTTTTGCGGTGGAAGCGGGCGCCGCGCACTTCCCTGCTGAGGACAGGAGCACGGCGGCATGAGCACACCCATTCCCTATGTCCAATCGGCGGCCAGCCAGCAGGTGCCACCGCCGTACCATTTCCCCGGCGTGACGGTGAACACGTTCTACTTCAATGTCTCGATGGCGAAAGTGCAGGAATACTGCGACCGCTACCTCAACATCGGCGATGAAAAGACGCGCGGCTATGTCTATCGGCCCCTGGCGGCCTGGCCTTATGCAAGCGTGCTGTTCCTCGACTACCCGACCATGATCAGCGCGGCCCCGGCGAGCGAGCAATTGGGCGAAGTGGCCTATGCCGATCGCGGCGCGATCAGCCAGACCGAGGTTTTCGTGGCCATCCCGCTGATGCGCTACGGCGTGGGTGCGGCGCGGTTCATCACCGATACCACGCTCGAATGGGCGCTGCCCTTCATTTGCGTGGGCAATCCGATGTCGAGCGTGTGCGGGCGCGAGATGCTGGGGCTGGGCAAGCTGCTTGCCGATATCGAGAACACCGAGGGCAAGTATCCCGATAGCTTCCGCGGTTCGATCAGCCTTCCGGGCTGGCCCGACACCGAACCGGGTACCAAGCAGGCGATGCAGGAATTCCTGACCATCGATACCAAACCGGTGCTGCCGACGACGGCGGGCACGCAGCCCCCGCGGCGCACCATGGCGAGCCTGCTGGAAGGTCGCGAGGCGATGAAATTGCTGGGAGGCGTGGCCAGCGCCGCCAACTTCATCGACAGCTTCTCGCTCGGCCTCATTCCCACCTCGATGCGCACCGTGGGCCTCAAGCAATACCGCGATGCGGCGCATCCGCACCGCGCGGTCTATCAGGCGCTGGTCACTTGCCGCGCGCAATATACCCGGGTGCGCGACGTGCAGTTCTACAACGAGCGCGATGTCGACATGTCCTTCAATGATGCGGGCAGCTTCCACCAGATCCTGAAGGTCTTCCTCGATGTTCCCGAGAAGGCGACCGGCCTGCCGTTCTCGGTCAATACGGTCGCGGCCTGCCGGTTCATGGCGGACATCAATTTCGACACGATGCGGGTGATCCGCGAATTTCCTATCGATCGCGATGGCGGCCTCCCGCCGACGCCGGGTTCCAGCGACCTCATCGGGCGCTGGTATCGCCCGCTGCGCGGCTTTTTCGGCCCCCGGAGAGGAGTGCACACGCCATGACAGCCTTCATCGACTCGTTCTCGACCGATCAGCTCCTCCCGCCGTGGTATTCGGCGGACATGCGGATGTGGTCGTTCATCGTGCCGGTCGATCGCCAGCTGATCGAAGCGCATCTCAAAACACGTTTCAACGAACCGGCCCCGGATCAGGCGCCCTATTTCTACACGCCGTTGCCCGGCAAGACCTATGGGTTGCTCTGCGTGGCGCGGCACGACACCTTTTCGAGCATCTACGAAAAGAAAGTCGGCCTGGACACCGTGAGCCACACCGAGCTCTACTGGACCTTCCCGGTCATCCGCTACCGCGTGAACGCCGACAACTTGCGGCACGATCCGCAGCAAGTGTGGATCCAGCCCTTCGCCTTCGACAACAGCAGCTACGTGATGTTTTCCGCCCGCGAGATCTGGGGCACGGAAATGGAAATGGCCGCCGTCAGCATGGAGGAAGGCAGCACGCCGGGCGATCTCAGGATCGACATGGCGATCGAAGGCATGGCCAAGTTCGATCCCAAGGCGCGCAGCCAGAGCATCGGCTGCATGCGCATGGGCCTCAAATCCACCGCGACCAAGGCCGATCTTCATGCCCTGCTGGAAAGCGATGACGATCTCAACGCCTTTGTCGACATCCTGATGGGGGCGGGCGTCTTCACCGGCGATTTCGATCATGCCGCCCCGGGGCGGGAACCTGGGATGGAAGTGAACACGCTGCGGCAGTTCCGCGATGTCTTCAACATGGACTGTGCCGCCTACCGCGCCATCGTCGCATCGCGCACACGGCACGGCAATATCCGCGATCTTGCCTTCTTTTCGGGTGAGGACACCCTGGTCGAGTTCCTTCTGTCGGACAGCATGAAGGAAACGTTTCAGGCGATGTTCGGCCAGCGTGCGTGCCATCCGCATTCGCAGTTGCCGACCAAGCCGCCCCATCTCGGCGCCCCCGGCACCCCGCCGACGAACTGGTTGCTGGATCACATGCCGGTCGAGGTCGCACTGGTGATATCCTACACCGCTGACGCCCGCTTCGATATCATCCGGACGCTGCACACGTACGGGCAGAAAACCTGAGTGCTATTCGCCGGGCGCAGGTCCTGCATCCACCGCGCGGCGCACGGCCGACTTGAAATCGAACGGCACCCATGCGGCGCAATCAGGCCACTGGCCGGTCTCCTGCCAATAGCGGCACAGGCCGAGCCGGTGGCACACGCGGATGAAGCGCGGGTGGCTGAGCAGGCAGCTCCACGGCCCCAGCGCGACGCCAGGGTAGAACAGGCTTGGACTAGGGCCGGCGGGATCGAACACGTGGCTGTAGTCCGCCAGTTCGGCCAGCTCGAACGCCGCATCGGGCAATCCGATGAAGCCAAGGCCGGTGACCAGACTGAGCGTGATGGTCCCGGTCTTTTCGAGAAGGCCGCGATAGCGCGCGGCGCGCGCTTCCTTGACGGTCATGTCCCGCGACTGCACCGCCTCGACATAGGCCCGCACTGCGGCAAGATCGCGCGCCTGCCAGCCGTCGAAGCGGTCGATCGCACTAATATGGCGATAAAAGACCTCGGGATAGCCCAGAGAACCCGCCCAGTTGAGCAGGGCCATGAGGATGCCCGCGTTCTGTGGCCAGCGCAGATGCAGCTCCTCCAGCATGCTGACGGAGGTATCGTAATCGCCGACATAGGCGCGCATCTGCGCCACGTGGAGCCGCGCGGCGGGCATCAGCGGATTGAGATCGCAGGCCGCTTCCGCATGCGCGAGCGCTTCGCGGAAACGCCCGACTCCCCAGCAGAAATCGCTCATGTCGGTGAGCGCGGCGGGATCGCGGGGCGCTAGCTCCAGGGCTTGAAGCAGCAGCTTCTCGCGCGCGGCATGGTGACCCCAGGGCTCCAGCATCGCAAGCGCGCGGTAGGCGCCGCCGCGCCGGGGATCGAGTTTCAGTGCCGTCTGCGCTGCAGCCACCACTTCTTCGCGTGCTTCGGCAAAGGGCCGCGCGCCGCGCCCGGAGCGCAGCGCTTGCGCCTGCGCCAGCGCAAGCAGTTCCCACGCCGGGGCATGGTCGGGCGCATCGCGGGTGACGGCCAGGAGCAGCGGCACGGCTTCACTCGCGGTATTGTCAAACTGCGCATCGCCATCGGCGAGCAGGCCCCGCGCGCGCAGGAAGCGCTCGTAGGTCGCGGGCTCGAGCCTGGGCTTGGGGGTGCGCGGCAGCAGGGTGAGCTGGAGCGCCGCTGCCACTTGCTCCGCGATTGAATCCTGCAGCGCGAAGACATCCTCGAGGTCGCCGTCGAAGCGCTCGCTCCACAGCGCGCGGTGGCTGGCGCATTCGACCAGCTCGGCAGTGATGCGCACGCGGTTGCCGCTGCGCCGCACCGAGCCATCGAGCAAGTGCGAGGCGCCGAGCGCCGAGGAGACGCGGCCGATGTCCTTGTCCGGCCCGCGCAGTTGGAAGCTGGAGGCGCGGGCGACGACCGCTATGCCGGTGCCGCGCGCCACGGTGCGCTGAATTTCCTCCGAAACGCCGTCGCAGAAATCAGCCAGATCGGAATCCGAGGAGAGATTGTCGAACGCGAGCACGGCCAGAACCAGCGCGCCGGCGGCAGGCCGCGGAGCAGAGGGCTGCGGCGCGGTCGGCGGCTGGGGGACGGGGGCGGCGACAACGAGCGGCTCGGCCCCCGCCTCGCTGCGCAGCGCCGCATCGACCAGCGGGCCCGGCGCGACGCCGATCTCGGTGGCCAAGAGATCGCGGAAGGCCTGATAGCGGATATGCGCCGCAGCGCGCGCGCCCGTGGCGATGTCGGCCCGGATCAGCGCGGCAACTGCCGGCTCGCTGAGCGGGTCGCGGCGCAGCCACGCGGCGGCAAGCGACTTGACCGCGTTGCAATCCCCCAATGCCTCGCGCGCCGTGATATGCTTGGCAAGGCCATCGGCGATGCGTGCATCGATCTCGGCCCGGGCCACGTCGAGCCATTCGCCATAGGCGCCGCCGAGTTCGAGGTCCTGCAGCAGCGGCGCGGCGCCCGCCGCTTCGACCAGTCGCACCGCCGCGTCCCAATCCTCAGCCGCAAGCGCGCGGCGCAAGGCGAGCACGTCGCAGGCAAAGGCGCCGGGCGCGAGCGCGGCCGTTTCGCGCGTGGCGATGAGACAATCCTCGTCCGCCCCTGCCGCCGCAAGCACGCCGCGCAGTTCGAGCAGGCACTGGCGCAAGCTGGCGCGGGCTTGGGCATCGCTGCGATCGCCCCAGAACAGGCCGGCAAGGCGCTCGCGCGCCATGGTTTGTTGCGGTGCGAGCAGCAGGGAGGCGAGCAAGGCGCGGGTGCGGCGGCCCTGGATCGGAATCGCCCCGCCATCCGGACCGGCAAGACGGAACGGTCCTATGAGCTGGACGCCGAAACGTGCGCTGGCCGGCACGTCACGCCCCAGATCTGTGGTTACCGCATCCATCCGAATCTTGTGCCCGACCCTGTTACGGGGGCAACATTAACGTCAATTGTGCCGTTTTGGCGACAACTTATTATCCGTAAGAGATATCAGACTCTTGCCCGAACGGGAATTTGCCGAGGGCCCTGCGCGCCGCTAGCGCCAAGCTCCGCTCTTGTCCGAGGTCATCCCGATGGCGCGATAGGCCGCATCGATCAGCGACTGGCCGCGATCGCCGACGAGGATGCCCGCACCCATCCGGTTCATGGTGTAGCCCAGGCTGAGGCCTTGCGCCGGATCGGCAATGCCCACGCTGCCGCCCATGCCGACATGGCCGAACGCGCTTTCGCCGAGGATCAGGCTGTCGGCGCCCGAGGAGCGGTTATCGGTGCTGGTCATGAAGCCCATGGCAAAGCGCATCGGCTGGCACAGCACGGCATCGCTGTGCGTCGCTGCGCTGACGCGGCCCATGCGGTGGACGCGGTCCGCCGAAAGCAGCGTGCCGCCCCCGTTCGCCAGCGGCGCGTACATGCCGGCAAGGCCGCGCGCATTGGTGATCCCGTTGGCGCTGCCGATTTCGGCGGCATGGATCTCGCGCGAATTGAAGTCCGCCCCGCCGAGGTTGGTGAGGAACAGATTGGGCAGGCTCCCCGGCTGCGTCATCGCAGTGCGGAAGAAGGCAGAGGCAAAGTTCACTTCCGCCGGATCGGCCGGGATCATGGGCGCGACGCGCCGCTCTTCGCTTTCAGGAAGGCCGATATGGAAATCGAGGCCCAGCGGCCCCGCCACGTTATCCTGGAAATACTGCCCGAGCGGCATGCCTGAAACGAGCCGGACCAATTGCCCGACCGTCCAGGCATACGTCACGCCGTGATAGCCCTGCCGCGTGCCTGGCTCCCAGTGCGCCGGCTCGGCCGCAACGCGCGCGGTCATATAGTCCCAGTCGGCGAGGCCGCCCTTGCGGATCGGATCTGCCACATGCGGCACGGGCGAGGTGTGCCCGAGCATCATGCCGACCGTGGTCGCTTCCTTGCCGCCGGTGGCGAATGCGGGCCAGATGTCGCCGACCAGCGTATCGTAGGACACCTTGCCCTGATCGACGAGCATGTGAAGGCACAGCGCCGTCGCCGCCTTGGTACAGGAATAGACAATCGAGACAGTGTCGCGCGTCCAGGGCTGCGCTGCGGCAGGATCGGCGAACCCGCCCCACAGATCGACTACCGCGCGCCCATTGTGGGTGATCGCGACACTCGCGCCCACTTCCTTACGCTCCTCGAAATTGCGGCGGAACTCAGCCAACACCCCGGTGAACTGCGCATCGCAAGAGCCCGAAATCGTGCGGCCATCGGCAAGTTCGAGAGAAATTGCGCTCATGTCAGGGTAAAATCCTCTGCCTTGAAGGTCTTTGTCATCTTCCAATAATCGACCAGCCGATAGGGCAGAAGCGCAAAGACGCGGCCCGCATCGTTGCGGTACCAGTTGGTGAGACCCTTATGGGTCCAGACCATCCGGGCGTGCCGCTCGTCGACATCGGCAACATAAGCATCGTGCGCCGCTGGCTTCACGTCGATGGCGTGCGCGCCGGTTTCCAGCACTTCGCGCAGCGCGGTCAGGATCAGGCGCATCTGGCATTCGGTGATGAAGATGACATTCCCGCCATGCGCGAGGCCAGTGTTCGGCCCCATCAGCATGAAGAAGTTGGGAAAGCCCGGGACCATCGTGCCGATATAGGCGGTCGCGTCGTCCGGCCCCCAGATGGCATGGAGATCACGTCCGCCCTCGCCGGTGATCGTCATGGGTGCGAGCATCTTGCTGGCCTGGAAACCGGTTGCGTAGATGATCACGTCGGCTTCGATCATAGTGCCATCGGCCATCACCACGCCTTCGGGCACGATCTTGGCGATCCCGCCCGTCACCAGATCGACATTGGGCCTGAGCAGCATGTCGTACCAGTTGTTGTCGACCAGGATGCGCTTGCCATAAGGCGGATAGCTTGGCGTGCACTTGGCGATCAGGTCATCACGGCCAGCCAGCTTGCCGCGCAGGTACCGCTCCATGAACTGGCGGTGCCGCGCATTGACCTGGTTGATCGACTTGCCGCCATCGTCCCACGCCGGATCGACCTGCAGCGAGGCATGGAGGCCATCGGCAAAAGCCCAGAACAGCTGGAACCGGTACCACCGCGCAAAGAAGGGCACATGGGCGAGCACCCACTTCATGCCTTCAGAGACTTCGGCGAAGTAATTGGGATTGGGCACGACCCAGTGCGGCGAGCGCTGCAGGATCGTGAGCTTGGCGACATCGGGCGCGATAGTCGGGCCAACTTGCTGGCCTGACGCACCGGTGCCGATCATCACCACGCGCTTACCTTTGAGGTCCAGCCCCTCCTGCCACTGCGCGGTGTGGAGCGCGGTGCCGGCAAAGGTCTCGCGCCCCGCGATCTCGGGCAGCTTGGGCCGGTTGAGCACGCCGACGGCCGAAATCACCGCGCGCGCCTTGAGGTGCGTCACTGCGCCCGATGCGTCGCGCGTTGCCACATCCCAGGTGCCGGTGGCCGCGTCATACGTCGCGGCACTCACTTCGGTCTCGAAGCGGATATGCTCGCGGATGTCGTACTTGTCGGTCGCACGCTCGAAATAGGTCCACAGCTCGTCGCGCTTGGCGAAGAAGTGCGACCATTCGTGGTTCAGCTCGAACGAGTAGGAATAGAAGTGGTTGGGGGTATCGACCCCGCAGCCCGGGTAGAAATTCTCGTACCAGCTGCCGCCGACCGCCGCGTTCTTTTCGATCAGCGTGAAAGGAATGCCCGCCTGCCCCAGCCGGATCGCGGCGCAGACGCCCGACATGCCCGCGCCGATGATCACCACCGGGAAGTGTTCGAGCGCGGCAGGCTCGGGCCGCTTGCGCCAGATCAGCCCGCGCGGATCGGGCTCGGCGGCTTCGAGGTCTTCACGCATCATCGCCGTATAGTCGGCGCTGACATGCTCGCCGACGGCGGTGGACAGCATCTCCTGCAGGAAATCGCCTTCGGGCAGCGGCGGCAACGGATCGCCGGTTCGGGCATAATCGAGCAAAGTTGCCTCAAGGCGTGTACGGATCTCGGCGCGCAAGTCCTCGGGCATCGTCTCGTGGTAGTTCATCGGCCCGGTGATGTGCGGCCGCGCGCGATCAAGCAGGCCGTGGTCACCCGTCAGCTGCACCAGCACAAGCATCAGTGTCGCCGCGTCCGCTTCCGCCAGCGCGGCGCGCAGGGCGGCAGGATCGGCAGCGAGCGCGGACAGATCGACAGGGGCGCCGGCCGGCGTCAGGCTTTCCAATTTCAGCGCGGTCAAGCCACTCTCCCTGATTATCACTTGCCATCTACCTAGCGGAACAGGTATCTACGCACCAGTAGATAAAAAAGGTACGCAGTTTCAATACTGCGGGGGATGAGGGGATATATGATGGTTCGCAGCCAGTTTTCCGCACACGTCGATTCGAATCTGCGCCGCACTGCGCTGGGCCTGCTCATGGCCGGGACCGCGCTGATCGCGATGCCCGCGCTGGCGCAAGAAGCCGCGCCTCCCGCCGAGGGCCTTGCCGATATCGTGGTGACTGCCACGCGCAGTTCGGAATCGCTCTCGAAGGTCGCCGCTTCGGTCTCCGCCGTCTCGGCCGCCGACCTTGGCGTTGGCGGGGTGAAGGACGTCGCCTCGCTGGCCACTGCGATCCCCAACCTTTCGGTGGGCGACCAGTTCGGCGTGAACCGCATCTTCATCCGCGGCATCGGCCTTACCTCGATCGACCTCGGCGCAGACGGCGGCGTCGCCTTCCTGCAGGACGGCGCGCAGATCGCCCGCCCCGCCGCACAGCTTTCGGGCTTCTATGACCTCGAGCGCGTCGAAGTGCTGCGCGGGCCGCAGGGCACGCTCTATGGCCGCGGCGCGACGGCGGGCGCGATCAACCTTATCACCAAGAAGCCCACTGCCGATCTCGATGGCTATATCCGCGCGAGCTATGGCAACTACAACGCTGCCACGGTCGAGGGCGCCGTTGGCGGCGCGATCGGCAGCGACAAGGTGATGATCCGCCTTGCCGGCAAGTACGACCGCCGCGACGGCTACGGCAAAAACGAGTTCACCGGGCAGGACATCGACAACCGTGATGCCTATGCCTTCCGAGGCACCCTTCTGCTGAAACCCGCCGAAGATCTGGAAGTCACGCTTTCGGGCGAGTATTTCAACGAGAACGACAGCAACTACGCGTTCCACTACTTCGGCCCGACGGTGAAGCCGGAAAACTTCCTCGGCTCGATCCTCGGCGGCAAGTCGCTTTTCACCGTCGCTGCGGCGGCGGGCAAGACGGCCAATATCCGCAACATCTGGTCGGATCAGGAACCGCTCAACAAGCGCGACGGCTACAGCTTCACCGGCACGATCAACTGGACCCCGGGTGACTGGGACGTCAAGTCGATCACCTCGTACCACAAGTTCACCCGCTTCAACCGCGACGACCTCGATGCGTCCGACGCCAACCTGTTCGGGCAGAACAACTACGACGAGCGCAGCAAGACCTTCAGCCAGGAATTCGTCGGCACGTACAAGACCGACAAGTTCGACGTGCTGCTGGGCGCGAACTACTTCCATGAAGACCTGTTCGGCAGCGTGCGCGTGCCGCTGACCAACCTCGGCATCCTCTTCGGCCTGCCGGCAAACACCTTCGATGCGGCCAATTATCTGCAATTCGGCACGGTCAAGATCAATGCCTACGGCGTTTACGCGCAGGGCACTTATGCTCTTTCCGACAAGCTCAAGCTGACCGCTGGCGGCCGCTTCAGCCACGAAAAGCGCGACGGTGTCGGCACGTTTGATTTCCTCGGCAGCGTCAACACCGACAAAGCCAAGAGCTGGAACGCCTTCACTCCCACGGTCACGCTCAACTACCAGGCGAACGACGCCACACTGGTCTACGCCTCGGTGACGCGCGGCTTCAAATCGGGCGTGATCAACGTCGGCTCGCGCAACGACGTGATCAACCCCGAATATGTGTGGAGCTACGAGCTCGGCCTCAAGACCGCGACCGCGGATCGCAAGCTCCAGGCCAATCTCGCCGCGTTCTACATGGACTACACCGATCTCCAGGTCGGCTTCGTCGATGCCAGCAGCGTCGTCACCACGGTCAACGCCGCCTCGGCACGCAACTACGGCCTCGAGGCCGAACTGCGCGCCAAGCCGGTTCCGGGCCTGACGCTCGAACTCTTCGGCACCTACCTCAACGCCAAGTATCGCAAGTTCGTCACGGGCGATTACCGGCAGGGCTTCAAGCAGATCAGCGTCGCCGGCAACCGGCTGCAGAACGCGCCGGAATTCTCGTTCCGCGCAGGCGCTGACTACGACATTCCGTTGGGTTCGGCTGGCAAGCTCAACGCCCGCGCCGAAATCAACTGGCAGGGCCGCGTCTACTTCACCGAGTTCAACAACGCCGACGCGACGCAGGGCGCCTACGCGCTGGTTAACGCCGGGCTCAAGTTCACATCGGCGAACGACAAGTACTTTGTCGACGTTTGGGGCCGCAACCTCGGCAACCAGCTCGTCATTACCAACAACATCATTACCGCGCCGCTGTTCAGCAGCGTCCGCGTCGGCTCGGTCGCCCCGCCGCGCACTTATGGCGTGACGCTCGGGCTCAACTTCCGCTGATCGGCGGGCAGAGGGGAGACAAGGGATGACCGAAGTGCTGCGGTTCGACCTGACCGATCCGCAGCTCAAGCGAGATCCCTATCCGATCTTTGCGGCCTTGCGCCGCGAGGACCCGATGCACTTCTCGCCGCTCGGGTTCTGGATTGCGACCCGCTACGACGATGTGCGTGCGATCCTGATGGACCGCACGAACTTCGGGCAGGGCGATTTCCTTTCGAACATCCGCCTGTTCTACGGTCCGGACTTCGATGTCCTCTCGCATTCCGCCTATCGCTGGCTGTCCGAAATCTTCCTCTATCAGGACCCGCCGCGCCACACGCGCGTGCGGGGCCTTGTCACGCAGGCGCTCACTGCGCGGCGGGTCATAGAGATGCGCCCACGCGTACAGGCCGTGGCCGACCGGCTGCTCGACGCGGTGGCCTCCGATGGCCGCATGGAAGTGATCCACCAGTTCGCCTACCGCTTCCCCACGCTGGTGATGTGCGACATGCTCGGCCTCTCACCCGAGGAAGCCTCTGACGAGGTGCTTGCCGCGCTCAACCAGGCGATCGCGGATTCCTTCGTAGTCTTTGAAATGCGAGCCTTTTCCGACGCGGAACTGTGCCTCGCCAACCGCCAGATGGATTTCCTGATGGATTTCTTCGGCAGGGTCTTCGCCGAGCGCCGCCGCGCCCCGCGCGATGATCTCGCCACCGCGCTGTGCAACGCGCGCGACGAGAACGGGCCGCTCACGGATCACGAGATGGCGACCGTTGCCATTGGTCTGTTCGGCGCTGGGTTTGAGACGACCGCGCACATGATCGGCAATGGCCTGCTTTCGCTCGCCAAGTTCCCCGGGGAGTGGGCGAAGCTGGTTGCCGATCCGAGCCTTGCGGAGCCTGCCACAGAGGAAATCCTGCGCTACGAAAGCTCGCTCGTCGGCACCAACCGCACCGCCTTTACCGATACCGAAGTGGGCGGCCAGCTGATCCGCGCCGGTGAACGCGTGCTCACGCTGGTGGCCGCCGGCAACCGCGATCCCGCCGTGTTCGCAGAGCCCGACCGCTTCGACATCACGCGAGCCGGCCCCAAGCACCTCTCGTTCGGCGGCGGCATCCACTTCTGCGTCGGCGCGGAGCTCGCGCGGCTGGAAGGCGAGATCGCGCTGAAGTCGCTGGTGGCGCGTTTCCCGAACCTCCAGATCGATGCCGCAAGTGCCGAATGGCGGCAGGAAGGCTTCATGTTCCGCGGGCTGACGAAGCTCGACGTCAGCTGGTAGTCAAAGCCGCTCTTTCTTCAGCCGCATCCCCGCCTTCTCGCGGTCCCAGGTATCGGGCGTGATGCCCTCGTTGCGCAGTTCGGCCTTCATCACCTTGGCGGTCGGCGTCTTGGGCAGTTCGGGCAAAATGCGGATATAGCGCGGCACCATGAAATAGGGCATCCGCGCGGCGAGGAATTCGCAGAGCGCCGCCGGGTCGATGCTCGCGCCCGGCACCGGGGCGATCACGGCCATCACCTCGTCTTCGGAATACTCGCTCGGCACGCCGATCACCGCTGCTTCGCGCACATCAGGGTGCGCGGTGACATCGCTTTCCACCTCGAACGAGGAGATGTTCTCGCCCCTCCGGCGGATCGCGTCCTTCACGCGGTCGACGAAGTAGTAATAGCCCTCCGTATCGCTGCGGAACGCGTCGCCGGTGTGGAACCAACCGTTGCGCCAGGCGCGCGCGGTCGCCTCCGGGTTCTTGTGATAGCCATGGTTCATCGCCCAGGGCCGGTCGGTGCGCACGATCATCTCGCCCACCGTGCCGATGGGCACTTCGCAGTCGTTGCCATCTACCAGCCGCACATCGACGCCGGGGCGGACTTTTCCGCAGGTGCCCAGCTTGACCGGGTTGGGCTCCGAAACGATCGGCGAGGAAATCTCGGTCATGTTGAAGATCGTATAGACGTCGATCCCGAAGCGCTCGTGGAACGGCCCCGCCGCCTCGGTCAGCGGCACCATGAAGGCCTTGCGCACGCCGTGCCCAGTGTCTTCCGGCCCCGGCGGACGCTTGATCAGGAAGGTCGCCATTACGCCCAGCAGGAAGATCGCGGTGCACCCGGTGCGCTTGACGAAGTCCCAGAAGGTATCGGTCGAGAAGTTCTCCATCAGCGCAATCGAACCACCGCGCGCCAGCATCACGAAGGGAATGCCCAGCCCGCCGATATGGAACACCGGCATGTTGACAAGGAAACGGTCCTCGCCCGTTACAAAGTGCCAGCTTTCCGGCCCGGCATTGGTATAGAGATGGAGGTACGAGGAGAGCACGCCCTTCGAAGGCCCGGTGGTGCCCGAGGTGTAGATGATCGACTGCGTGTCCCATGGCTCGATGGGGCGATCCAGCGGGGCCAGATCGGCTTCCTCGCCGTTGACATCTTCAAAGGCGTGCAAGGCAAAGCGCCCCGGTGCAGTACCCTCGCCCAATTGGACGATCGTCGTCACCGCCGCAGTATCGGCCCCCTCCAGCCGGTCGAGCAACCCGCCATGCGCCACCAGCAAAGTGGCATCCGAATTGGCCAGCACATGCTCGAGGATCGCCCCGCGATAGGCGGTGTTGAACGGCACGAACACGCCGCCGAGGTAGTTGATGGCAAAGAACGTGATCAGCGCCTCGCGCCCGTTGGGCAGCCAGACCGCGACATGATCGCCGCGCGAGACACCGAGCTTCTGGAGGCCAGCCGCCTTGCTTACGGCCAAAGCGCGCAGCGCCTCATACGTCCACTGCCCGCCATCCTCGAACACGGCATAGACCGCATCCGGCTGCGAGACCGCGAAGTCATCAACCAGATAGCGCAGCACGCAGCGGCGGCGATCCAGCACGCGCGGATCGTTGTGGCCTTTGTGTTCAGCCATTTGCGCCACCCGCCGGTTGGACCATCTTCTGCACCATCGTGATCGCATCCATCACCACTTCGGTGGCCGACCAGCGCCCGCCTTCGTGGTACCACAGCGCGATCCAGCTCAGGAGGCCCGAGACCCAGATCGCGGTGCGCGAAGGATGCGCCACATCGAACTCGCCGGTCTTGCGCCCCTTCTCGAGCAGCGCGGCGAGCTTGGTATCGAAGGTGTGGCGAAGGTCGCGGATGCGGCGCGCATCCTCGGGGAGCAGGCTCTTTTCCTCACGCAGATAGACCGTCACGTAGCGCTGGTTCTCGATGATGATCCGCGCCACGCGCTCGACCACGATCTTCAATTGCTCGCTCGCCGTGCCTTCCACGGAGAGCGCCTCTTCCAGCGCGGTCAACGATAGCTGGATGCCCGTCTGGCAGATCTCATAGAGCAGCTCGCCCTTGTTCTTGTAGTACGAGTAAATGAAGGGCTTCGTCACATTGAGCTGCTCGGCCACCGAATCCAGCGTCGTCGCCTCATAGCCGTTGAGGAAGAAGAAATGGCTCGCCTCCTCCAGAATGCGCCGCCGCTTGTAGGCGGTTATTTCATCCTTGAGCTGGGCTGCGGCGCGCTTCTTCTTCGGCTTGTCCATGATATCCGCGATGTCTGTGGCAAGTGCGGCGGTCTGCATCAGCCCATCGCGGTCCGCAAGATTTCCATGACGTCCGCCGCGGTGGTGATCGTGCGCGGATTGGTGCGGCCCCAGATATCCTCCAGCGTGTATTCGGACACGAGCTGAAGCTGGTTTTCGCTCACGCCCACTTCGCGCAAACTGCGCGGCATGCCGAGCCCGCGGATCAGCTTGTCGAGCAGTTCCGAAGCAGACTTCGAGGGATCGCCGAGACAAGCGCTGATGCGCTTCTGCCGCTCGCCGTTGACCGGCGCGTTGAACGCCTGGACATAGGGCGACATGACGCAGCTCGTATGGCCATGCGGCACGTCGCACGTGCCGCCCAGAACGTGGCCGATGGCATGGCTCGCCCCCATCGGCACGCCGCCGATGATCGGGATCATCGATTGCCACGCGCCGATCTGGCATTTAAGCCGCGCATCAAGATCAGCCGGGTCCGCCTTCACCGCGGGGAGCCCCGCCGCCAGCAGCCGCAGCGCGCTGTCGGCAATGCCGTCGCAGAAATCGTTGGAGAGGAACGAAGCGAGCGTCTCGGTCGCATGATCTACCGCGCGCACCCCGGTCGAAAGCCACAGCCATTCGGGCGTGTGCACCGTGATCGCCGGGTCGAGCACCACGCAGACCGGCACCATCTCGCGCTGGGTATAGGCCTGCTTGAGCTTGATCGCCTCGTCCGTCGCGCCCGAAAGCGGGTTGAATTCGCCGCCCGAAAGCGTCGTCGGCACGCAGATCGCGCGCACGTCCGGCCCGGCGAATTCGGGGATCACCATCGCGCCGGTATCGTCCACGCGCACCCGGTAATCGTCGAACCCTTCGATGGTGGTAATATTGTGCTTGAGACAGATCAGCAGGATCTTGCCAGCATCCGTGACCGATCCGCCGCCCACGGTAACGACCAGATCAGCGCCCGCCGCCCGCGCGGCATTGGCGGCTGCGAGAACATCGCTGCGCGGCGCATGCGGCTGGATGCCGTCATGCGTCGCGGCATGGCGCGCGCCCAGCGCGGCCTCGATGCGGCGGATCTCGTCGGTCTGGCGATTGAGGTAGCTGCTGGCGAGAATGAACACCCGGCTGGCCCCGCGCGCCGCCGCTTCCTGCGCCACCGCTTCGGCCGCCGGAACGCCGAGCGTGACCCGCTCGGTTGCCGTTAGCATGACCTGTGAGGCTGTAACCATCGCCGCTCTCCCACCAATTGCTTTGTTTATACTCTAGAGTAGCATTTGTGGAATGCGGGTCAACGGTGGATCAGTCTCCCTCGGCCTCCAGCATGGCGATCCGCTGCATCACCAGAGGTAGCTGGTCGTTGCCGAAATACAGGAAGGCCCCATCTACGAAGATCGTCGGCGAACCGAAGGCCCCGCGCGCGATCGCCTCGTCGGTGTTTGCCCGCAGCCGCGCCTTCACCTCGTCGTTGCCCGAAGCCGCGCGCAGCGCGGTGCCGTCGAGCCCGCAGGCGTTGGCGATATCGACCAGCACTTCGGGATCATCGATATTGCGCGCATCGCCATAATAGGCCTCGAACGCCGCCTCGCTGAAGCGCAGCAAATCCTCCGGCTGCTCCTCCAGCGCGCAGCAAAAGCGCATGGCGTGGACAGACTTCACCGGATGATGCGGCGAGGGGAAATTCATCGCGACCCCCGCCAGCCGAGCCCATTCCTTGAGCCACACGAAGTTCAGGCGAAACTTGGGATTGTCCGGGTTGGCGCGGCTTTCATAGACGCTCTGGTTCACCGCGTTGAACACCCCGCCGACCAGAAACGGCCGCCATGTAACCGCCACATCCCGCCCCGCAATGGCTGCACGGAAATTGTGAAAT
>CAILIO010000327.1 GCA_903834285.1 uncultured Sphingomonadales bacterium | reverse complement strand
CGATCTAACCAAGATATCCCGCAATGTAGATAAAATAAATTTACATAAATTACGTATTATTGTTGGTTATCTTTGGCTATTATATCCCTGCCCCTTTAGAAAGCAAACCGTCACGCGTTGCCGTTCTGCGTTCGAAGCTGGGATGGTTACGGCAACTGCTGTCTGGGTTTCCCTTCCCATCTCCGGCGAAATGCAGGTCTAGGGCGGGACAGCACGATGCATCCGCAGGGTGCACCAGCCTGGAGAACCGCAAAACCAGTGCAGAAGCAGGGCTGGGGATGTCATTGCGCTTGCATCGCGGCGTCCTCGCCCGCAACCTCCCGATCAGATGATCAGCCGCTGCCCGGCATTCCCGGCCATGATGCAGCGCGCAAACGGGGGCGGGGCATGGCATCTCTGGCAATCACGCGGCGCGGCCTTCTGGGATCGGGCGGGGCGCTCACGCTCGCCAGCCTGAGCCCACGCGCATGGGCGGCAATCCTCGATCCCGCGCCGACGCTGATCTACAAGGGCGCGCGCATCCACACGCTCGATCCCGCGATCCCGACCGCCGATGCCATCGCAATCGCTGGCAGCCGGATCGTCGGCGTCGGCACCTGGGCCGAGCTCAAGTCTCTTGCCACGCCCCACACGCAGGTCCTTGATCTGGGCGGGCAAACCATCGTCCCCGGCTTCAACGATGCGCATCTTCATGCTGTCGGCGGGAGTCTCCTCGGAGATGTCCTCGTCGGCAATCCGTTCGAGGTCGAGTTCTTCACCATCGACCGCATCGTCAAGCTGCTGCGCGACCGTGCCGTGCAGACCCCGCCCGGCCGCCTGGTGCGCGGCGAGTTCTATGACGATACCAAGATCAAGGACGGCCGTCCGCTCGTCATGGCCGATCTCGACCGCGTCTCCCCCACGCACCCCGTCATCGTCACGCACCGCGGCGGGCACACCGGCGTGGTCAACGGCTTTGCGCTCAAGAATGCCGGGATCACCCGCGATACGCCCAATCCCTTCGGCGGCACCTATGACCGTGATGCAAACGGCAATCTCACCGGCCGGGTCACCGATGCCGCGCTCAATTTCGTGCGGGACCAAGCCAGGGAACCTGATCTCACCCCCGAACAGCTGCGCGCCCGCGCGATTGCCGGCCAGGCCAAGATCAGCCAGGAATTCGTCCGTTACGGCCTCACCAGCGTCTGCCACACCGCGCCGGGCCTCGTCGCCGCGAGCACCGGCCTTGCCGACGATTTTTCTGCGATCCAGCAGATCCGGCGCGAGGGCAAACTGCTCCACCGCGTGACCTATGAAACCTCGGGCGCCATGCTCGATGCGCTCATCGCCAACGGCGTGCGCACCGGCTTCGGCGATGAA
Source organism: uncultured Sphingomonadales bacterium (assembly GCA_903834285.1). Taxonomy (GTDB): domain Bacteria; phylum Pseudomonadota; class Alphaproteobacteria; order Sphingomonadales; family Sphingomonadaceae; genus Novosphingobium. Next base: position 55,053 of record CAILIO010000327.1, on the reverse strand, counting down.
TGGATCCGCTTCGGCGCCACTGCCGAGCAGTTCTCCGACGGTTCCTTCTCCGAACGCACGATGTCGCGCGCCACGCCCTATCCCGGCCGCACCCCGCCGTATTACGGCAATATCATGCAGACGCAGGAGGGCCTTGATGCGCTCGTCGAAAAGCAGATGCGCGCCGGCATCCAGCCCAATTTCCACGCCAACGGCGATGTTGCCATCGGCATGGTGCTTACCGCCTACGAACGCGGCGTGAAGCTGCTTGGCCCCGCCGACCGCCGCCCCAAGATCACCCACTGCACCAACGTTTCGCCCGAACTCGTCGCGCGGATCAAGGCGCTTGGCGTCGTGCCCGCACTGTTCACCAGCTATGCCTACTACAATGCCGACAAGTTCCATTTCTACGGCGCGGAGATGATGGAACACATGATGGCCTACCGCATGATGATCGACGCGGGCGTGCCCGTCTGCGCCGGGTCCGATTTCCCACCGGGGCCGTTCGCGCCGCTGATGGGCCTGCAGGGCATGGTCACGCGCAAGGGCTGGAACGGCGAGATCTGGGGCCCCAGCCAGAAGATCACCGTGATGGAAGGCCTCAAGGTCCTCTCTGCCAATGGCGCGCATGCTTCGTTCGAGGAAGACCTCAAGGGCACGCTCAGCCCCGGCAAGCTGGCGGACATGGTGATCCTCGACGGTGATCCCGCCGCGGTGGACCCCGAAAAGATCAAGGACATCCGCGTCCAGCAAACCCTCGTCGGCGGCGACGTCCATTACAAGGCTTAGGACCAACCCATGACCTACCGTGTCGAATTCGTCGAACGCACCGGCCTCGATCTCCTCGAAGGCGGCCGCGGCCACGCGCGCTACCGGATGCCGCTCGCCGGCAACGAGAACCACGTCGGCGTGATGTACATGGGCGCCTTCACCGTGCTGGCCGAGGCGACCGCTGCCATCCCCGGCATCTCGATCCTCGATACCGCGCGCTTCTACCCGATCATCAAGGACATCGCGGTCTCGTTCCACAAGATGGCCGCTACCGATGTCTTCGCCGAGTTCAATCTCGATGAGCCCGTATTGGTTGGCCTCCTCGCCGATCTCGAACGCAAGGGCAGCGCGGGCTACCTCGCCGAATTCCCGATGCTCGATGCAGGCGGCGTCACCGTCGCCACCGGCAAAGTCACCGTGAAGCTTCTCTCGCACGGCTGGACCAAAGCCTGATTTGAACCAGAAGGATTGCGCATGATCATCCTCCCCGTCACCGCTTTTGTCGCCGCCGTCTCGGCAATCATGCTCCTCATCACCGCAATCGATACCGTGCGCCAGCGCATGCGGCTTGGCGTGGCCTTCGGGGACCAGGGCGATGCCAAGCTGATCAGTGCCTGCCGCTCGCATGCCAACCTCGCGGAACACGCGCCGATCGTGATCTTGATGGTCGGCGTGCTTGAACTCGCGCATGCCGCGCCGCTCGGGCTCAAGGCCGTCGCGGCGCTGTTTTTGGCTTCGCGCATCCTGCACGTGATCGGACTCTATGCGCCTGTCGATACCAAGCCGCCGCTGCCCCGCTCGCTGGGTGTGATCGGCACCTGGCTCACGATGGTGGTGCTGGCCGGCTGGTGCCTGCTGCTGGCGACGCAGGGCTGATCCGCTTCAAGCCACACCGGGAGACCACGATGCCCTTTCGCCTCAGCCTGCGCCTTCCCGTCGGCACTGCGCTGCTCGCGCTGACGCCGCTGGTCAGTCAAGCCGATCCCGCTCCTTTCGACGCGGTTCGGGGCGACAGGGCAGGGGGGTGGACCGCGCAGAGCCGCTCCGAAGTCATGGCGATGAACGGCATGGTTGCCACCAGCCAGCCGCTTGCCGCCGAAGCCGGACTCGAAGTGCTCCACGCCGGCGGCAATGCCTTCGACGCCGCCATCGCCACCGCCGCCGCGATCAATGTGGTGGAGCCCGAGGCAACCGGCATCGGCGGCGACATGTTCGTCATCGCTTGGGTCGCGAAGGAAAAGCGCCTTGTCGCGCTCGATGCCGCGGGCCGCGCGCCCAGCGGCGCCAGCCTTGAACGCTACGCCCGAATGTTCGGCGCGGCGATGCCCGAGGAAGGCATCCACGCCGCGCTCGTTCCCGGCGCGGTCGATGGCTGGTCGGTGCTGCTTGCGCGCTATGGCAAGCTCGGCCTTGCGCCCGCGCTCCAGCCCGCCATCCGCATCGCCGAACAGGGCTTCCCGCTCTCCGAACGCATCGGCGGCGAATGGCAGGTCAGCGCCAAGCTTCTTGCCAAGGATCCTGACTCCGCCAAGACTTACATGCCCGGCGGCAAGTCGCTCGGCTGGGGCGACATTTTCCGCAATCCCGATCTCGCCAAGGCCTTCCGCCTGATCGCCAGCGGCGGGCGCGATGCCTTTTACAAGGGCCCGATTGCCGAAGCGATTGTCGCAAAATCCCAAAGCCTTGACGGCGGTTTTTCACTAAAGGACTTCGATACGATCCACGCCCGCTGGGTCGAACCCATCAGCACCACCTTCAAGGGCTACACGATCCACGAAATGCCCCCGAGCACGCAGGGTTTCGCCGTGCTCCAGATCATGAACATGCTCGAAGTCTGCCCCGCAAAACTCGGCCTCGATCCCGCTAAACTCGGCCCCCGCTCGGCCGATTACTGGCACCTGATGGTCGAGGCCAAGAAGCTCGCCTACGCCGATCTCAAACGCTTCAACGGCGATCCGGACTACTCCGCCGTCCCCGTCGCCCGCCTGATCTCGAAGGATTATGCCGCCGCGCAGTGCAGCCGGATCGACATGAAGAAGGCCGCCTCTATCGGCCCGGATACCCCCGCACTCGGCGGCACCGCCTATATCACCACGGCGGACAGCGAGGGGAACGTCGTCTCGTTGATTTATTCGGTCTACGATTTCTTCGGCTCGGGCGTCACCGTGCCGGGCTACGGCTTCGTGCTCAGCAACCGCGGCAATGCCTTCTCGCTCGATCCCGCGAGCCCCAACGCCATCGCTCCGAGCAAGCGCCCGTTCTACACGATCATCCCCGGCTTCGTGTCGAAGGACGGCAAGCCTTACTTCTCGTTCGGTGTCATGCAGGGCGGCCAGCAGGCGCAGGGGCAGGCGCAAGTCCTCGCCAACCTCCTCGCCTTCGGTGCCAACGTCCAAAGCGCCAGTGACGCCGCCCGCTTCAACCACTCGCAGCAAGATAACGTGCTGCGCCTCGAAAGCGGCCTCGCCGATCTCGTCGGCACCGATCTCGCCGCACGCGGACACAAAGTCCTGCGCACCGATGGTTCGGAAATGGGCGGCTATCAGGGCATCATGATTGACCCGAAGACCGGTGCCTACCGCGGCGGCTCGGACCACCGCAAGGACGGCATGGCGGTGGGGTACTAGGGACTGTCCTCGGCCATCCCTGCCAAATTCCGGGGAAGAGCAGTCCGACCGGCCGCCTGTTCGTCATTGCGAGCGTAGCGAAGCAATCCAGAGCGTCAGGCAAATACGCTCTGGATTGCTTCGTCGCTACGCTCCTCGCAATGACGAGTGTGCGGGATGGTCTTCAGTCCAGCCTACGCCGCGTCCAGCGCCGCGCCCAGATCGGCCAGAATATCGTCGATATGCTCGATCCCGATCGAAAGCCGCACATAGCCCGGTGACACGCCGCTCGCCGCCTGCTCCTCGACCGAAAGCTGCGAGTGCGTGGTCGAGGCGGGATGGATCGCGAGGCTGCGCGCGTCGCCGATGTTCGCCACGTGGTAGAACAATTGCAGCGCATCGATGAAGCGCTTGCCCGCATCGGCCCCGTCCTTGAGCTCGAAGCCGACAAGCCCGCCCTGGCCGCGGGTCAGGTATTTCGCGGCAAGATCGCCCGCGCGCCCCGTCGCCACCGAAGGATGGATCACCGCAGCCACTTTGGGATGCTCGGCAAGGAAGGCGGCCACCTTCACCGCGTTCTCGCAGTGCCGCTCGATGCGCAGCGGCATCGTCTCCAGCCCCTGGATCAGCTGGAACGCGCTCATCGGCGAAAGCGCCGCGCCGATATCACGCAGCAGCACCACCCGCGCGCGGATGATGTAGGCGATCGGCCCCAGCGGCTTGATATCACGCGCCCAGACCGCGCCGTGATAGCTGGCGTCCGGCGTGTTGAGGTGCGGCTGGCGCTCGGGGAAGGCCTCCCAGTCGAAATTGCCGCCATCGATGATCAGCCCGCCGATCGAGGTGCCGTGCCCGCCGATGTACTTGGTCGCGGAATAGACCACCACCGCCGCGCCATGCTCGAACGGCTTGATCAGCAGCGGCGCCGCGGTGTTGTCCATGATCAGCGGAATGCCATATTCGCGCCCGATCGCGGCCACTTCGGCGATGGGGAACACTTCCAGCTTCGGATTGGGCAGCGATTCGGCATAATAGGCGCGCGTCTTGTCATCGGTCGCGCGGCGGAAGCCCTCCACGTCCGCCGGATCGACAAACCGCGTCTCGATGCCGAGATCGCGCAGCGTGTTCGCCAGCAGGTTCCAGGTGCCTCCATAAAGGTTGGTCGAGGCAACGATGTTGTCGCCCGCCTTGGCAAGGTTGAGGATGGCCAGCGTCGTCGCCGATTGGCCCGAGGAGACTGCCAACGCTGCAACGCCGCCCTCGATCGCGGCCATGCGCTGCTCGAGCACGTCGGTCGTCGGGTTCATGAGGCGGGTGTAGATGTTGCCCAGTTCCTTGAGCGCAAACAGGTTCGCGGCATGCTCGGTCGAATGGAACTGGTACGAAGTCGTCTGATGGATCGGCACCGCGACTGAACCGGTCGTCGGATCCGCCCGCCAGCCAGCGTGGAGGGCAAGGGTTTCGGGCCGCGCTTTGCTAAGGTCGGTCATTGGAGGCATCCTGCTCTGGAAGTTTATGGTTATAGTCTATCAATCGAGTTGAGTTGGCAAGCGCCGGTAGAGCACGCTGTCCGCCGTCTTGCGCAGCGGCTCCCACCCGGGGAAGCGCGTCGCCGGATCGATCCGGACCACCCACAGGAAGCGCGCCGCGCGCGGGATCGCGGCGACATCCTTCGTGACGGCCGGCAGCTCTCCGCATGGCTTCAGGAACGTGATCGTGGACGGATCGCGGTCGAACGGCGAGAGGCGCCGGTTGTGGATCGCGATCAGCTGCCCGCTCGGCAGCTGCCACTGCCCGTTGTCGAACAAGTGTCGCCGCGCGAGGCCATAGCCCATGATGTGCCGTCGGCGGTCGGTGTTCCACACTTCGCATTCGTCCACATAGAGCGAGACGAGGTTGACCCCGCGCGGGGCTGCCTCGATCGCCGTCAGCGTCTCGGCAAATTGCCGCCCGGACATTGCCATGCTCGCCGTATTGGTCGCGAGCCGGGCAAGGACGAACACCGCGGCCCCGATCATCAACCCCTGCATCAGGCGCTTGCCGGCCTGCGGACCGGGCGCCGCGGCCAGCACCAGTAGCGCAAGGATCACCGGCGCAATGCGCATGTCGGCATAGCGCGAGCCCATGATCGTATCGGGCATCAGCAGATAGAGCGCCAGCAGGGCGAGCGCAGCGAGCAGCAGCGCGCGGTTCCGGACAAAGGCGGGGACGCGCAGGCCTAGATAGATGGCGAACAGGATCACGCCGACACACGCCGCGTCCCACCCGAGCCAGCGGTCGGTCAGCGCCATCATCAGCCATTCGATTTTCCGCAGCGGCGAGTTGGTGATCTCGAACAGCGGAACAGCGTCTCCGCCCGGCTTGCTCATCAGCGCGCCAATGATCGGACCCAGCAGCAGCGGTGCCATCATCAGGCCGGTGCTGACCACCGTCGAAACCGCGCCCTTGCCGCCGCGCAGGCCGGCCTCCAGCGCGGTCACCCCGGCCATCACGCAGAACACCGCCCAGCCGACGAGATGGCACAGCCACAGCACGAACCCGATCGGCACAAACAGCGCCGTGCGCAGCAGAGGCCGACGCTCCAGCGCGATCCACAGCGCCATGGCGTGAAAGGCGAGCGCAATCGACAGCGCGAAATTCACGAAGCCGTAGAGATAGGGCAGCGAGATCGCCAGCGGCAGGGCAAAGAGCGCATTGACCCCGATACGCCCATGCGCCGCACGCGAAAGCAGCAGCATGCCCGAAACCGTGAGTGGCGGGATCATCCCGACGATCAGATGGACCGCCGGCTCCAGCCCCATGACCGGCGCGAGCAGCTGGACCAGCAGATCGACGCCGAGATTGGGCAGCAGCCCCCAGTTAAAGCTGTACCAATTGCGCAGGACTTCGGAACGTCCCGCATCGAGCTGCACTGCATAGCGCCCGATATGGCCGCCCAGATCGATCAGCGGCAGCACCGGCGCGCAGATCGCGGGGAGAGCGGCCAGCGCGCTCAGCAGGACAATCAGGGCAAGCTCGGCCAATGCCTTGTCCCGCGCCGCCACGTGGCGCGCGTCAAGCAATACCGAGAACGGCCATACCCTCATCCCGACTGCCTTTACGGGTGCTGCGGCGCTGCTGTCAAAGGGTGCTGCGGCCCCGCGCAAAACCGCCGCGCGATGGCAGATCGCGGGGCGCTGCGCGACATGCCCTTGAGGACAATTGCCCGGGCGCCGATCCGGGTGAAGATTAAATGTGTGTAAGGAACACGGTCCATGCCCGCTGCACGGCGTTTGCCGGTTGCCGGTCTGAGATTTTCGTCATAATCGTTCGGCAGTTTTGCAACTGCCCCAGTTTCGTGAAGGAGTGGCCATGAGCAATTTGAGAGGATACCTCGGTTTGATCGCCCTGTCCGCCGCCCTGGCGGCTTGCGGTGGCAAGAAGGAAGAAGCTGCGGCGCCCGCCGAAGCGCCTGCTGCGGCCACTTCGGCTGCTGCTGACACTGCTGCCCCTGCGGCTGCCAAGATCGCGGCCGACGACGTCACCACGCTCGATGGCACCAAGTTTGCTGACATGAAGGGCGATGCCAAGCACGGCGAAGCCGTCTTCACCCAGTGCAAGACCTGCCACGTGATCGATCCGGGCGTGAACCGCATCGGGCCCTCGCTCCACGGCATCATCGGCCGCAAGTCGGGCCAGATCGCCGGCTTCTCCTATTCGACCGCGAACAAGGAAAGCGGCATCACCTGGACGCCCGAGAAGCTATACCAGTACCTCGAAAAGCCGGCTCGCGTCGTGCCCGGCACCAAGATGGCCTTCGCCGGCCTGCCCAAGGGCCAGGACCGTGCGGACGTGATCGCCTACCTGACCGACGCGACCAAGTAAGCCTCGCTTACCACAGCGCAAAAAAGAGCGCCGTCCCCTCGCGGGGGCGGCGTTTTTTGTTAAGGCGTTGAGGGCCTGTTCTAATTGCTCAACCAAGCGGCGGCGATCTCGCCGCTATGCCCCTCTGGCGCCAGTGCGGCGCGCAGGGCCTCCAGCAGAGGCGGCAGCGCTTCCGTGAAGGCGTAGGGCGGGTTGACGATGAAGAGGCCCGCGCCGTTGTAAAGGCCGGGCTGATCGCTGTCGTAGAGCCAATGCTCTACGCTCAGCATTTTCGGAATGCTGAGCCCCCGCAGATGCGTCTTCCACCGCAGATGCACCGCGCGCTCTTTCAGCGGATACCATATCACCGTCACGCCATGCGCCCATTTGCGCATGGCGGCGGCAAGCGTGGCCGTGATCCGCTCGCGTTCGTCCGTCTGTTCGTAAGGCGGGTCGACCACCACTACGCCGCGCGGGCTGCGGGGCGGCAGCAGCGCCAGCCACAGTTCGTAGGCATCGCGCTCATGCACGGCGGCGGATGTGCCGCGCATCACGCTGCGCAGGGTATGGGCGTCCTCGGGATGTTTTTCGTTGAGGATCAGGACGTCCTGCGATCGCAGTAACTGCGCCAGAACCTGCGGCGAGCCCGGGTAAAGACGCGGCTCCGCCCCCGCATTCACCGCATGTACGGCCGCGCGGTAGTCGTCCAGCAAGGGGCTAGGGTCTGCAAAGGCCCGCAGCACGCCCTGCGCGGCCTCGCCGGTGCGTTGGGCCTCCTCGCCGCCGAGGTCGTAGAGCCCGCAGCCGGCATGGGTGTCGATCAGGGTCAGCGCGCTCTGCTTGAGCTGCAAAGCCCGCACGAGGGCGATCAGCAGGCTGTGCTTCACGACATCGGCGCTATTGCCGGCATGGAAGGAATGGCGATAATTCATTGCAGCTCAAAATCCTGACAATGGGCCTTTATCAGCGCCGCTAGGCTGGGGAGCCGGGCGCAAGGCGATTGCAGGGCGCTGGTACAGAGTCGTGCGGAAACCTTCAAAGCCCTTCTGCGCGCGGCCTGGGGCCGATGCAGGCTGGGGTCGCCGGATAGTATCTGCAGCCCGGAAGGACGGCCGAGTATGCTTCCATCCGGGCCGGTCCGGCCGTTCAGTCGATGGTCGAAGCCCCGTCCACCACCAGACTGCTGCCTACGGCGAACGACGAGCGATCGGAAAGCAACCACATCACGGCCTCGGCAACTTCGCGGGGCTGGCCAAGGCGGCCAATCGGATGATTGGCGACAGCCGTTTCGTGCACGCCGGGCGTTTGAAACAGTCCTGCTGTCATGTCGGTATAGATGAAGGCGGGGCAGACCGCATTGATGCGGATGCCCTGCGCCGCATATTCAAGCGCGGCGGTCTTGGTCAGGCCGACGACGGCATGCTTGCTGGCGACATAAGCGCTGTGCCCGGCCCATCCGATAATCGCCGCGGCCGAGGCTACGTTGACGATCGCCCCGCGCCTTTGCCGCTTCATCACGGCGAGCTGCGCTTGCATGCCATGCAGCACGCCCATCACATTCACGTCGAGAACACGGCTGAAGACCTCCGCCGGATAATCGAGGACATCGGCTGAAGCGCCCACAATGCCGGCATTGTTGACGGCCCCATCCAGTTGCTTGTGAAGCTGCACCGCCTGTTCGATCGCGGAATGGACATCGGCTGCGGACGCGACGTCACCAGTATGGCAGCTTACGCGCAGTCCTTGCCCCTTCAGCGGTCCGGCCACGGCGTCGATGGCCGCCGCGTCGAGATCGAACAGCGCAAGGTTCGCACCCGCAGCGCCCAGCGCTTCAGCGATCGCGCGGCCGATCCCGGCGCCCGCGCCGCTCACGAAGATGGTCTGGCCGGCAAGGCCACGATCGTTTTCCGGCGCTACGTTCGTCATGTCCATGTTCTCTTTCGTGAGGCCGCTGCCTGCGGTTTGGGGGCTCCGGAAAGGCGGGTGCTTTCGCTTGGTTCTGCCCCGGGCGGTGTTGGCAGGATGGTCGTTGCCGAGCGGATTATCCATGGCGCCAGCCGCAAGTTTCTTACCGGCCGCCGCCATGAGTCAGCTTCGGCATACGGGCTGTTCAATCGAACGGAATGGGGGTTTTCGGCGAGAGAAGGCGTTCTGGCATGGGCCGGGGGTGGACGCGAACTGCCGGTCGGTCGGTGTTTGTTGAACGCCAGCTACCTGCGTGCTCTGCAGCAGGTCAGCCAAGTAGCCAAAGGAAAAAACCGGCGCCCCGCGCCTGCAGGGAGCCGGGTTCTCCAATCTCAGATCACTTCAAGCCGCGTGTGAACGCCGTGCCAGTTCGCACTGCGACCAGATATCGCTCAGCGCTTCCAGCAGCCGGTCAATATCGCCGTCGGTGTGCACGGGCGAGGGCGTGATGCGCAGCCGCTCGGTGCCGCGCGGCACGGTGGGATAGTTGATCGGCTGGACATAGATGCCATGATTGTCGAGCAGCCAGTCGCTGATCATCTTGCACTTGCGCGCGTCGCCCACCATCACCGGGATGATGTGGCTCGGGTTGTCGAGGTGCGGGATGCCCAGCGCATTGAGCTTGCGGCGCACCGTGCTCACGCGGTCGCGGTGGCGGGCGCGTTCGTAGCCGCTGACCTTCAGATGCTGGATGCTGGCGCAGGCGCCGGCGGCAAGGGCAGGGGGGATCGCCGTCGTGAAGATGAAGCCCGAGGCGAAGCTGCGGACATAGTCGCAAAGCGCCTCTGAGGCAGCGATATAGCCGCCCATCACACCGAATGCCTTGCCCAGCGTGCCCTCGATCACGTCGATGCGGTCCATCAGCCCGTCGCGCTCGGCCACGCCGCCACCGCGCGGGCCATAGAGGCCGACACCGTGGACTTCGTCGATGTACGAAAGCGCGCCATGCGCCTCACAGACTTCGATGATCTCGCGGATCGGGGAGATATCACCGTCCATCGAATAGACGCTCTCGAAGGCGACCAACTTGGCACGGCCGGGGGCCACTTGCGCAAGCTTGCGGTCAAGATCGCGCCAGTCGTTGTGCTTCCAGATCACCCGCTCGGCCTGGCTGTGGCGGATGCCCTCGATCATCGAGGCATGGTTGCCGGCGTCCGAGAACACCACGCAATCGGGGAGGCGCGAGGCCAGCGTGCCGAGCGCCGCCCAGTTCGAGACATAGCCCGAGGTGAACAGCAGCGCGGCTTCTTTGCCGTGCAGATCGGCGAGTTCGGCTTCGAGAAGCGCGTGGTGGCGGTTGGTGCCCGAAATGTTGCGCGTGCCGCCCGCGCCCGCGCCGCACTCGTCGATCACGGTGTGCATCGCGTCGAGCACCTTGGGGTGCTGGCCCATGCCGAGGTAGTCATTCGAACACCAGACGGTCACTTCCTGCGTGCCGCCATCCACGTAGCGCGTCGCCTTGGGGAAGGAGCCGCGATGGCGCTCCAGTTCGGCGAAGATGCGATAGCGCCCCTCGCCGCGGATGCCGTCGAGTTCCTGTGTAAAGAAGGCCTCATAATCCATGGCCGAAATACCCCTTCCCTTCAAAACCTCAGATCCGGGCCCTCAAGCGCCCAGGTGATTGCGGCGGCCAGGCAGAGCCCAGCCCCAGAGTGCGCCGTCGCGAAACGGCAAGGCGAGAAACACATGTTCGAGAACGCCCAGCGCCGCCATGGCGAAGAGCAGGCTGGCGCGAACGGCTTCGGTGCTGCCTGCCGGCGCGGCGAGCGCCGCATTCCCCAGCAGCGCGGCAAGGACCACCGTGAAGATCAGCGCCATCCCCAGCGCCGGTGAAAAGCGGCGCGGGCCGAAATAGCTGCGCAAGTAATCGAGATGCGGGGGCAGCAGATCGCCGACCTGGCTCGGCACACCGGCAAAGAGCGCGAGCTTGCTGGCAACCCGCAGCGCGAGCAGCAGCACGAAGACTTCGGCCCCCGTCGGATTGACCGCGTTCCAGCCCAGCGACATGAGCATGAGCGCGGTGAGGGCAAGGGCGATCTCGTGGTAGATCAGCGTCGATCCGGCATCGATGAAGCGGTCCCAGCCGCGCGCGGCAGGATTGCTCGGCTCGCGTCGGGGACCCGCGACCGCGCCCATCAGGAAGCTTGCCTCGTGCCACGACCAGATCATCAGCGCGCCGATGAAGCCGATATAGGCACCTGCCATGCCGGGGATCACCGAGCCGGCCACGACCGCGACCAGCCCGAGAATGCCGCCCGCGCCTGCCAGCGCCAGCGCGCGTGGGAAAGTCGCGCGGTCACGGTTGTCCAGCCACGCGATCAGCCCGGTGGCGAAGAACCACACAAGCAGTGTGACCACCATGGGCACGGCATGGCCGGAAAAACTCACCACGAAGGTTGCATCCGCACCGAAGCAGGCAGCGCGTTCTCACGGGTGCGGTGGAAGTACATCCGGGCAAAGGCGAGCCCCGCGGCCGCGACGCCGCTGTAGCGCTGGAAGGCACCGACAATTCCGCCGCGCGCCTTGCCGGCGGCGATGCGGTTGCTGGCGTTGAGCAGGTCGTCCATGCGGCGGCGGAAGGCCGGATCATCGGTTTCCAGCTCGATCGGAAAGACCTGACGCGTGATCGCGGTGCAGACCGAGAAGACCTTGTAGTCATACTCGGTCGGATCGACGCCCAATGCGGCGTGGAACACCGGGCGGGCATGATCGCGCACATACATCGTGGCGTAGACCGAAAGCAGGAAGAAGCGGATCCACAACCGGTTGAGGCCCGTCAGCAGCTTGGGATCGGCGCGCATCAGCAGCGCGAAGGCTTCGCCGTGGCGGAACTCGTCGTTGCACCATTCCTCAAACCACGAAAAGATCGGGTGGAAGCGGTATTCCGGGTGCTTGGCGAGGTGCCGGTAGATCGTGATATAGCGGGCATAGCCAATTTTCTCAGAAAGATAGACGGCGTACCAGATGAACTTCGGGCGGAAGTACGTGTACTTCTTGGACTTCGTCAGGAAACCCAGGTCAACGCCGATCCCGGCATCCTTGAGCGTTTCGTTGATGAACCCGGCATGGCGACTTTCATCGCGCGCCAGCAGCTTGAACAGCATCTTCATGTCCGGATTGCGCGTGCGCCGGGCCATTTCGGAATAGAGCACGCAGCCGGAAAATTCCGAGGTCATCGAGCTCACGAGGAAGTCGGTGAACTCCTCGCGCAGCGCGGGCTCCAGCCCCTCGATGATCCCCTCGAAGCTCTCCTTGCGCTTGAAGTGCAGCTTGTTGCGGTCCGCCTGCATCTCGGAGATCAGGTCGTCCCACTCGGCGCGCACCGGCGAGACGTCGATCGCATCGAGCGCGGTGAAGTCGGTGGTGTAGAACCGCGGGCTCAGCACCGTTTCGGCGCGCGCCATGGCCAGGGTATCAAGCTTGGCGCTGCTGCCGTTGTCGATGTCCAGACCTGCTGCCGCAGCAGCCCGGCTGAATTCTTCATGCGCGGACGATTTCGGGTCGATCGTGGTAGGGGCGTTCATGACGGTCTCCCGGGCGTGAAGCTGACTTCGTAGAGTTCGGTAAGGTCGAAATAGGCGGCCAGCTTGATCCACGCCCGCACCAGCGGACCCGCCCGCGTTACCGTTGCCATCCGGTCGATGGCGAGGCTTTGACCGAAATCAACGCGGATCGGTGCGCCGTGCACTTTCACCCGGTCTCCGGGTTGAAGCTCGATATCCCCCGCGAGGCGCACATGCGCGTGGAAGTGCTCCGGCGTCTGCTCGATTTCGATGCGGCAGGGGGTATCGAACTGGCTGGCAGACATCAGGCGGCGCCCCCGGGCAGCAGCGCGGCAAAGGCGGCGCGGTTGTCGGGCCCGAACGAGCCGAGTTCGATTGCGCGGCCCGTGCTCTTGTCCTCAAGGCTGAGCGTACCGTTCTTCCACAGCGTGAGCGTGAAGGGCGGGGCCATGCCGACGCCGCGGATATGCCGCTCGCGCGCCATGCCGCGCATGACGCCGCGCACGAAGCCGTTGCCCGGCACGCCGTCCACGAGGACGCGCACGGTCTCGCCGGTCGTCATATCGCGTACCACCACCGCGCCGTCACCGCGATCGGTGAAGCTGAGTTGGCGCATCTGGGCCGGGGCGACATGGGCTTCGGTGCGGGCGATGGCAGGCACCGCTTCGCGGCTCAGCACGCCGACCTTGACCAAAGTGGTGAGCGCCAGCGCCGTGACCACCAGCATGAGCGCCGCCGTAAGGGCGCCCTTGGGCATCGTCTGTTCGTGATCGTGAACCAGGCTCATGCTGTAGCCTCCCTTGCGCCCATAACGGGACGCGCTGCAGTGGCGGCGGGTGCCGCTTCGCTGCGCTGTTGCAGCGGCACAATCGCCGCGGTGGCCTTGGCCAGAATGCCGGCCGCGTCAGCCGCGTTCGGCAGCGCGCGCAGCATCGGCTGCGGTTTCGCGAGGCGGAAGGGCCGGGCATGCGGCCAGAGCATCGCGTAGCCGAGCATGCTCGAGCCTTGAAGCGAAAGCGCGATATCGCCGTAGCCCGCGCCGAGGGCCCGCAGATCCGCTCCGCCGAGTTTCACTAGCGGTAGATTGATGCACTTGCTGAGCGCGACGCCCACGCGCAGCACCACGCGGCGGTTGGTGATCGTGTAGACGGTGCTGCGCGCGACCAGCAGCGCGAAGCCATAGACGAGGCCCATCGCCAGCACACCGAAGCCTGCCGTGAGGAGCGCGCCCAGCGGCGTACCGCTGACAAGCGCCCAGCCGACGAGAGCCACGAAATACCCGCCAATCCACCGCGCACCCAGCGCGCTGCGGGCGAAGACCCACGCATCGGGCGCGCCCTGCCAGAGGATCGCCTCGCCCGGAGGCAGATCACCCGGCAGGCCGCGGATCGGCTCGATATCGTGCTCTCTCACAGGATCGGCTCCTGACGGCCGGCGTTGGCATAGAGATAGCCGCCGCCGAAGTAGCCGATCACGCGCTCTTCTTCATAACGGGTGATCTCGGTCGCGTTCTCGAGCTGCGGCACGGCGTCGTAGTCGGCGGCGTTGATCGCATCGATGGTCACGCCCGCCGCGCTGACCGTGGCCATCGCCATCGGGGCGAGCACGGTCTTGCCGCTCGTCGTCTCGACCGAGAGATAGCGGACCTGGTGCTCGGCGCGGTCGATCCACAGATCGGTCACGGTGCCGGCCACCTTGCCGTCCGCCGCGATGACCTGCATGCCGCGCGGATCACGGTTGCCGCTCCACACCGAGATATGGCCCTCGGTCGAAAGCGGCACGATGCGGGCGCGGCCCTGCGCGTCCTGGTCGGGCCACTTGGCGCGGTTGGCGTAAGACGCCGGGCCCACGCCGTCGACCAGCGGATTGCCGGTCGGGACATAAGGCGCGCCGGGGAAATTCTCGTAGCGCTTGGCGGCGATGTCCACCGGCTCGCGGCCCTCGCTGGGGCCGACGGGCGCCACCACCGTGCCGCGATCGAACGGCAGGATGAAGCGCTTGGGCAGCGCGGTCGACAGCGGGCCGCCGACGCTTTCGATGAATCCGTTCATCTCGTCCTCGAGCGGATAGCCCTCGCGGCGGTCCTCGCGCCGCAGCCAGAAGACCAAGGCGACGAAAAAGAGGAAGAACGCCCAGAGCGCGAGCTCTGCCACGTCAATCGAGCCAACTACATATGCGCTTTTCATCGAACGTTCCTTTCCCGGATCAGGGCCCCGGAGGCCGCAATTCCCACCACCGCACTCAATTTGGCACCACACTCATGTCGGAAACTCGGGGATGGCCATCTGCCCCCCGGGCAGATCGCCAGCGATCCCGATGCGCTTGCCCGCAAGCGGCCCCAGCACGACCAGCGCCATGATCAGCATCACAATTTCCAGGCTGTAGACCGTGGCATAGCCCGCCGCGCGGCCGCTGGGCCCGCTCAGCCACGTCACAGTGTCGCGGATCACGCCGCCTACCGCGAGCGCGCTGCCCGCAGCCGTCGCCTGCACTGCGCCCCAAGCCCCCAGCGCCACGCCCGAATCGCCACGCTGCGCGAGCGACATGGCTGCGATCAGGGTGCCGACCGAGAACAGCCCGATGCCGAAGCCGATCGAGCCCGCGCCGATCGCGAGGAGGAGCGGCGCATGGAGCGGCGCTGCCAGCAGTACGAGAATGAACGCGCAGATCCCGCCGACCATCCCGGCGCCCGCCAGCCGCAGCGGATCGAAGCCGCGCTCCAGCACGCGCGTCGAAAGCGAGAATCCGGCAATCGCGCCCATCGCCCACGAACCCGTCAGCATCGTCGTCGACCCGACGGTCAGGCCAAGCAGCTCGGCACCATAGGGTTCGAGCAGCGCATCCTGCATCGCAAAGGCCGCCGCGCCGAGGCCGATGGCCGAAAGGAGGCGGACTGTGTGGGGCTCGGCCACGAATTCGCGCCACACGTCACGGAATTCCGGCGTTTCGCGATCCTTGGCAGTCGCGCCAGGATTGCGGCCTTCCTGCTTCCACAACGCGGTAATGTTGAGCACCAGCGTGACGACTGCCGCACCCTGGATCACCTGCACCAGCCGGGTCGGGCTGAAGGGCACCAGTAGGCCGCCGATCACGAAGGCCGAAACCATCATGCCCACCAGCAGCATCACATAGAGCAGCGCCACTGCGCGCGGGCGCTTGTCCTCGCGCGCAAGGTCGGTCGCGAGCGCAAGGCCGGCGGTCTGCGTCACATGGAGGCCGGCGCCCGTCAGCAGAAAGGCCAGCGCGCCCCCGCCAAGGCCGGTGTAGAACGTGCGCGTCTCGCTCATCAGCAGCAGCGCGAAGGGCATGATCGCGAGACCGCCCCACTGCATCAGCGTGCCGAACCAGATATAGGGTACGCGGCGCCAGCCGAGTACCGAGCGGTGAGTATCGGACTTGTGGCCGATCAGCGCGCGAAGCGGTGCAAACAGCAGCGGCATCGCGATCAGCAGCGAAACCAGCCAGGTCGGGGTGTGCAGCTCGACGATCATCACGCGGTTGAGCGTGCCGTTGAGGAGCACCGTTGCCATGCCCACGCTCACCTGAAACAGCGCGAGGCGCAGCAGCCGGGGCAGGGGCAGCTCGGCGCTGGCCGCGTCGGCAAAGGGCAGCCAGGTCATCGCCACGCGCGTCCACTGGCCCGCCATCCGCGAAAGGCGGGTCTGCGGGATAGTGTCGGTCATGGCGGGTGTTCCGGTCATGGTCAGTCGCGCACCAGTTCGAGGGCGTTGGAAATATAGAAGCCGGTGCCGACGCGGTGCGTGCGGCCAACATGCCAGCCGGGCATGGCTTCCTCGATCATCACAACGAGGTCCGCGTCGCGCACTGGCACGATCGCGGGCGCGCGGTCGCTGCGCGGGAACATCAGGCCCATCGTGTGCATCGCGCGCAGCATCGGTGTGGAGGGCGCGTGGGTGAACACGATCGAACCGTCGCAGCGCTCGGCGAGTGCAACCAGCGTGGCGATGATGTCTTCCGGGCGGTAGTGGATCAGCGAATCCATCGCGACGACATGATCGAAGCGGCCATGCGCGGGATCGAGCATGTCGCCCACGCGCCAGTGGATGCGGCCGTGGCCGAGGAACGAGGGGCAGCGTTCGCGCGCAATGGCAACGAGCCCGCCGGCCACGTCCACGCCGACCACTTCAGCCCCGCGCCGCGCCGCCAGTACGCTGAGCGCACCGGTGCCGCACCCGGCATCGAGCACGCGCATCCGACGCAGATCATGCGGCAGCCAGCCCAGCAGCACATCGCGCATGGCATCGCGGCCCGCGCGCACCGTTGCACGGATGCCGCTGACTTTCGCGTCCGACGTCAGGTCGATCCACGCCTTGCGCGCGGTGCTGTCGAAATAGGTCGTCAGCTTGTCGCGCTGAGCTTCGAAGCGCGAACCGTGGCGGGAGACCTGGGCGTCAAAGCCGGAAGATGCGCGCGTTGCCATCATTCAAACCCCAGGAAATCGAAGATATCGCGGTCCTTCATCGCCGTTGCTTCGAGCGCGGGCGCGCCGGCCCAGAGGATGCGAGCAAGGTTGAGATATTCCTGGCGCGCCTTGATCACTTCCGGGCTGTCCGGCATCTCGAAAAGCGTGCACTTCTTGAGGCGCGAGCGGCGGATCTCGTCGAGATCCTTGAAGTGGGCGAGGCGCTTGAGGCCGATCGCGCTGTTGAAGCGGTCGATCTCGTCGGTCCCGGCCGAGCGGTTGGCAACGATCCCGGCGAGGCGCACATCATAGTTCTTCGACTTGGCGTTGATGGCTGCGACGATGCGGTTCATCGCGAAGATGCTGTCGAAGTCGTTGGCTGTCACGATGATCGCGCGCTCGGCATGCTGGAGCGGAGCAGCAAAGCCACCGCAGACCACATCGCCTAGCACGTCGAAGATCACGACGTCGGTGTCTTCGAGCAAGTGGTGCTGCTTGAGCAGCTTGACCGTCTGCCCCACGACATAACCGCCGCAACCGGTGCCCGCGGGCGGGCCGCCGGCTTCGACGCACATCACGCCGTTGAAGCCTTCGAACATGTAGTCTTCGGGCCGCAGTTCCTCGGCGTGGAATTCCACGGTTTCGAGGACGTCGATCACCGTCGGCATCAGCTTCTTGGTGAGCGTGAAGGTGGAATCGTGCTTGGGATCGCAGCCGATCTGCAGCACGCGGTGGCCGAGCATCGAGAACGCGGCGGAGAGGTTCGACGAGGTGGTCGACTTGCCGATGCCGCCCTTGCCGTAGACGGCGAAGACCTTGGCATTGCCGATGCGGTCAGCCGGATCGAGCCGGACCTGCACGGACCCGTCGCCGTCTGGCTTGCGGGTAGGAGGATCGAGAAGCGCCATGGGTGTTTCCTTTATGCCGCGACGGCTTCGACGCTCGCGGGGATGACGCCTTCGAGGCGGTCCTCGAGTTCGTCGCTGGCGGCGTGGAGGGCTGCGAGAGTGGCTTCGTCGGGCGACCAGAACTTGCGGTCGACCGCTTCGATAAGGCGGTTTGCCACGCGGGCCGAAGCGCGCGGATTGAGGGCGGCGATGCGCTCGCGCATTGCAGCGTCGAGCACGTAGGTTTCGCTGATGCGCTGGTAGACCCAGGGATCGACTTCGCCGGTGGTGGCCGACCAGCCCATCGTGGTGGTGACATGGCCCTCGATCGCGCGGACGCCTTCATAGCCGTGGCGCAGCAGGCTTTCGGTCCACACGGGATTGAGGATGCGGGTGCGGGTTTCGAGTGCGACCTGTTCCTGCAAGCTGCGGACCTTGCCGCTGCCTTGCGTCTGGTCGCCGATATAGACCGGCGCGGTTTCGCCGCCCTTGGCCCGCGTCACGGCGCGGCTGATGCCGCCGAGCGCGTCGACATACTGGTCGATCGAGGTGATGCCGAGCTCGACGCTTTCGAGGTTCTGGTAAGCGCAATCGACGGTCTTCAGCGCCGAGGCGAGGATCGCGGCCTGACGGATCGGCACGCCCTTCACGCCGTAGGCATAGCCCTTCTGCCGTTCGAAGCTGTCGGCCAGCTCGTCAGGATCGGTCCAGGCGCCGTTGTCGATCATCAGATTGACGTTGGCGCCGTAGGCACCCTGCGCGTTCGAGAAGACGCGCAGCGCCGCGGTTTCGAAATCACAGCCATGTTCGCGCTGGTGGGCGATGGCGTGGGCCCGCACGAAGTTCATCTCGAGCGGCTCTTCGGCCTCAGCGGCGAGCAGCGCGGCCTCGGCGAGCATGCGCGTCTGGAGTGGGAGCAAGTCGCGGAATACGCCCGAAAGCGTGGCGATCACGTCGATGCGCGGACGGCCCAGCTCTTCGAGCGAGATCAGCTCGGCCCCGGCCAGACGGCTGTAGCTGTCAAACCGCGGCCGCGCACCGATGAGCGCGAGGACCTGCGCGATCTGCGCGCCTTCGCTCTTGAGGTTGTCGGTGCCCCACAGCACCATGGCCACCGTCTCGGGTAGATGCCCCGCGTCGGCCATGCTGCGTTCGAGCAGCTTCTTGGCCTGTTCCGCGCCGTCCTTCACTGCGAAGGCCGAGGGCAGGCGGAACGGATCAAAGCCGTGGATGTTGCGGCCCGTGGGCAGGATTTCCGGCGCGCGCAGCACGTCTCCGCCCGACACAGGCCGGATGAACCGGCCCGCCAGCGCGCGGACGATGCCGTCAAGCTCGTGGTTGGTCGAAAGCGCGGTGTTGAGCGCGGCCATGTCCTTGAGCAGCGGCGTATCGAGCCGCAACCGGCCATCGACGAGCAATTCGGCGGTCTCGGGGCTGAGAAGTTCGCCGCGTGCTTCGGCGGAAGCGCGCACCATGTCGATGCGCTCCTCGCGGCTGGCGGCCTGCCCTGCGACATGGAGCCCCTGCGGGATCAGCTCGCGCTCGATTTCATAGAGCCGCGCGGCCAGCGCCGGTACATCGCTGCCGTCCAGATCCAGCGCTTCGGCCTGCTCGGCGATCAGTTCGGCCAGCAGCGCGGCCTGTTCGTCGCCCGGGGGCAGCGAGCGCCACCGCTCGACCGAAGCCTTGAGGTCGGCAAGGCCCTTGTAGACGCCCGAACGGGTGAGGGCGGGGGTGAGATAGCTCACTAGCGTTGCGCCCGAGCGGCGCTTGGCCAACACGCCTTCCGAAGGGTTGTTGGCGGCATAAAGATAGATGTTGGGCAGATCGCCGATCATCCGGTCCGGCCAGCACTTTGCGGTCAGGCCGGTCTGCTTGCCGGGCATGAATTCAAGGCTGCCATGCGTGCCGAAGTGGAGCACGGCATGGGCCTGGAAATCTTCGCGCAGCCAGCGGTAGAACGCGGCAAACGCGTGGCTCGGAGCGAAGCGGCCTTCGAACAGCAGCCGCATCGGATCGCCTTCGATGCCAATCGCGGGCAGGATGCCGACGAACACATTGCCGAACCGCGCGCCGAGTACCTGCACCGCGCTGCCATCAGACTGTAGCTTGCCCGGCGCCGGACCCCACGAAGCCTCGATGTCCTTGAGCCAGGTCTCGCGCGCCACGATCGTGTCGGCCAGAACCCGTGTGTGGACATTGGCTTCGGTGCCATAGCGCGCCGAATTGCCGGTCAGGATCGCCGAGCGCAGCGCATCGACGCTTGCCGGGACATCGACCGAATAGCCTTCCGCCGCCAGCCGCACGAGCGTGGCGTGGAGCGATTCGAACACGCTCAGGAACTGCGCCGTGCCCGCCGCGCCCGCGTTCGGCGGGAAGTTGAACAGCACGACGGCAATCCGCCGCTCCGCTGCCGCGGCGCGGGCGAGATCGATCTGCTTTACCACGCGTGCGGCCAGCGTCTCGGCGCGTTCGATGCAGCTTTCCATCTGGCGGACGCCTGCGACGCCCGATCCGGCAAAGGTGCAGCCGTTTTCGCAGCCGGTGCAAGCCTCGCCGCTGCCGTCCGAGCGGCCGCCGAAGACCATCGGCTGCACCGCGCCGTCAAGCTCGGGGATTGCGATCATCATCGTCGATTCCAAGGGCAGCAGCCCCTGAGCGTTCGCGCCCCAGGCCTGCAGTGTCTGGAATTCAACCGGATGCGCGGCGATATAGGGCCGGTCCAGCTTCGCCAGGATCGCCTCGGCCGCCGCCGTATCGTTATAGGCCGGGCCGCCCACCAGGCTGAAGCCCGTCAGGTTGACCACGGCATCGACCGTGGCCTTGCCGTCCTTCATGAACAGCGATTCGATCGCCGGACGCCCGTCGAGCCCGCCGGCAAAGGCCGGGATCACGCTGAGGCCCCGGGCCTCCATCGCCGCAATCACGCCGTCGTAATGGCGCGCGTCCTTGGCGAGCACATAAGAGCGCAGCATGAGGAGGCCAACCGTGCCGCGCTTTCCGGCAGTCGCGCTGGCGGGCAGAGCCGCCGCGCTGGCCGACATGCGTGGGCTCATCGCCGGGTGATAGACACCGACATCGGGATAGTCGCGCGGCGCTTCGGCCTTCATCGCGCCGCGCAGTGCGGCACGCGCGCCAGAGGCGTAGCGGTCGATCAGCGCGCGGATCATGTCCACCACGTTGTCATCGCTGCCCGCCAGCCAGTATTGCAGCGTCAGGAAATAGGCGCGTACGTCCTGCGCGGTGCCCGGCACAAAGCGCAGCAATTTGGGCAGGCGGCGCAGCATGGCCATCTGGCCCTTGCCCGAACTGGCCCCCGGCTTGCCCGATCCGCGCAGCTTCTTGAGCAGTGCCATCATGCCCGTCGCGGGCTTGTCCATGCGGTAGTCGCCCATGCGGGTGAGCTTGACCACTTCGCCTGCAGACATGAGGCCGACAATCGCGTCGCAATCCTCGCGGCGGGCTTCGAGCGCGGGCATCACCGCGCGGATATGGTCCTCAAGGAACAGCATAGTGCACAGGATGATGTCGGCCCCGGCAATGTCCGCGCGCGCGGCATCGAGCGAGCCGGGCTTCTCTTCCCAGTCCGCCGCCGCATGGAAACCGATCGTCACGCCCGTGCCCGCGCGGGCAAAGTGCCCCTGCGCGCGCTGGAATGCGCCCGAGAGGTGGTTGTCGAGCGTGATGACGACAACACGTACCGGTGTGTCCGGGGTGGTATGGGGTCCTTTACCGCGCATAGTGGGCTTTTGCCTCGTAGAGCGTGTCGAGCGTGATAGCCGCCAGGCCCATTTCATTCGCGTACTTCTCGGTGTTGCGCTTGGCTTTGCCGCGCACGAAGAACGGAATCTTGTGCAGTTCGCGTGTCGCTTCGTCGGTCCAGCCGGACGAGCCGCCCGAAGCAGCGACGGGCGCGGCTTCTTCCCTGATCAGAATATCGCCCGCCGGTGCGAGCACCGGTTCGGGCTTGGCCTGCATTTGGGCCTGCATTGCGTTATGCGCCGGGGCCGAACCATGGAGGTGCGAGGGGCCCGCCGCGTCGCTGAACTCGAAGTCGTCGCGGAACATGGTGAGCAAGTGCTCTTCCAGCCCCATGACGAGCGGGTGCACCCAGGTGTCGAAGATCACGTTCGCGCCTTCGAAGCCCATCTGCGGGCTGAAGCGCGCCGGGAAATCCTGCACGTGGACCGGCGAGGAAATCACCGCGCAGGGAATGCCGAGGCGCTTGGCGATATGACGCTCCATCTGCGTGCCCAGCACCAGTTCGGGCGCGGCGGCGGCGATGGCGTCCTCGACGGCCAGATGATCGTCGGTGATCAGCGGCTCAAGGCCGTATTCCTTGGCCGCATTACGAATTTCGCGTCCGAATTCGCGGTTGTAGCAGCCGATCCCGCAGACGGTGAAGCCAAGCTCCTCGTGCGCGATCCGCGCGGCGGCAACGGCATGGGTCGCATCGCCGAACACGAACACGCGCTTGCCGGTGAGATAGGTCGAATCGACCGAGCGGCTCCACCACGGCATGCGCGAAGAAGGATCGTTCAGCGCCGGCGCGGGATCGACCCCGGCCAGCGCGGCCACTTCGGCGATGAAGGCGCGGGTCGCACCCACGCCGATCGGCACCGTGCGGATCGCGGGCTGGGCGAAAGTCTTGTCGAGCCAGCGCGCCGCTTCATCGCCGATCTCGGGATAGAGCACGATGTTGAAATCAGCCGCGCCGATGGTGCGGATATCCTCTGGCGAAGCGCCCTGCGGCGCGACGAGATGCACGTCGATGCCGAGCAGGTCGAGGATGCGGCGCACCTCGCGCACATCGTCGCGGTGGCGGAAGCCGAGCGCAGCGGGGCCGAGCAGATTGACGCACGGACGGCGGCCTTCGCGCGCGGCGGGGCGCACCGAGGTATCGGCCAGATGGCGCACGATCTGGTAGAAGGTTTCCGCCGCGCCCCAGTTTTCCTTGCGCTGATAGCTGGGCAGCTCGAGCGGGATCACCGGGCAGGGCAGGCCCATATTGTTGGCAAGGCCCGCCGGATCGTCCTGGATCAGCTCGGCCGTGCATGAAGCGCCGACCAGCAGCGCCTGCGGCTTGAACCGCTCCACAGCATCGCGCGCCGCGTTCTGGAACAGGCTCGCGGTATCCTTGCCCAGATCGCGCGCCTGGAAGGTGGTGTAAGTCACGGGCGGGCGGGCATCGCGCCGCTCGATCATCGTGAACAGCAGGTCCGCGTACGTATCGCCCTGCGGCGCATGCAGCAGATAGTGCACGCCGCGCATCGCCGTCGCGACCCGCATGGCGCCGACATGCGGCGGTCCTTCATAGGTCCAGACGGCAAGCTGCATGGGCCTAGATCCTCATCACGTCGCGGCGGCGCAGGGGCCGGGCGAACAGTTCGGCGAGGTCACCCGCCTGGTCGAAGCCGTGAACGGGTGAAAACACCAGTTCGATTGACCATTTGGTGGCAAGACCCTCGGCTTCGAGCGGATTGGCAAGGCCAAGGCCGCAGACCGTGAGGTCGGGCCGGTCGGCGCGGACGCGGTCGAGCTGGCGCTCCACATCCTGCCCTTCGCTGATCCGGGTGCCTTCCGGCAGCTGGGCCAGATCGGCGGCAAGGTGCGCGCGGTGGAGGTAGGGGGTGCCGACTTCGACGGGGATCATGCCAAGCTCGGTCGCGAGGAAGCGCGCCAGCGGGATCTCCAGCTGCGAGTCGGGCAGGAAGGTGATGCGCTTGCCCTTCAGCGCGGGAATGTAACGCTCGAGCGACCGCTTGGCCCTTTCGCGGCCTGGCGCGATCACGCGGTTGATGTGCATTTCGTCGATCCAGAACGCGAGGGCAGCGGCTGTGAGCCATGCCGCGGTGCCTTCGGCGCCGAAGGGGAAGGGGGCATCGATCCGCACCGCGCCCCGGTCTTCCAGCGCGCGGGCGGTCTCGCCCAGGAACGGCTGCGCCAGGATATAGCGCGTGTTCGGGCCGATTGCCGGCAGCGCCCCGGCGCGGCGCGCGGGCAACACGCCCACGTTCGCAATGCCGAGCTCGGCAAAAGCCCGCAGGAACTGGTCCTCGACGATATCCGGCAGCGCGCCAACCATGAGCAGCGACGGCGGCGCATCGGCCGCCTGCACGGGCATTTCCGGCACCAGCGTGGTCAGGCAGGCGTCCTCACCCTCGGTGAAGGTCGTTTCGATCCCGCTGCCCGAATAAGCGAGGATGCGCACACCTTCGCCTGTCTCACTGCGAAGGTGCCGCGCGCCGATGCGCTGAGCGGCATTGCCGAGATCGAGCTTGATCACTTCGGAAGGGCACGACCCCACCAGAAACAGCGTCCGGATTTCCGGGCGGCGGGCCAGCAGCCGGTCGACCACGCGGTCAAGCTCGGCGTGGCAATCGGCCATGCCGGCCAGATCGCGCTCCTCGATGATCGCGGTAGCAAAGCGGGGCTCGGCGAAGATCATCACGCCGGCGGCCGATTGGAGCAGATGGGCACAGGTGCGTGAACCGACCACGAGGAAGAAGGCGTCCTGCATCTTGCGGTGCAGCCAGACGATCCCGGTCAGCCCGCAGAACACCTCGCGCTGGCCGCGTTCGCGCAGCACCTGAAGTCCGCCGTCACGCGGCTTTTCTGCGGTGGCAAGGGCTTGGGCGGGGCTCATGCTGCGGCACTCCCCAACTGGGCCTGGAGCCTGGCCGCGCGCAGCTTCAGCACGAACTGCGCGGCGTTGACGACGTAGGTGAGGTAGGCCGCGAGCGCGACGGTCAGCCGCGCCTCGAGCGTGCCGAACTTGCCGAGCAACATCACGAGGTAGGCCGTGTGCAGCGCAATAACGAGCATCGAGACGACGTCTTCCCAGAAGAATGCCGGGGCAAACAGCCACTTGCCGAAGACGACCTTTTCCCAGATCGAGCCCGTGACCATGATGGTATAGAGCGTGAGCGTCTTCGCGATGACCGAGAGATCGGCGGCAAAGGCGCCATCGCCCGTCAGCAGACAGCGCAGCACGAGTGAGAGGCTGACGAGGAAGACCACGAACTGAAAGGGGGCGAGCAGGCCCTGAACCAGCGTCCACGGCGTCTGGTCGCGCCGGAGTTTTTCCTCAGGCGTATAGAGCGGAAGGGTCTGGCGGACCGCCCCGCGAGCGTTCTGCCGGCGGTCCGATCCGGACCCGATCCCCTGCAGCGCTGGCGTACCACCATTCGACATTCTTGGTCGTCCCATCCCTTTTGACAATGAGGAGCTTACGACTCGTTTTGGCGGACTGTCAATAAAATTGGACGACAACTAAAATTGACAGATTTGGGTTTGCCAAGGTTTTGGAATGGGCGTAGGCCTTGGGGGAGGGACAGAGTCGGAGTGTCGTTAACCACTATCCCCACGCGGCAACGGAGCTGCGGCAGACGGGAGTGTCTGGCATGGACTTGGCAGTAGGCAAAAGCGGCCCCACAGGCGGCCAGGGCCCCCGGAAGGGGGAGCAATCCTCCACACACGAAGATCATTCGGGTGTACCGGTTGGCAGTCGCCGCAAGGCCGCCAATCCCGGTAGCGGCCGCAATGCGGGCACTCGCCGCCAGCGCCCCGGTTCCAGTTCCGCGATCAGCACGCTCATCGAAGGCGAGATCATTCCCCAGCTGCTGGTGGCGCATCGCATGCGACCCGGTCGCTTCGTGAGCGAGGGCGGCGGGGTCATCACGGCGGAGGATGTCGCGCGGTTCTGTCCGCTGCCGCTAACGCTTCAGGCCGATGAGTTGCTCGTCCATGTCGAGGAGTACGTCGCGCGCGGGATCGGCATCGATGCTATCTTGGTCGATCTTCTGGCGCCTGCCGCGCGCCGGCTCGGCGATCTATGGGAAGAGGATCGGTGCGATTTCCTCGATGTCACCATCGGCTTGTGGCGTCTTCAGGAAGTCATGCGCGAAATCGCGTGGGGCAGCCCGATCATCACCGGGCCGCTCAGGGCGCCCAGCCGCGCGTTGTTCTCGGCGATGCCCGGCGATCAGCACAGTTTCGGCGCGACGATGGTCCATGAAGTCTTTGTCCGCGCCGCGTGGGACAGCGAAGTTCTGGTCGCGCCTGACATGCGGCAACTGATCGCAAAGGTTGCCAACAAGTCCTACGACCTCGTCGGCTTGACCGTATCCTGCGATGTTACTACCGAATCTTTATCAAGAACAATCAAGGCGATCCGCAGCGTGTCCATGTACCAAGACGTGAAAATTCTGGTGGGGGGACAAGCAGTGAATGCCAATCCAGCACTGGCCGATGAGGCCGGGGCAGATGGCTCGGCGGTAGACGCACCTGGAGCGCTCGCTCTCGCCAACCATCTGGTCGGCGCGGCCACGCACCAGACCGTGAACGCCGGCTAGGGCCAGTCGTTACCGTGGCAGAACCCGAACGCGCCCTCGCGGACAAGACACCGTTTACCCGGTCAGAGTCTGCTTTCAACGACATCTGTTCGGCTGATGCCCTGCGCCTTGTGCTTGCTGCAGGTGACGTCACTCTCTCGCTTGATCCTGACGGTCACATTCTTGATGTCGCGGCAAACCGGCAGGACTTTCCGGGCTGCGACAGCTGGATCGGCCAGCAATTCGCCAGCACTGTCACGGTCGAAAGCCGCGCCAAGGTCAAGGACATGCTGCAGGTCGAACCCGGTGAGTCGGGCAGTCGCTGGCGGCAGGTCAACCATACAAGCCCCGCCGGCGATATCCCGGTACGCTATCTGCTGATCAGCCTTGCGGGCGGCAAGCGCCTGATCGCGGTCGGGCGTGACATGCGCGGGGCCGTGGTGCTCCAGCAGCGCCTGCTCCAGGCCCAGCAGTCGCTCGAGCGCGATTATATGCGCCTGCGTCAGATTGAGACACGCTACCGCCTGCTCTTCGATCTTTCGTCCGAACCC
Organism: uncultured Sphingomonadales bacterium; assembly: GCA_903834285.1. Classification (GTDB taxonomy): domain Bacteria; phylum Pseudomonadota; class Alphaproteobacteria; order Sphingomonadales; family Sphingomonadaceae; genus Novosphingobium. The sequence goes on along the minus strand of CAILIO010000327.1, from coordinate 28,192 downwards.
GTCCTCCTCGTCGAGGCAGACAGCCAGCGCATCCAGGAAGCCAACCCAGCCGCCCACACCCTGCTCGACGCGCGTCCCGGCAGCCTTGTCGGCACCAAACTCTCCGGGCTCATCGCGCGTAGCTCGCGCGATGCGCTGATTGCCTATCTCGGCGCGGTTCTGACGACCTCCGAAGTCTCGCCGCTGACGGTCGATCTTGAACGCGCGCGCCAGCAGCTTACCATTTCGGCCACCGGCTTCCGCCAGCTCGGCGGGCGCTACCTGCTGGTCCGCCTCGGCAGCACGATGGAGCGCACGACCGAGGGTGCCGCCACGCTCCTCGATATCGTCGAGCGCATGCCCGATGCCTTTGTCGTTGCCAATTCCGACATGCGGATCATCGCGGCCAACATCGCGTTCCTCGAACTCGCCCGCGCTGCCTCGCTGGATCAGATCCGCGGCCGCCCGCTTGGCGAATTCGTCGGCCGGCCGGGCATCGATCTCGATCTGATCGAAGGTCAGCTCACCAAGTACGGCCTCGCCCGCAATGTCAGCACCGTGGTTCGCGCGCGGGATTCCGAGATCGAGGAGCCGGTGGAACTCTCGGCGGTCCGCACTTCGGGCGACGCGCCGTGCTATGGCTTCGCGATCCGCGAGATCGGCCGCCGCTTGCGCGATCTGCCGCCCACGCCGCTCGATCTGCCGCGTTCGGTCGAGCAGCTCACCGAACTCGTCGGCCGCGCGAGCCTGAAGGAAATCGTGCGCGAGAGCACCGATCTCATCGAGCGCCTCTGCATCGAAGCCGCGCTCGCCTATACGTCGGACAACCGCGCCTCGGCCGCCGAAATCCTCGGCCTCAGCCGGCAGAGCCTCTATTCCAAGCTCCACCGCTACGGGCTCGGCAATCTGGTAGGCGAGAGCGAATAGCGCTTCTCACGCAAGTGTAAGAATCAATTGACACTTAGGGGTGTCAACCATACCCTCCAAGGTATGACGCAGCCAGCCACTTCGGCCCCTTCGATGGCTCCCACGGCTTCCCCCAAGGACATCCGGCGTCCCGCCCCGCGTGACGTGCTGGAGCTGCTGAAGCCGATCACCTGGTTTCCACCCATTTGGGCCTTCATGTGCGGCGTCGTCTCCTCGGGCCAGCCCGCCGCAGGCCACTGGATCGCGATCATCGCGGGCGGCCTGCTGGCCGGGCCGCTCGTCTGCGGCAACAGCCAGGCCATCAATGACTGGTTCGATCGCCATGTCGATGCGATCAACGAACCGAACCGGCCGATTCCCTCGGGCCGCATTCCGGGCCGCTGGGGCCTGTGGATCGCCTGCGTCGGCTCGCTTATTTCCTTCGCGGTCGGTGCCGCGCTCGGTATCTGGGTCATGGTCGCCACGGCGGTCGGCCTCGCCGCCGCCTGGGCCTACAGCGCACCGCCGTTCCGCCTCAAGGCCAGCGGCTGGTGGGGCCCCGCGCTTGTCGGTCTCACTTATGAAGGCCTCAGCTGGTTCACCGGTGCTGCCGTGATGACCAGCACTTTGCCGCGCGCCCCGGTCCTGGTCGTCCTCGTGCTCTACAGTCTTGGCGCGCACGGCATCATGACGCTCAATGATTTCAAGGCGGTGGAAGGCGACAAGCAGACGGGCGTGCGCTCGCTTCCGGTCGTGCTCGGCGTGCGCACTGCCGCGCTCTTCGCCTGCGGGGTGATGGCGCTCGCGCAAGTGATCGTCGCGGCCTATCTGGTGCAGCAGGGCCTCACGCTCTCCGCGGTCATCGTCGCGCTGGTGCTCGCCGTGCAGTTCGCACTGATGCCCAAGCTGATCGCCGATCCTGCGGCGCGCGCGCCGTGGTATGGCGGGACCGGCGTCACGCTCTATGTCCTCGGCATGCTGGCAGCCGCCGGCGGCCTGGGCGGCCACTGGTGATGGCCCGCCTGACGAAAACGCCCGGCTTCGGCTGGCTCTCCATTGCACGCCTCGGCCTGGTTCAGGCATCCATCGGCGCGATCGTCATGCTGGCAACTTCGCTGCTCAACCGGGTCATGGTCGTCGAATACGGGATGGCCGCCGCGGTCCCCGCCGGGCTCGTCGCACTCCATTATGCCGTGCAGCTCGCGCGTCCCGTTTGGGGCCATGGATCTGACCGCGGTCATGCCCGCACCCCTTGGATCATCGGCGGCGTCGCAGTGCTGGGCTTCGGTTCCATGCTCGCCGTCTTCGCCCTGCCGCTGGGCAAGGCGCTACCCCTTGCGGCGGACGCGGTCCTGCTCCTCGGCTTTATCCTGATCGGCGCCGGTGTCGGCGCGGCGGGCACCTCGCTTCTTGCGCTTCTCGCCGCAGGTGTCGCCCCGCAGCGCCGCTCCGCTGCGGCTGCTGTCACCTGGATCATGATGGTCATGGGGATCGTCATTTCCGCAGGCACTGCGGGCGCGCTGCTCGATCCGTTTTCGTGGGGCCGGCTTGTTCAGGTCTCGGGGGGTATCGCGCTCGCCGCGCTTATGCTCACCGTGCTCGCCACTTTCCGGCTTGAGCGCGGCGTGCCGGCAGCGGCCACGCCCGAACCGGAACACGCAACCAGCCTCGGCGATGCCTTGCGCGCGGTCTTTGCCGAAACGGCGGCGCGGCGCTTCACCGTGTTCGTATTCCTCTCGATGCTCGCCTACTCGATGCAGGACCTCATCCTCGAACCCTTCGCCGGGATCGTCTTCCGCATGAGCCCCGCGCAATCGACGTCGCTTTCGGCGGTCCAGCACAGCGGCGTCCTGCTCGGCATGATCGTCGCGGGCGTCGGCGGCAGCGCCTTTGCGGGCCGCGCCGCCGGGGAACTCAGGGGCTGGATCGCGGCCGGCTGCGTCGGTTCGGCGCTGGCTCTGGCCGGCCTTGCGGTGGGAGCAGGCATTGGTCCGGGCTGGCCGCTCGCTGCCAATATCGGCGCGCTTGGCTTTGCCAATGGCGTGTTCGCCGTCTCCGCCATCGGCGCGATGATGAGCCTTGCAGGCGCCGGCAGCGAAGCTGGAGGCCGCGCTGATACCGGCGTGCGCATGGGCATTTGGGGCGCAGCGCAAGGCGTCGCCTTCGGCCTCGGCGGGCTCGCCGGGGCAGTCGGGGTCGATCTGGCGCGCCACGCGGAAAGCGACGGGCGCGCTTTCCAGACAATCTTTGCGGTCGAGGCCCTGCTGTTCATGGCAGCGGCGGTGATGGCAGCGCGCATGGCAGGGCAGGGCGCGGCGATGAATTTGCGGGAGGTGGAAGCATGAGCGGGATCGAATTCGACGTCGTCGTTGTTGGCGGAGGGCCCTCTGGGGCAACGGCTGCCGCTGATCTGGCGCGCATGGGGCATTCGGTCATGCTGTTGGACCGGGCAGGGCGCATCAAACCCTGCGGCGGCGCGGTTCCCCCGCGCCTGATGGAAGAGTTCGCCATCCCCGACAGCCTGCTCGTCGCCCGCGCCCGCAGCGCGCGCATGGTCGCGCCGTCGGATCGCGCCGTTGATATGCCGGTGGGCGAAATCGGCTATGTCGGCATGGTCGATCGCGACGTATTCGACGAATGGCTCAGGAACCGCGCCGCGCAGGTGGGAGCCGAGCGCCGCACCGGCACGTTCGAGCGGATTGATCGCGATGGTGCCGAAGGCGCCGTGGTCGTCTACCGCGAAGCCCGCGGTGGCCTCGAACACCGCGTTCGCGCCCGTCTCGTCATCGGCGCCGATGGCGCGCGCTCGGGCGTCGCGCGCGATAGCCTGCCCGGCAGCGAGAACGTCAAATGCGTCTTTGCCTATCACGAGATCATCAAGTCGCCCCCCGCGAATGACCGGGGCTACGATCCCGCGCGCTGCGACGTGATCTACCAGGGCCGCGTCTCGCCCGATTTCTATGGCTGGGTCTTTCCGCATGGAGAAACCGCCAGCATCGGTGTCGGCAGTGCCAACAAGGGCTTCTCGCTCCGGGGCTCGGTCGCCAACATGCGCCGCGAAATGGGCCTTGAGACGTGCGAGACGGTGCGCAGCGAAGGCGCGCCCATTCCCTTGAAGCCCTTGAAGCGCTGGGACAATGGCCGCGATGTGCTCGTCTCGGGCGACGCCGCCGGCGTCGTCGCGCCCGCCTCGGGCGAGGGGATTTATTACGCGATGACGTGCGGCCGCCACGCCGCCAATGCCGCTCACCAGTTCCTCGCCACCGGCAAGCCGAGCGCGCTCAGGACCGCGCGGCGCTCCTTCATGCGCGAGCATGGCCGGGTGTTCTGGATTCTCGGCATGATGCAATACTTCTGGTATTCCAGCGACAAGCGCCGCGAACGCTTCGTTGCGATGTGCGCCGATCCCGATGTGCAGAAGCTCACCTGGCAGGCCTACATGAACAAGAAGCTCGTCCGCGCCGATCCGATGGCGCACGTGCGGATCTTCCTCAAGGATACCGCGCATCTCCTGGGCCTCAGGGCAGCACACCCTTGAGCAGCCGCGTGGCGAACCGGCCCTGGGGACTGCCGATTGCCATTGCCGCGATCGCGGCGGCCATTGTCGCTGGCGTTGGCGGCACGATGACCGATACGACCGGCTGGTACCTGAGCCTGCGCCTGCCGAGCTGGAACCCGCCGCCGCCCGCCTTCGGCATGATCTGGACGGTCGTCTTCACGCTCATCGCCGCCTCGGGCGTCTATGCCTGGCGCGCGGCGCCAGATAGCCGCGCCTCGGACACCCTGATCGGACTCTATGCGATCAACGGTGCGCTCAACGTGACCTGGACCGTGCTGTTCTTCCAGTTGCGCCGGCCGGACTGGGCCTTTGTCGAACTTTCAGTGTTGTGGTTCTCGATCGTCGTCCTGATCGCGGTCTGCGCGCGCCATTCGCGCATCGCCGCGCTGCTGCTTCTGCCCTATCTCGCCTGGGTTTCAGTGGCTGGTGCGCTCAACTGGCAGGTGATCCAGCTCAATGGGCCGTTCACCGGCTGAGATGCCTGATCTCGCGGCCTTCTTCGCCAGCGGCCACGCCGCCGATCTCGTGCTCGCCGTGCTCGTGCTCGAGGCGCTGATCCTGCTGCGCGCCGGCCGCCCCGCCATCGACATTGCGCTCCTCCTGCTCCCGGGCGCCTGCATGATGCTGTCCTTGCGCGCCGCGCTGGTCGGCGCCAGCTGGCCATGGATCGCGCTGCCGCTGGCTGCCTCGTTCCCGGTCCATCTCGCGGATATGCTGCGGCGGGCGAAGAGGCGCTAAAGGCAGAGTGCGGTATTGATCGGCTTAAGGCCCGTCCGAGCGCCTGCCATGTATCTCGCCCCGCGCTATGCGTTCAGATCGTCTCGTGCGCGCCGATGCTGCCATTGATCGCCATTGCATACACAACAGTGAGACGATGGACGCTCCGATACCAGCAGCAAGCAAGGCGTACCCCTGCCAGTGCTTCTCATCGAGGCCAATCAACCAGCCTAAGGCCGTTGCGAGGCCGATCGGGATGCACGCAACGAGCCGGTGGATCAGCGTCAATGTGCCAGAAAAGCCATCGCGTATCAGCGCGCGATCAATGCTCCAGCGAATCCGGCGCAGCAGGTTCATGCAGGCAGCATAGAGGCCTTGCCAGCGGTTTCAATTGCGCCCTGTCGCGCGGGGCGCCAACGGGCGCAGCGGCCAAGGTGCCCCCAGGGCACGCTTGGATCGGCACCGAAACCGCCACCCTGACCAAAAAGAAAACCCCTGCGATCCATCTGGATCGCAGGGGCAAGGTAATCCGCGCCGGTTGCGAGCGCGGGGGTGTTCGGTTTGCCTTACGGCATCTTGGTTGCCGCCGCAGCCGGAGCGGCCGGGGCAGGAGCAGCGGCCGCGGTGACCATGGGCCCCGTCGGCCGCAGGGCCGGGTAGTCCTTGACCATCGAGACACCGCCCAGAGGCTTGTTGATGCCGCGGTGGCAGGTCGTGCAGTTGACCTTGAGCGGATCGCCCTGGGGGCCAAGGCGGTGCTTGGGGAACACCCCGGCGAGCGAGCCGATGTATTCGCCGTTGATGTCACGCACCATGCGATAGCCATACCAGGCGCCGACGCGCTTGGGGGTGCTCATGTTCCAGGCCTGGAACGAGCCGGCGTTGTGGCAGAACGTGCAGTTCACGCCGAGCGCCGTCGAGGTGTGCATCATCAGGCTGTAGGTGCCTTCGGCCTCCATCGTGCTCGTCTTGTCGAGCCGCGAGGGATGGCTGTACGTCGATTGCACCCTGATCGGCGCCGAATTGGCATTGAGCAGGTACTTCGCAAACGCCGTGTTGGGCAGCGACGAATAGGCCGTGGCGATCACTGGCGCGTCTTGGCCATGGCGATTGCCGAGGATCGTGTCCGGATTGCCCTTTGCCGGCAGCGCCCAGTTCTCGGTCGGCACTGCCTGGCCGCGGTGGCAGGTGTAGCAGGTAACGCCGGTCTGCTTCACGTGGCCTGTCCAGCCCGTGTTGATCTTCCGGGTCATCTGCAGCATCCGCCGCGCGACCTTTTTGGTATAGAGCTCGTCCGAGGCCATGTTCGCCGGGTTGTGGCAATAGTTGCAGCCTTGCTCTGGCGCGATCCACTGCGTGATCGCGGCCATCGTGTAGCTGAATTCGTCTTCCGAGATGTCGCCCAGAACCTGAACGTTCTGGTAGGCCTCGCGGGCAGGACGACCACCCGGCTTGGGCGGATCATAGGGCGGCGGTGGCACGACATTGATCGGATCGATCGTCTTGTTCGCCGCAGCGAGCGTGATCTGATCCATGCCGGTGCCGCGATAGCCATATTGCTTGGCAGATTTGGTTCCGACCTGGCAGGCGCTGAGCAGCGCTGCGCCGACGAGGACCGCGCCGAGGCGCAGCAGCATGGTTCTTTTCATTGTACCTTGCTCCCCATTGCCGGATCAACGACCCCCGTCGAAGGGTAAGCCGGCGCGTAGTGGTGCTGTTGTGCCCACAGGTACCAGTTGTCGACAACGGTGCCAGTGAGGAGGATGCCGATGCCCCCGGTCAACGTGGTCAGCACGGCAAACCACCAGGCCCAGCGGTGAATTGATTCCATCGTGGCGTTGAAGCCCATCGTCCAGCGCCAGAACAGGGCAGCGCGCTCCGATGCGGTACCGCGATCGGTGATCTGCTCGATTTCGCGCTCACCGCCGTAGCGCCCAACCGCAAGGATCGTCGCGCCGTGCATCGCAAAGAGCAGCGTCGAGCCGTAGAGGAAGGCGATCGAGAGGCAGTGGAACGGGTTGTAGAACAAGTTGCCATAGCGGATCGAAAACGCGGCGGTCCAATCGAGATGCGGAAAGATGCCGAAGGGCACCGCTTCAGACCAGCTGCCCATGAAGGCGGGCCGGATGAAGCCGAGCACGAGGAACAGCCAGATCGCCGACATGAATGCCCAGAACACGTGGGTGCCCATGCCGAGCGCGCGGGCCCGGCGGTAGGTCCGGATCGCCCAGAGCAGGACCGAGAGCGTCAGGAACATGCCGGCGAGGATCCACCAGCCGCCCTTGGCGAGCGGCACGATGGGCGAGAAGCCGTATTCCGGCCCCGGCGGCTCGAGGCTGAGCCAGGGCAGCAGGCGGACGAACTGGATCGGGTTCCAGTTGACCGAGGCCATCATGTTGAGACCGATGATCTCGAACGCGATGAACCCGCAAAGGAGGGCGAGAAGCCCTGTCCAGCCAAGGTAGATCGGGCCAAGCTGGGCCTGGCCGAAGCGGCCGAAGAGGTGGTTGAACCCTACGGCAGTGCCGCGCGGATCACTGCCGGGTTTCATCCCAATGCCCATTTCCGGGGCATGGCTGAGCTGAACCTGGGTGAAGATATTCTGGTAAGCCATAGCTAGTCCTCCTTCACGACCAGATCGGCAGGTTGAGCCACCAGTTCCACCATTCGGGCCATCCGCGGGTCCACAGCGGTCCGCTGATGATGATGCAGACCGCGCTCCAGAAGCCGGCGTTGAGCGCCAGCAGGAGACCCAGGCGGTGGATGCCCAGGGTGCCGATCGAGTAACCGATCAGATCGCGGAAGAAGGTGTCTTCATATTCCGGCGTCTTGACGGTCTCACCCTCTTTCGGGTTGACCGCGGACAGCACCAGCGCGCCGTGCAATGCGAGCGCGAGGGTGGTGGTGAAGAAGAACGACACCGCCAGCATGTGCGCCGGATTGTAGTGGAAGTGCAGGTACTGGTAGCCGGTGTTCGACACCCAGTCGAGGTGGCTGAAAATCCCGTAGGGGAAGCCGAAGTGCCAGGCACCCAGCAGCACGGGACGGATCACCACCAGTGATACGTAGGCGAAGATGGCGAAGCCGAACGCAACCGGGACATGGTAGCCCATGCCAAGCTTGCGGCAGATCTCCACTTCTCGCAGCGCCCACGATGTGAACGAGACAATCGCGCAGACCGTGATCACCTGCCAGAACCCGCCCTCACGAAGCGGGGCAAAGCCCAGGCCATATTTGAGGTCCGGCGGAGCGATCGAGATCAGCCAAGGATTCCACGTGCCGCCTTGCGAGGCGCAGTAGAAGATCAGGGCCGTCCCGAGCGAGGCGAAGATCGCCGTAATCACTCCGAAGAAACCGACATAGAACGGGCCGACCCAAAAATCGAAAAGGTCCCCGCCGATCAACGTGCCTCCGCGCACGCGATACTTTCGCTCGAAACTGAGGAGCGCCATAGCTCTATCCTCCCCCGCCCAAGCCTGGCGGGCACAAATACATGGTTAAGATCAACCGGTTCCCCCGGCAGTGCCGGAGGCGGCATGGCCCACCCTGTTACAGTGGTGGGATGCCGCCTCTTGCCTTGCAGGTGGTCAGGGCTTGGCTGCGGCTGCAGCCGGGGCTGCCTGGGCCGCGGTGTGCGGGCCGTCGAGCCAGTTGTAGCGAGGCGTGCTGAGCAGGATGAAGTGAATCACGATTGCCAGCACAAACAGGAAGGCAGCAAGTGCCACGAGGGCCCTGCGCGGATCGAAAATAAGCCAGACTCTCCACATGGTCATTGTCCTTGTGAATGCGCCACTTGGGCGCGGTCGTTTAGTTCGGCCAGAAGGCCGGGCGGCCGTTGTGGCCAAACGTAATGGAAGTGACGGTGGATTTCTTACGAAATCCAGGGACGCCACGACCACACAAGCGCGTGGGCAACCACGGCCACGGCGGTGAAGCCGAGGAAGCTGCTCATGAACAGCTTGTGGAATTCCTTGGCTTCTTCAGGCGTCAGGTAGGTCCTGAGCCCAAGGCGATCATCGCTCATATCTGCATCTCCAGTATTGACGTGCAAAGCGAGAGGCGGCGATCGCCCCCCGGCGATATTCCAACGGCCGAAACCGAGGGAATGGTGGTGCCCGCTGGGGTGCGGGTGATGGGGTTCGCGCAGCTCATGGCGCGGATGCACCGAGCAGCGCATCTGCCAGCCGGTCGGGGCTGACGATGCTCTCGCCTTCGCGGCGCGCGGCGGCTTCAGCCGCGTCGCGCAGGCGCTTGGCAAAGGAGATGCGGATGAGCACAGGCTGCGCCTCGACGAGCGCGTCGAGCCGGGCCTTGGCTTCATCGCTCCACGGCAGCTCGCGGTGCGCGCGCGCCGGTGTGGCGGGCACGGCATCGAGCTGGGTGGCCAGCGGGAGGATGTGGAACAGCGCGTCAAACAGCGCGTTGCACACTTCCTGGATCAGGTAGGTCGCCCCCGAATAGCCCATGAAGGGCGTGCCGGTGTGGCGGCGGATCGCGGCGCCAGGGAAGCTCGCCGGGATATAGATGCTGCGCGCGCCGCATTCGGCGAGGTACATCCGCTCGTTGTAGCTACCGAACACCACCATCGGCGCCCCCGCGCGGATGGCATCGCGGACATCCTCGTTCTTCGGTTTTACCCCGGCACTGCGCGAGAACGCGAAGGCGCAGGGCAGGCCCATGTCCTCTTCGAGGAAGTGGCGGATCCCGCGGGTATAGGTCTCGTTCGCGACGATGCCGAAGCTTGCCGTGCCGAAGAAGTCCTGCGTCACCGAGCGCCACAGATCCCACAGCGGCTTGATCGTGGTGTGCTTCTCGCGCGTGATGAACGGCTCGGGATCCAGCCCGAGCGACGCGCCAAGCGCCTCGAGGAAGCGGGTGGTCGACGTAAGGCCGACCGGCGCCTGGAAGTAGGGCCGCTCGAGCACTTCGCACAAGTTGCGGCCAAACTCGCGGTAGAGACAGACGTTGGCGTCCGCATCCGCCAGCTTGCGGATATCGGCGAGGTGGCAGCCCAGCGGGAAGACCACGTTCACTTCGGCGCCGATGCCTTCAATCAGGCGGCGCACTTCGGCAAGGTCCGAGGCCATGTTGAACATGCCGTAGGCCGGGCCGATGATGTTGACGCGGGGCTTCTCGCCCTCCTTGCGCGCCTTGGGGGCTGGCATCGCCTTGGGACCGAACTCGGTCCACAGCCAGCTCAGCGCGCGGTCGGCCGATTGCCATTGATCCTCGTCGATCGTGCGGGGCAGGAAACGCTTGATATTGGTGCCGCCGGGCGTGACGCCGCCGCCGATCATCTCGGCAATCGAGCCGGTCACGACGACCGCCGGAAGATCGGGATCGAGCGTCTTCCACGCGCGGCGCATGGCCGCCTCGGTGCCGGTCTTGCCGAGCTCTTCCTCGCCCAGGCCGGTGACGACGATGGGCAGTTCGTGCGGCGGCAACCCGTCGGTATAGTGCAGCACCGAAGTAACAGGCAGGTTCTCGCAGCCCACAGGGCCGTCGATGATCACCTGCAGGCCCTTGACCGCGGTGAAGACGTAGACCGCGCCCCAGTAGCCACCGGCCCGATCATGATCGATGATGAGGGTCATGCGCGCCCTCCCAAAGTCTGGCTCAGAGACTGGGCCAGCGCCCTGTTCAAGCTCTGTCCCAGCAGCAGCGCCGACGGTTGGCTCGGCGGCTGCTTCGAGGGCTGGACTGTAATGGCGAGGCGATGGCCGCTATAGGATATGAAGAAAATCATGAGCCCACCGCCTCGGCCGCCTTGCGGGCCGCCTCGTTGAGCGCCGCGTACTTCTTCTTGAAGTTCGGGCGGTCCTGCGGGGTATCTTCCCAGACACCGGTGGTATGGCCGGTACCGACACCCTCGAAGAAGGCCGACATCCGGTCGAACCGCGCCTTGCCGGCGATGGCGGTGTTGACCACCATGGCAAGGCTGCCGGCGCCTGCCGGGCCCATCAGCGGCCGGGCCGAGATGAGGTTGGTGAAATAAAGCGCCGGGATCGCCATCTGCTTGGCGTGCTGGACCACCGGGGTCGTGCCGATGGCGAGATCGGGGCGGAATTCCTCGACCGCGGCGATGTCCTGCTCGAGGCTCGCGCGGTACTGCACCTTGATGCCGCGAGCCTGGAGCCATTCGCGATCGGGATCGGACCAGACGGTGCGCGGGCAAGCAGTGCCGACGTAGCGGACATCCGCGCCGCTTTCGACAAGCAGGCGCGCCACCAGCAGTTCGGAGCCTTCATAGCCCGAGACGGTGATGCGGCCCTTGATCGGGCGGGCGGCGAGCGCGCCGCTGATCGCGGGCAGGATGCGGTTCTGCGCGGCGGCGACGAGATCGGCCTTGATCCCGCAGGCATCACCAATGGCTGCGAGCCAGGCTGCCGTGCCATCGCGGCCCACCGGGGCCGAGCCGACGACCGTGCGGCCGGCGGCTTCGAATTCGCGCACGCTGGCGGTGTAGAAGGGGTGGATCGCGGCGACCACGGCGCAATCGAGCGCGGCATAGAGCTCGCGCCATTCGCGCGTCGGCACCACGGGGCCAGCGGCCAGGCCCATCGGCTCGAGCATCTGGGCAATGCCCATCGGATCGACCGGGAACATTTCGCCCAGCAGGGTGACGGTCGGCTTGTCGGGCCGCGTCTGGGGCGCACTCACCGGGCCTGCTTCTGCCTCGCTGCGGGCATAGGCGAGCATGGCGCCGGCGAGCACGTCCTTGGCTTCGGCGTGAGTCGGGATGCCGAAGCCCGGAACATCGATCCCGATGATCCGGACGCCGTTCACTTCCTTGCCGAGCAGGCGCAGCGGCACGCCGCTCGCCGTGGGCACGCACAGGTTGGTCACCACGATCGCGTCGTAAAGCGCTGGATCGGCGAGGTTTTCGACCGCTTCCTTGATATCCTCGAAGAGCTTGCCGGTGACGAGCGTTTCCGAATTGAACGGAACGTAGCCGACACTGCGCCGCGCGCCGTAGAAGTGCGAGGTGAAGGTGAGGCCATAGACGCAGCAAGCCGAGCCCGAGAGCACGCTGGCTGTGCGCCGCATTCTGAGGCCCACGCGCAGCGAGCCGAAGGCGGGGCACATTGATTGGGGCTGGTCGTGCGGACCGACCGGGTAGTCGGCAGCATAGCGATCAAGCACTTCGCTCTTGCCCGCACTGCGCGCGGCTTCGCGCATGCGGTCGGCGCCGCCATGGCAACCGCCGTCGGCACCAGCCGGAAGCGGCGCATCCGGCATGGCATCGATCCGGTCAGGAGCAGGGCGCACCTCAGATGTCATCGTAGATGACCTCCAGCGAAGCCTTGGGTTCGAAGCTGCCACCGCGCATGTCGGCCTGAGTGGCGGGGAGCAGGGTCACGTTGCCGCCGGTATCCTCGGGCGAGAACAGGCCGAGCAGTCCGTCCTGGTCGAGCGGCTTGGGCCGGCGCGGCGGGGCAGTGGCGACGTTCTCGGCCAGTTCCTCGAACAGGCTGCCCCACTGGCTGTCTGGCCGGCCGATGATCTGGTAGTTCGCGGATTTGCGGCGGATATCCTCGTCCGCCGGGATTGCGCAGAGAACCGGGATATCGACCGTCTCGGCAAAGGCCTTGGCTTCGCCAGTGCCGTCGTCCTTGTTGATGATCATGCCCGCGACGCCGACGTTGCCGCCCATCGAGCGGAAATATTCGACCGCCTTGCAAACGTTGTTGGCAACGTAGAGCGACTGGAGGTCGTTCGAACCGACGACGATGACTTTCTGGCACATGTCGCGCGCAATCGGCAGGCCGAAGCCGCCGCAGACCACGTCGCCGAGGAAATCGAGCAGCACGTAATCGAAGCCCCACTCATGGAAGCCGAGCTTCTCGAGCAGTTCGAACCCGTGGATGATGCCGCGCCCGCCACAGCCGCGGCCGACTTCGGGCCCGCCGAGTTCCATGGCGAAGACGCCGTCGCGCTGGAAGCACACGTCCTCGATCCGCACGTCCTCGCCAGCCAGCTTCTTGCGCGCCGAGGTCTCGATGATCGTGGGGCAGCTCTTGCCGCCGAACAGAAGCGAGGTGGTGTCGGACTTGGGATCGCAGCCGATCAGCAGCACACGCTTGCCTTGCTGTGCCATCATGTAGCTGAGGTTGGACAGCGCGAAGCTCTTGCCCGAGCCGCCTTTGCCGTAGATCGCGATGATCTGCGTTTCCTTGGTCACTTCGGTCGGCACGATCGCATCGGGCTCGATCGCGGCCTCGTCGCGAAGGGCCTGGACGCGCGCAGATGCTTCAAGAGTCGTCATGCGCAATTGCTCCAATCGAGAACCATTTTCAGGCAGTTGCGGTCGGTGAAGGCCGCAGGATAGGCGTCCGCCGCCTCGCTCGCGGGGCGCACGTCGGTGACGAGGCCGCTGAGGTCGAGCCGGCCGTAGCTTATGAGCTCGCGGGTCCGGTCAAGATCGCCCGGACACCATTCCGCGGCAACGCGGATGCGGGCCTCGGCGCGGAAGGCGGTCGGAAAAGCGAAGTTCAGCCGGTCCGCATAGAAACCGGCAAGGTTGATTTCCCCGCCGCGGGCGAGGCGCCCCATCAGCGTATCGAGAATGTTCGAATCGCCGCTGGCATCGCAGATCGAGTGATAGTTGCGGCGCGGATCGGCATCGGGGGTGATGACCGTGTAGCCAATTGCCCCGGCGGTGCGCAGCGGATCGGTGTCCCACACGGTCGGCGGCGGCGCGCCGAGCGCCATCGTGATGCGCGCGAGCAGGCGGCCCAGCACGCCGTGGCCGACGATCAGATCGGGCAGGGTGCCGCCATCGAGGGCATGAAGCGCAGTTGCAGCGAGGGCAAACAGCACGCCGTCAGCCTGCAACGACTCGTCGATGGTCAGCGCGCGGGCCGAGGGCAGGACGAGGCGGCGGGCCGATCCGCCGAAGAGGCCGCGCGCATCGCGGAAGCAACTCGCGCCCGGAACGAAGACCCAGTCACCGATTCGCGCCCAGGCATCGCGGCCGGCATCGACCACGCGGCCCACCGATTCGTAACCGGGTACGAGCGGATAGCCCATGCCCGGAAACATGGGCATCTTGCCTGTCCAGAGCAGCTTTTCGGTGCCGGTGCTGATGCCGCTCCAGCGGACTTCGACGACGACGTCGGAGCCGGTCGGCGCATCAAGCGCGAGGGGCCTGAGAGCCAATTGCTCCGGTGCCTCCATTATCAGCGCTAGTGCTTCCACGACCACTTTTCCCCTCAGCCCTTCGCCACACGGCATGCCGTGCGGTCTGGAGGACTTTCCGAGTGTCAGCTTACATTGTCATGAATGAGTGTCAACTCGGCACTACACTTTTGTCGAAGTTGGGCCTGCGACAAGCTGTGCAGCATCGCCGATGGTCCGTTTTGGAGATTGACGCGCGAGAGGGCCTAAGGGCCGGGTCAGACACGCGCGACGATCGCGCCGCAGACCAGCGGGAGGTGCGTGGGAAGCGCCTTCCAGCTTGCAAAACCGGCGCTGCGCAGCATCGCTCCCAGCTCTGCCGGACGGCGTGGGCGCCCCGATCCCATCGCCCAGAGGTAGAGCCCGAAATAGGCATCGCCCATCGCCGCGCCGCCGGCAGCGCCTGCCATCGGCTCGCCGATCAGCAGCGTGCCGCCGGGCGGCAGCGCGGCCCGCACGGCGCGCAGGATGCGCAGCGCCGGTTCGTCGTCATGATCGTGCAGGATTCGCACGAGCGTGATGAGGTCATGGCCGGTGGGCAGCGGATCGTGGAGGAAGCTGCCCTTGTGCAGGGTCAGGCGTGGCGCGATCAGCGCGTCGCGGCCTAGTGTCGTTTCTGCGCCCGCCACGACATCGGGCAGATCGAACAGGCCGAGTCGCAGTGCCGGCGCGGCCATGCCCACCGCACGGACGAAGGCACCTGTGCCGCCGCCGACATCGAGCATCGCCTTGTGCCGGCTGAATTTATAGGCCGCGACCAACTGCTCGCTGACCATCGCCTGCGAGGCGGCCATGAGCGCGGAATAGGCCGCTGCGGCGGGCTCGTTTTCGGCATCACCCTGCCGCCCGGGCGGGACGGCGCCGGTCGCGCTTGCCCGCGCATAAGTCCAGAATTCCGAGAGCGCGGTCGGTTCCTTGCGGTCCGCGCGCAGCAGCGCCAGCGGATTGGCGAGATCGGTATAGAGCAGCGCGTGGTGCCGGATCATCGCCCGCGCGCCGGGATTGCACTGCAGCGCGGCGCCATCCATCCCCAGTGTCCAGCGCCCGCCCGGGAGCGATTCGGCGACGCCCAGCGAGGCGGCAGCGCGCAGCAGGCGCTCGGTCGCAGGAACGCCGAGCCCGGCACGGTTGGCGGCGGTTGCCGTGTCGCAGGCGCCCTCGGCCAGCAGGTCCAGCAAGCCGCTCTCCACGCAGGCGGTTAGCACCTGAGCATAAGCAAACCCGGCCACCAGATCGAAAGCCCGCCGCGCGCGGGAGCGCACGATCGGCCGGGTGAGCGGGAAGGCGGCGCTCCATTGCTGGAACTTCGGGCTCATCAAGAGACGGTTGCGCCAGCCGATCCAGCGTTCCTTGAGCCCGACCCTTTGGGGCAAATCCAGTCTGGTGGACATATTCATATGTCAATTACATTGGACATTTAGGAGCAATGCGTCAATCATCCTGCACAAGCCCCGCATGTGGGGCATGGGAGATTGAACCATGTGGCGAGGCGAGACCCACGCAGATGGTATGCTGCGGTTCAAGGACAGCGGCCCTGAGGCGGCAGAGCAATGGCCCGCGCTGTGGAAGGGCATTGCGCGGATGAACGGCGCCCTGCCGCCCGCGCCGCTGGCCCCCGATCCCTGGGCCTTGCTCGATCGCGGCGAGGACGACCGGCTGATGCGCGCGCCAGGTAGCCGCGACAGCGATGCGCATCCCCGCTTCGATGCGCCGGTGCAGGCGGGCGGCTACAGCTGGTGGTATGTCGATGCGCTGAGCGATGACGGCCAGCACGGCCTCACCTTGATCGCCTTTATCGGCAGCGTGTTCTCACCCTATTTCAAGCGGTCCGGACGCGGAAACCCGCTCGATCACTGCGCGCTCAACGTCGCGCTCTATGGCCCCAAGGCGCGCTGGACGATGACCGAGCGGGGCGAGCACGCGGTGAAGCCCGAGGCGGACCAGTTCGCGATCGGGCCCAGTTCGGTGCGCTGGGCGGGGGACTGTCTGATCATCGACATCGAAGAGCTCGACAAGCGGATCTTGAACCCCTTCCGCCGCCGCGTGTCGGGGCAGATCAAGGTCTGGCCCGAAATGCTCAACACCGAGGCCTTCGCGCTCGACCCGGCGGGCAAGCATCTGTGGCACTGCCTTGCCCCGCGCGCGCGCATTTCGGTCGAGATGCAGGCGCCGGAGCTCAGCTGGAAGGGCAGCGCCTACCTCGATTCCAACCGCGGCGCGGAGTCGCTCGAGGAGGGCTTTCGCGTCTGGCACTGGTCGCGCGCGCACCTCGGCAAGGATGTCGCGGTGTTCTACGAAGGGAAGCGCCGCGACGGCTCGACCTTTGCGAGCGCGCTACGCTTCGATTGCGCCGGAATTCCGCACGAGGCCGAATTGCCGCCGACCGCGCCGCTGCCCAACACGATGTGGCAGATGGAACGGGTCACCCGCGCGGATCGCGGCCATGCCACGGTGCGGCGGACCTGGGAGGATTCGCCCTTCTACACCCGCTCGACGCTGCATGCGCGGCTCTATGGCGAGCCGGTGGTGGCGATGCAGGAAACGCTTTCGCTCGACCGCTTCTGCTCACCCATCGTGCAGCAATTGATCCCGCACCGGATGCCGAGATCGCGCCGCTGACCGATCAGTCCTTCGTCGCAGCGTCCTTCTTCGCCTTGTCGCGCGCAATCTCGCGGTTGACCGAGATGAGCTGCCACACGCCGAGCGAGAGCGCGACCCCGCCGAACACGACCATTTCGATCCATCCAAAGTTCTGAGCCACGCACTGCCTCCTTCTCAAGCATGGACCGCCGCAGTGGCAGCAATGGCCTCCGCGACAAGATCCGCCCGCTCTTCGTGCGCCAGGTGGCCAAGGCCTGCAAGCACACTGAGCTCTCCCTGCGGCAGCAAGCGCACCGCCTGCTCGACCGAACTGGTCGGTACGGCAGCGTCCTTCGCGCCGTGGATCAGGCGCACCCGCGCCGCGACCTTGGGCAGCTCGCGCTGCAGGCTGGCGAGATCCCATCCCGCCATCATTTCCAGCGCGCCGCGGCAATGCAGCGCGTTGCCGAGCAGCATGGCGTAGCACCGCACGCCTTCGGCATCGATGTGCGAACCGGTCGAACGGACAAGCAGCCGCCCGGTATCGCCCGAAGTGCGCGCACTGGCGGCAAAGAGACGCGGCACCAGCGGATTGAGCACGAGCGCACGGGCGAGCCCCTGAAACAACGGCGCGAAGAACCCGGGAAACGGCGAAAGGGCCGCACTGAGGCCGGTGACCTCGGGCACATCGAGGCCGCTGCGCACCATCTGCAGCGCGATGGCAGCGCCGGCCGAATGACCGATCAGCCTCGCGGGACGAACCTCAAGCTTGGCGAGAAGTGCGGCCACAGCGGTAGCCATGCCGGGCAGCTTCAACCCGCCAGCCGGGCGGCCGCGCGTAAATCCGTGGCCCGGCAGGTCCATCGCGATTACGCGGTGGTCCTCAGCCAGCAGCGGCATCAGATGGCGCCAGCTGTGCGTGGCAGCGCCCGTGCCGTGGAGCAGCACCACGGTCAGCCCGCCCTGATTCTCTAAGCCCATTTCCTGCACATGCCATGTGAGGGGCCCCGCCGTGACAAACCGGCTGGCCGCGCGGTGCGGCCAATCGCGCCCGTCGGTTTCCCAGACAAGCGGCTTGCTCATGCCAAAGTCGTCATGTCAGAGCGCCGATCACCTTGCTGAGCGTCGCGGCGCTTGCCTGCGGCAGCGGCACGTAGCGCGCGCGCATGGCAGAGGCGATGGCGGCGGCTTCGGGGCGGGGGCGGGGCGAAATGTCGATCACCACCCCGGCAAGCCCTGCCGTGGCGATCGCGCGCCCGGCCTTCATGGCATCCTCGGTCGCCGTCGCGCGGTTGGTGCCGCCATCGAGCGCGATATTGCCACGCCCGTCGGTCAGCAGCACCAGCAGCGGCGTATAGCCGCGCCGCGTGAGGCCGGTGCCGAGGGTGCAGACCATCGAAAGTCCAGCTGCGAGCGGGGTACCGCCGCCGCCTGGCAGTTCGCTCAGCGCCCGCCGCGCCCGGGTCAGCGAGCGGGTGGGCGGCAGCAGCAATTGCGCCTCGCTCCCTCGGAACGCGACAAGCGCGACTTCCGTCCGCTTCACATAGGCCTGCGCGAGCAGCAGCTCGACCGCGCCCTTCGCTTCGGCCAGCCGCGTGAAAGCCGCCGAGCCCGAGGCATCGACCGCAAAGATCGTGACCGAAGCGCTGCGCGCCTCGAACCGGCGGACGCGCACATCGTCCTTCATGATGCGCAGGCCCGTAAGCGCATCGCCTTCCGCCCGCCGCAGCGCCTGCCACGGCACGGCGGCCCGCAGCGTGTCGATCAGCGCGAGCCTGGCGCCGCCACGTGGCAGGCCCTGCCGTGCCGCCAGCGGGCGGCCCCGCAGCGGTGAGAGATGACGCGCACCACCCCCACTCCCCGCACCGCGCCGGGTGCGACCGGCGGCGAGCGCCTCGAGGAGGCCCGGCGGGATCGCAGCGGCAGCGGCCTCGATCAGCTGATCGGGATCGGGCTTGCCATTGTCCTCCTGCTCCTCATCGCCGGGCGTATCGGCATCGCTGTCCTGCGGCGGCGGGGGAGGAGGGGGCGGTTCGGCGTTGTCCTCGGGCGGCGGCGGCGGAAGGCGTGTTGCGCGCGGGGCGAGCACCAGCCGTGCGGCGGCAGCAAGGTCGCTTTCGCGCACGGTCTCCCGCCCGGCCAGCCGCGCGCTGGCACCGGCGGCCAGCGCGGCGAAGCGCAGCGCCCGGCCGGAATCGACCCCTAGCGCAAGCGAGACGGCAGCAAGCGCCTCCAGCCCCTCTGCGCTGCAGACCGGGATTTCAGCGGGTGAGGCGAGGGGGGCGGGCAGTTCGGTCGCATCGAAGCCCGCCGGAGCGGCATTGCCCAGATCGCACGCAAACGCCACGCGCTCGGTCAGGCTGAGCGGCGGCACTTCGTCATGCTCTGCCCCGTCGTCGAGCAGGACGAGGCCAAAGCGCTCCGCCGTATCCGCATGATCGAGCGCCTGCGCCACGCTGCCCGCGAGCGAGGCGGTAATCCGCTCCGCCAGCGGCGCCAGCACAATCGCGCCGCGCGCTTCCTCCAGAAAGCCGGATCGCAACACGCTGCGCCCAGCGGCGAGGCTGGCGGCAAGGTCGATCCCGCCATGCAGGCGTTCGCTGTCGATATGCGCCGGCATGCGCTTCAGGCGCACTGTGCTGCCCAGCCGCTCCACCAGCGCATCACGCGCGGGGCCGGGGCCGCGCAGCCATAGGCCCCCAAAACCGGCTGGCCAGAGCGCAAAGGCGCGCAGCGCCAGCGCCGCATCCTCTGCGGCGGGCGACGCGGGCGGAGTGGTCATCCAAACACCTCGGCCACTGCGCGCTCGATGCGGGTGGTGGAGCCCGTCTCGTCAAGCACGTCGCGGCGCAGGCGGTGGCGCAGCGCCATCGGGGCGACCGCAATCACATGCTTGCGCTTGACCGTATCCGCCCCTTCCAGCGCGGCCTGCGCGCGCGCGGCGCGCATGACGGTCAGTTCGCCGCGCAAGCCATCGGCCTTGCAGGCCATGCACAGCCGCGAGGCATCGTAGAGCACTTCGTCCGGCGTCTCGACAGTCGGCAAGCGCGAGCGACCGCGCGCGATACGGCGCACGATCTTCGCGTCCGCCGCTGCCCAGTCCTCGCCAAAGGCAGCGGGATCGCGCTCGTGCGATGCGCAGCGGCGCATGATCTCGACGCGGGCATCGAGCGTTTGCGGCGTGCGCACTTCGACCGAAAGCCCGAACCGGTCGAGCAACTGCGGTCTCAATTCGCCTTCTTCAGGATTGCCGCTGCCGATCAGCACGAACTTCGCCTTGTGCCGCACCGAAAGCCCCTCGCGCTCGACCAGGTTCTCGCCCGAAGCCGCAACATCGAGCAGCAGATTGACCAAGTGATCCTCGAGCAGGTTGATCTCGTCGATATAGAGAAAGCCCCGGTGCGCTTTGGCAAGGAGGCCGGGCTCGAAGCGCTTTTCGCCCGAGCGCAGCGCGCGTTCGAGATCGAGCGCGCCGATCACGCGGTCCTCGGTCGCGCCCAGCGGCAGGTCGACGAAGGGCACCGCGCGCTTGGCCGTCTTCTTCGATGTACAGGGATCTGGACAGGTCCCCGCATCGGTCGGCGCACAGCCGAAGCGGCAGCCTTCCACCGCGGTGATCGGCGGCAGGATCGCGGCAAGTGCCCGCGCAGCGGTCGATTTTCCGGTACCGCGATCGCCGAAGACCATCACGCCTCCGATCGCAGGGTCGACAGCGGCCAGCAGCAGGGCCTGCTTCATTTCGTCTTGCGCGACGATGGCGGAGAAGGGGAAGCGGTTCATAGTGTCAAGCAATCTGGACTATGCGGGTTGTAACGGCAAGTGTGCTGTGAAAGACTGTGCCCAGCGCCGCGCGCGGCCGGGAAGGAGTGCTTGAAGCCATGTTGAACGAGCACCGGCTCCGGCGCGAGATTGTCGGCGAAATGCATTTGCGGCGCTGGCCGCCGATCACGCCGCCGATGACGATCGTGCAGATCCTGCGCCTCGCCCCCAATGGGGCCACCCACGAAGGGTTGCCGCCCTTCCGTGGCAGTCCCGCGTTTGTTGCCGAACCGGGCCAGCGCCACATGCAGGGGATTCTCGCGGATGGCCTGCTGTTCACCTGGGAACGCCACAGCGAGGCAACGACGCTCACCGTCTTTGCGCGCCCCGATGCGCCCTTGCTCGCCGAGGCGCGCGCCTGGGCCGAAAGCGCGCCGGGCGAAGTGCTGCGCGCCACGCTGATCGATATCGAAGCGGATGCCGCCGCCGCAGCTGCAAAAATGGCCGAGTTCGATGTCGATCCGGCCGAGCTCGTCTGCTGCGATTTTGGCGGCGGCGCGCGGCTCTCCTCCGATTTCCGGATCAAGGATGAAGGCTATGGCCGGCTGGTCGTGGCGGCCGGCCAGCTTGGCCCGGTCGATCTCGCCCGCGCGGTGCAATCGCTGCAGGAACTGGGCAATTATCGCAATATGGCGCTGCTCGGCCTCCCTGTTGCGCGGGCCTGCTGGGGCAAGCTCGACGCGGCCGAGGAGGAACTGCGCTTGTTCGGGCGCCGGCTCGATTCGGATGAAAGCTCGGACAACGAACTGCTCGATGCGCTCTGCGCGATGTCGCTCGAGCTCGGCACCATCGCCAGCGATTCGCGCTACCGCCTGAGCGCCACCGCCGCTTACGCCCGCCTCGTCGACGAGCGCCTCGCCACGCTTGCCCCCGTCGCCATCCCCGGCTTTGCCAGCCTTGCCGATTTCACCCAGCGCCGCTTCTACCCGGCGATCCGCACGTGCGAGACGGTGGTGCGGCGCCAGCAGGAACTGGCCGAGCGCTCGGCCCAGCTCACCTCGCTGCTGCGCACCCGGATCGAGACGCGGATCGAGGACCAGAACGCCCAGCTCCTGAAGTCATTGGAAAGCGCCACGCGCACCCAGCTTCGGCTGCAGCACCTCGTCGAAGGCTTCTCCACCGTCGCCATCACCTATTACGCCGTCTCGCTCCTCGCCTATCTCAGCGGCGGCCTTGCCCTGTTCGGCGTGCATGTGGAGCACGATATCTTTGCGGCGCTCGTTATCGTGCCGGTGTTCATCATGCTCTACGTTTATCTGCGCCGCGAACGCCACCGCCTCGGCGCAGACTAGCAAATTTGCCCGGACCGCCCGCTTTACGGCGCGCCAAAGGCAGGCAATAGCCATGCCGCACAAGCGTTTGCGGGAGATCTGAGCCATGGCCGATGAAGAAACCTTTGCAGACCTGCGCGAAGGCGTGAGGCGGCTCTGCGCGCGCTTTCCGGGGAGCTACTGGCAAGCGCTCGACCGCGACCGCAAGTACCCGACCGAATTCGTCACCACCCTCGCGCAGGAAGGCTGGCTCTCGGTCCTCATTCCTGAGGTCTACGGGGGCTCCGGCCTCGGCCTCGCCGCGGCCACCGCCGTACTCGAGGAAGTCCACCGTTCCGGCTGCAACGGCGGCGCCGCCCACGCGCAGATGTACACGATGGGCACCCTCCTGCGCCACGGCTCCGAAGCCCAGAAAGACCGCTACCTCCCCGCCATCGCGCGCGGCGATCTGCGCCTTCAGGCCTTCGGCGTGACCGAACCGACCAGCGGCACCGATACCACGCGCCTCACCACCTTCGCCCGTAGGGATGGCGACCGCTACGTCGTCAACGGCCAGAAGATCTGGATCAGCCGTGCCGAACATTCGGACCTCATGGTCCTTCTTGTGCGCACCACGGCGCGCGAGGACTGCGCGAAGTCCACTGAAGGCATGAGCGTCCTCCTCGTCGATATGCGCGAGGCCGTGGGCAATGGCCTCACCATCCGCCCGATCCGTACCATGCTCAACCACGCGACGACCGAGCTGTTCTTCGACGACCTCTCGGTCCCGGCGGAAAATCTCATCGGCAAAGAAGGCGAGGGCTTCCGCTACATCCTCTCCGGCATGAACGCCGAGCGCATCCTCATTGCCGCCGAATGCATCGGCGATGCGCGCTTCTTCATTGATCGCGCCAGCGCCTACGCCAAGGAGCGTTCCGTCTTCGGCCGGCCTATCGGCCAGAACCAGGGCGTCCAGTTCCCCATCGCCCGCGCCTATATCCAGACCACCGCCGCCGCGCAGATGGTCGCCGATGCCGCAGCCCGGTTCGACGCCGGGGAGGGCGCCGGAACCGAGGCCAACATGGCCAAGCTGCTCGCCTCCGAAGCCTCGTGGTTCGCGGCCGACATGTGCGTGCAGACCCACGGTGGCTTCGGATTTGCCGAGGAATACGACATCGAGCGCAAGTTCCGCGAAACCCGCCTTTACCAGGTCGCCCCGATCTCTTCGAATCTCATCCTCAGCCATGTCGCTACCCACGTGCTGGGCCTGCCCAAGAGCTTTTGAGACAAGCCTTTGCGCGCGGGGGCGGGGAGGCGTAGGATTGACGAGCGCGCGGGAACCCCGGTCGAGTCTTCAGGCCGTGGACGTGCCGTCAGGACTGGAGAAGATGCGATGATCAGGACTCTGCTTCTTGCGGCAAGCGCCGCCGCGCTCATGCTCGCACCGGTGGCCGCTTCCGCCGAAACGGTGGTGCTCACGGCCAACCTCTCCGGCGCCAACGAAGTCGGAGGCGGTGCCCCCGATGGCAACGGCGCCTTCCGCGTCGAGATCAACACCGAAACCGGCGACTTTTGCTACACGCTCTATGGCGAGAAGATTGCCGCGCCCACCATGGCCCACGTCCACACCGGCGCGGCCGGCGTGAACGGCGGCCCCGTCATTACCATGGACGTCACCGGCAAGGGCAGCGACATGTGCATCGCGGTGGAACCCGCCAAGCTCAAGCCCATCGTGGCGAACCCGGCGGGCTTCTATGTCAACATCCACACGGCAGATTTTCCCGGCGGCGCGGTGCGCGGGCAACTGACAAAGGGCTGAAGGCGAGGGGGCAGCGTCAGATCGATCCCATGATCGCGTCCGCCGCCCCCACTTGCCGTCCGGTCTCGACTCGCTCCGAATAGCGATCGACCAGCTGCGAGGCATGCGGCCGCAGCAGCACGGTGAAGCGCACCAGCTCCTCCATTACGTCAACGATCCGGTCATAGTAGGCCGATGGCTTCATGCGCCCCGCCGCGTCGAATTCCTCATAGGCCTTGGCCACGCTCGATTGGTTCGGGATCGTGAACATGCGCATCCACCGGCCGAGCAGGCGCAGCGTGTTGACCGAGTTGAACGACTGCGACCCCGCAGAGACCTGCATCACCGCCAGCGTCCGCCCCTGCGTCGGGCGCAGGCCCTTGTAGGCCAACGGCAAGTGGTCGATCTGCGCCTTCATGATCCCGGTGATCTGCCCATGCCGCTCCGGGCTGCACCAGACCTGCCCCTCCGACCACAGCGAATGCTCGCGCAGCTCGTGCACGGCCGGATGGTCATCGCCCGCGACCTGATCGGGCAACGGCAGGTCCGAGGGATCGAAAATCCGCGTCTCGCAGCCCAGCAGCTGCAGCAGCCGCGCCGCTTCCTCTACCGAATGGCGTGAGAACGATCGCTCGCGCAGCGACCCGTAGAGCAGAAGGATCCGCGGCGGCGGTTCCAGCGCGCCGAGCCCCAGTGCCGGCTGGCGGTGGAGGTATTCCGCCTTCAGCGCCGGGAAACTGTGAGGATCGGCCAAAGTCCGCAGCCGCGCATACGCCGTCCCGCTCACGCCAGCCCCTCATCGCCTGCAAACACCGCCCGGCCCGCCAGCAGCGCCGCCACCGCACCCAACACTTGCGCCATGACGAACGCGGGCACATCCGCCGGCGCTATCCCCGCAAAGGTATCAGTCAGCGCGCGCGCCAGCGTGATCGCCGGGTTGGCAAAGCTGGTCGACGAGGTGAACCAGTAGGCCGCCACGATATAGAGCGCCACCGCCGCTGGCACGCCTTGCGGCCGGTGCCGCAGCGTGCCGAGAATCACGAAGACCAGCCCAAACGTCGCGATGAACTCGCCCGCCCACTGTCCGGGCCCGGTGCGCACTTTGGTCGAAAGCTCGAGGATCGGCCGCGCAAACATGAGGTGCGCGGCCCACACGCCGGGAATCCCGCCCGCAAGCTGCCCCGCCACCAGCCGCAGCGCCGTGCTCGAAGAAAGGTCGCCGCGCAGGCGGAACACCAGCGTCACCGCCGGATTGAAATGCGCGCCCGATAGCGGGCCGAGCATCCCGATCAGCACATAGAGCATGGCCCCCGTCGCGATCGTATTGCCCAGCAGCGCCACCGCGATGTTCCCCCCGGCCAGCTGCTCGGCCATGATGCCGGAACCGATCACCGTGCAGAACAGGAAGAAGCTGCCGATCGCCTCGGCCCAGAAATCGCGGCTCATGCCGCGCCGTCCATGCGGCCGATTTCGGAGAGGAGGTCCTGCAGGGCGGCCGGCGCCATCGTTTCGAACGGCGCGGCCAGCAGCGCCCGGACCCGGACGGCGAGCGACTGCCACGTCGCCTCAAACGCCGCATCGACCGCTTCGTCCCCGCCCTCGACATCGGCGGGATCAGGCAGGCCCCAATGGCCCTTCACCGGCGCGCCGATAAACACCGGGCAGGCCTCCTGCGCCGCATTGTCACACACTGTGATCGCGATATCGATGCGCGGCGCCCCCGCTGCGGTAAATTCGTTCCAGCTCTTGGAGCGGAACGGCGCCGTATCGATACCCCGCCGCGCCAGCAGCCGCAGCGCCCCGGGATGCGGCACGCCCTTGGGCTTGCTCCCCGCGCTATAGGCGCGCAGGCGGCCCGCACCCAGCTTCGCCAGCATGGCCTCGCCCAGAATCGAGCGCGCCGAATTGCCGGTGCACAGCACCAGCACGCCCGGCAGATCTTCAGTCATGCGGATTCCCCCGTTTGCCATCAGCTATCAGCACAATCGCACGCCAGCGCGATTTCCTTCAGCGGCGCGCAAATCTCCGAAGACCCGGCGCAGCAATCCTCCATCAGGAACTGCAGCAGCGCGGTCATTTGCCCGTAACGGACCGAGTAGATCACCGATTTGCCCGCCCGCCGGCTCTCGATAAGCCCGGCATGGCTCAGAATGGCAAGGTTGGTCGAAAGCGTATTGGCCGGCACGTCCAGCTGCCGCGCCAGTTCCCCCGCCGCGATGCCCGCCGATCCCGCCCGCACCAGCAGCCGGAACGCCCTGAGGCGCCCCTCATACGCAAGCGCCGAAAGACCGGCCACGGCAAGTTTCATTTCCATATTTCGGCGATAATCGAAATAAAGGATCGGATCAAGAGGTCAGGGACGGGGCGCCCACTTCGCAAAAAAGCACATAAAGCTCCCTCCTTTTCAGAGGAGGGGGCCTATTCCGCGCGCCTCGGAGCGCCGCGGGCCGGTCGCAATG
Source organism: uncultured Sphingomonadales bacterium (assembly GCA_903834285.1). Lineage (GTDB taxonomy): Bacteria > Pseudomonadota > Alphaproteobacteria > Sphingomonadales > Sphingomonadaceae > Novosphingobium. The sequence continues at coordinate 1,948 of CAILIO010000327.1, read as the reverse complement.
CTCCCTCGGCTTTCGCGCTCCGTTCACACCGCTTGAATCCCGCCCAACAACAATCCGTGACATAGGCCGCGACACGGCGTAGGGGGCCGCGATGACGGTGCAGCCACGCCGCCACGCCGGTCGAGCTCCCAGGCGTGGGCGTCGCTCGCCACCGGATGCACCTTGGCGGCTTGCGATCCCATCGCACGGAAAAGCAAGCGCCCCCCTTCGGAGACGATCCCGTTTATGGCAGGTTACAAGGAACCCGGGCTCGAGGCCCGGCGCGCGGCGGCAGCGTCAGCGCGAGAAACGGCACTCGCAAAACTCAAGGCACGAACCCCGCTGGATCCCGCAGCGCTGGCCGAACGCATTGCCGCGGCTGAGGCGCGTGAGAAATTGCAGGCCGAAAAGCGCGCCTTGCTCAAGGCGAAAAAGGCGCAGGAACTTGCCGAAAAGGCCGAGCGCGCTGCCAAGGAGGTACCGCCTGCGCTTACCGAAGAAGAGCGCAAGGCGGCCAGGGACGCAAAGTATGCGGCCCGCAAGGCACGCAAGAAGTAGCGCTTGCAGCATCCAGCCAGCGCCACCGGCATATCCGCTTTGAATGCCGGCGAGCACCTCGTCGACACCGCTTTCGTTCCGGATGGGAGCAGGCTCCGCCTCATCCAGAGTGGACCTGATTTCGCGATCCTTCTCGACGACACCGAATTGATGAGCACAGACTTTTCGGCGTCGGAAGGGGTGCTTGCCAGCGCGGTATGCGCAGAACTCGGCGGTCGCGACCCGGTTCACATGCTCATCGGCGGCTACGGCATGGGTTACACGCTGAGATCCGCTCTCCGGGTGCTCGGACGCGATGCTGAAGTGACGGTCGCAGAAATCGTGCCGAAGGTCGTTGAGTGGGCGAAAGGGCCCATGGCGCGCATCACCGACGGGTGTCTCGATGACCCGCGCGTGCAACTGGTGCAGCAAGACGTTGCCTTGTTGATTGCATCCGCGGTGCAAGGGTACGATTGCATCCTGCTCGACGTCGACAACGGACCAGAAGGCCTCACGCGCGGGGCGAACGATTGGCTCTATTCCCGAGAAGGGGTAGCGTCTGCGTGGACTGCTTTGACGGAGGGCGGAATTCTCGGCGTCTGGTCTGCGTCTCACGACGACAGATTTGCCGGAGCACTCGCCCGCAGCGGCTTCGCGGTCACGGTGATCGAAACCGATCGGGGCCCGGAGCCGTCCCCGACGGGGCCACGCGAACAGCATGTGATCATCATGGCCGTCAAGCGCAGGTAACAAGGCACGGCGGACGCCTTCGTGCGCGTCCGATACCACGTGATGATCCGGCCTGGTGTGACGATACATCTTGTCTGCTTCTCGCGGCACGCGGCTAACCCTCGCTGTGTCGATCCAGAATCGGTAACGTCCGCTCATGGCCGAACCTGCCACGCGCAGGCAGAGTAGGCCCCACGAGAAGGGATTCACGTCCGGAGCCAGGCTGTGCCGCAATTGTTGTCATTCGCCGCCCCACCTGAGGACGACAACTTTGAGCAATTCCGGACGTTTCAATCAGCCTATTCGAGTTCAACTCAGGAGTTGAGGCTTCAGGCGAAGCCTGCGCGGTTCAGTATTGCCTCGGGCAGCCGCATCCATTCACTGAGAAAAGGCCTTCGCATTGGTCTTACCAAAATATCTCACCCAGAGGGCACCCGGATTTCGGCGCAAGCTATTGTCCTGCTGAAAAGCGATTTGCCCCAGCAATAAAATCGGCGGCGCGCTCGCCGATCATGATTGTCGTGGCGTTGGTATTGGCGTTCGTAATCACAGGCATGACGGAAGCGTCCGCCACCCGCAGATTTCTCATGCCATGCACATGCAGTTCCGAATCAACTACCGCGGATTTGTCATTGGCTCGCCCGATCTTGCATGTTCCGACCGGATGATAGTCGCCGGCGACTTCGCCTTTCAGAAAATCCAT
>CAILIO010000326.1 GCA_903834285.1 uncultured Sphingomonadales bacterium | reverse complement strand
ATAAAACCGCCATTGGTCCGCTCGGTCGGTGGCGCAGGGACGAGTGCGCGGGCGAAGAGATCAATCAGCGCGCCGTGCCCGCCGAGCGCTGGGATCAGGCGATCCGCCAGTGCAGGTCGGTCGGTGCGCGCGGCGAGCACTGCCTGCACTCGCTGCGCCTCTGCCAGACCGTCGCGCAGCTGGCCCAGATCGCGTGGGCTTCCCCGGCCTGCCACCACCCGCCCCAGCGCGCGCCCCAGATCGGGCGCAGCGCGCAGCACGGCGCGGAGGTCCCCGCGCAGTAGGGGATCATCGTGCAGCCAGCTGACGAGTTCGAGCCGCGCGCGGATCGCGCCCAAATCGGTCAGTGGCGCGGCAAGGTCCTCGGCAAGCAGCCGTGCGCCAGCGCTCGTCACGCAGCGGTCGATCGCCTCGATCAGGCTGCCTTTGCGCCCTCCCCCGCTCGCGGAGAGGATTTCGAGGCTTGCGCGCGTCGCCTCGTCCATCGCCATGAAGGCGCCCGCCTCGCGCACCACCGGCGGAAGTAGCAGCGGCAGGTTCCCGCGCCCGACATGCTCGAGATAGTCGATCAGCCCCGCCGCCGCCGCAAGCATCGCGCGGCTGAACTGGCCGAAGCCATCGAGCGTGGCGACGCCGTGCAGCGCCATGAGCCGATCCGTGCCGCGCTGCGAATCGAAGGCGCGGGACGGGCGTTCGGCGGCTTCGGTGAGATCGAGCCCGGAATCCTCGGCCACCACGAGCTCGGTTGCGCCGAGCCGGGCCAGCGCGGCGGGAATAGTCTCGGGCGCGCACTCTTCAAGCTCCATCCGCCCTGTCGAAATATCGCAGGCGGCAATGCCGGCAGTCCCCCGCACCGTGCAGACCGCCGCCAGCACATTGGCGCGGCGCGGTTCGAGCAAGGCGTCCTCAGTCAAGGTCCCCGCCGTCACGAAGCGGACGATATCGCGTGCGACCAGGGCCTTTGACCCGGCGCGTTTGCGCGCTTCCTCGGGCGTTTCGGTCTGTTCGGCGATAGCGACGCGGCACCCGGCGCGGATCAGGCGGGCGAGGTAGCCTTCCGCCGAATGCACCGGCACGCCGCACATCGGGATCGGCGCGCCGCCGTGTTCGCCCCGGCTGGTGAGGGCAATATCGAGCACGCTCGCCGCGATCTTCGCATCCTCGAAGAACAGCTCGAAGAAGTCCCCCATGCGGTAGAACAGCAGGCAGCCTTCGGCTTCGGCCTTCAGCGCAAGATATTGCGCCATCATCGGAGTTGGGGCATGGGAACTCACAGCGCCTGTGGCTAGACTAGAGCCGCGGGTTTCTCAAACGATCGACACCGGATATCGACATTTCAAGTCGTATAAGGTCCGGGCATGGGCTGGGCGGATGCTTCGAAGGTTCTTGGGGGGCGGGTGCCTTCACGGGTCTGACGGGATGATCAATCCGATCTCTCCGACCGGCGCCGATGCGAAAGTGAACTGGGGTTGATGCAGGTCCGCGAGAAAACTTTGGCCATGAGCCTCAGGGGGTTGTGGGAACGGGCAGCAGCCTTGCCGTGGCTGAGTGCGCCCGGGATCATCATCGTCGTCGTGCTGGTGTGCCTGCCCTTCGCGCTTGTCGAAGTGCCGCCGCTGATCGACGTGCCCGGCCATATGGGCGCCGCCGCGATCGAGGCGGCGCGTCCGGGCAATCCGCTGCTCAAGTACTTCTCGTGGAAATGGGTCTTCACGCTCAACATCGGCGGCGATGTGCTCGCGAAGCTGATCGGCGCGCAGTTCGGCATTCTGGCTGCAGGCTGGTGGAGCACCGTTCTGGCGACCGGCCTTTTTGCGGGCGGCTGCCTTGCCACGGTTCGCGTGCTCAATCCCAAGGGCGGGCACGGCGCGCCCTGGGCGCTGATGTTCGTGTTCAGCTTTCCGCTGCTGACGGGGTTCCTCAACTACATTCTCGCCACCGGCCTTTCGCTCATGGCCTTTGCCGCCGCAGTCTGGTTGGAGGACAAGCCCAGGCAACGCGCCGCCCTGCTGATTGCGGCGCAGCCGGTGGCCATGCTCTGCCACGCCATCGGCGGCCTGCTGCTGGGCCTGCTGGTAGGCGCCAATGCGCTGGGCCGCGAGATGGACCGCCTGCCTGCTGGCTGGTGGCACCCGTCCGAATGGCGCCGCCTGCGCGATGAGCAGGACTGGCGCGCCATCGCCAAGCGCCTGTTTATCCTGTGCTGGCCGCTCGTCGCCACGCTGGTCACGATCCTGCTGTGGAAGATCTTCTCGCCCGATCCCGTGCGCAGCCTCAATCGCTGGCGCTGGGACCAGAAGGCCTGGTATTTCGTCCTGACCCTGCGCGATCAATCGCTCTTGCTCGATGGTGCGACGACAATCGCCTGCTTCGCGCTGATCCTGTTCGGCTGGCTGCTCGGCGCGCGCTGGAAGTGGCAGCTGGGCCTGCCCGGCCTCCTTGTATTTCTGCTGTTCATCGCGATCCCCAGCGACATCAACGGCAGCGCCTTCGTCGATGTGCGGCTGCTGCCTGTTGCCTGCATGCTCGCGCTGGGCCTGCAGGACTGGAGCGCGGTTCCGCTCGACCGCGCGCGAAAGATCGCGCTTGCAGGCGCGCTGCTGCTCGGAACCCGCCTTGTCGTCACGGCGGCGAGCTTTGCCGACTATGCCGACGATTATCGCAAGCAGCTTTCCGCGCTCCACCATGTCGAGCCGGGTAGCCGGGTGCTGGCCTTTGTCGAGCACTCGTGCGTGGAGGAATCGTGGCGCAACACCCGGCGCGATCACCTCGCCAGCCTTGCCAGCCTCTATCGGCAGGCTTGGGTGAACGACAACTGGGCGGTACCGGGCTTGCACATGGTGATCCCGCGCTTCCGTCCCGGTCGCAACTTTACCGCTGATCCGTCCGAATTCGTATGGTCGCGCGCCTGCCAGAGCGGGCGGATGCGCAGTGTCGATACCGCGCTCAAGCATGCCCCGATCGAGCGGGTCGACTATGTCTGGCTGATCGATACAGGCATGCCAAGCCATCCGGATTCGCGGCTCCAGCTGGTCTGGCAGGAAGGCCGCAGCCTGCTTTTCGCGGTGCGCCCCTTGGGTTTTCCGAACTGGCGCTCTAAGGATTTGTAATCACACAGTGCCCGCGGCGCGTGCCCCCTGCAACAAGGCTTGCCATGGGGATATAGCCGGGCCAGTAAACCGCGCGCGCCGATGGGGAATGGTATGACTGACGAGAGCAATGTCCGCTTCACCGAACGTGAAGCGCTGTTCTACCACAACACGATCCGCCCCGGTAAGATCGAGATCATCGCCTCGAAGCCGATGGCGACGCAGCGCGACCTGAGCCTCGCCTATTCGCCCGGCGTTGCCGTGCCGGTGCGCGCCATCGCCGAGAACCCTGCCGCCGCTTATGACTATACCGCCAAGGGCAACCTCGTTGCGGTGATTTCCAACGGTACCGCCATCCTCGGCCTCGGCAATCTCGGTGCGCTCGCCTCGAAGCCGGTGATGGAAGGGAAGGCAGTGCTGTTCAAGCGCTTTGCCGACGTCGATTCGATCGACATCGAGCTCGCGACCGAAGACCCCCAGGCCTTCATCGACGCGGTCACGCTGATGGAGCCGAGCTTCGGCGGCATCAATCTTGAGGATATCAAGGCGCCCGAGTGCTTCATCATCGAACAGGCGCTCAAGGAGCGGCTCAAGATCCCGGTGATGCATGACGACCAGCACGGCACCGCGATCATTTCCGCCGCCGGCCTGCTCAACGCCTGCTTCCTCACCGGGCGCAACCTGGCCGACGTCAAGGTCGTGGTGAACGGCGCGGGCGCCGCCGCCATTGCTTGCACCGCGCTGATCAAGGCGATGGGTGTGCGGCACACCAATGTCACCATGTGCGACAGCAAGGGTGTGATCTACATTGGCCGCGCGGGCATCGACCAGTTCAAGTCCGCCCACGCCATCGATACGCCGCACCGCACACTGGAAGAGGCGATGGAGGGGGCCGACATCTTCCTCGGCCTCTCGGTTGAGGGCGCGGTGACGCCCGCGATGGTCAAGAAGATGGCCCCGCAGCCGATCATTTTCGCGATGGCCAATCCGGATCCGGAGATTACCCCGCCCGAAGCCAAGGCGGCGCGTCCTGATTGCATCGTCGCGACGGGCCGTTCGGACTATCCGAACCAGGTCAACAACGTGCTCGGCTTCCCCTTCATCTTCCGCGGTGCGCTCGATGTGCGGGCCACTGCGATCAACGAGGAAATGAAGATCGCCGCCGCCCGCGCCATCGCCGAACTGGCGCGCGAGGCAGTGCCCGAGGAAGTGGCTGCTGCCTATGGCCAGAACCACACGTTCGGGCTCGACTATATCATCCCCGCACCGTTTGATCCGCGCTTGATGGAAGTGGTCTCCTCCGCCGTGGCCAAGGCGGCGATGGAATCGGGCGTGGCGCAAAAGCCGATCGAGGATTTCGATGCCTACCGCACCGAACTGAAAGCACGCCTCAATCCCACGACTTCGGCGCTCACCAGCGTCTACCAGCAGGTCAAGGAAAACCCCCGCCGCGTCGTCTTCGCCGAGGCGGAGAATGAAGTCGTGCTGCGCGCGGCGATCCAGTACCGCGATTTCGGCTACGGCACGCCGGTGCTGGTCGGCCGGACCAAGGCGGTGTGCGATCTCCTGACCGAGCTCGGCGTGGGCGATCCCTCCAGCTTCGAGATTCACAATTCGGCGGTCTCGCCGCTCGTGCCGGAAATGGTGGCATATCTCTACGAGCGGCTGCAGCGGCGCGGCTTCATGGAGCGCGACGTGCGGCGCATGGTCAACCAGGACCGCAACGTCTTCGCCTCGCTGCTTGTCGCGCTCGGTCACGGCGATGCGATGATCTCGGGCATGACCCGCACGTTCGCGCAGACCATCAAGGAAGTGCGCCAGGTGCTGGATCCCAAGCCCGGCCACTTGCCCTTCGGCATTCACATGATGATCGCGAAGAACTACACCGTGTTCCTCGCCGATACGACAGTGAACGAGCGGCCCAATGCGGCCGAGCTTGCCCATATCGCCACCGAAACCGCCGCCGTCGCCCGCCGCATGGGGCATGAACCGCGCGTCGCGTTTCTATCCTACTCAACCTTCGGCAATCCGAGCGGGCGCTGGCTCGACGAGATCCGCAGCGCGGTCGCCATCCTCGACGAGCAGAAGCCCAATTTCGAATACGAAGGCGAGATGGCGCCCGACGCCGCGCTCAATCCCAAGGTCATGGCGAGCTATCCGTTCAGCCGCCTTTCGGGCCCGGCCAACGTCCTCATCATGCCCGGCCTGCAATCGGCCAACATCTCCGCCAAGCTGCTGCGAGAACTTGCTGGCAACGCGGTAATCGGCCCGATGCTGATCGGCATGGAAAAGCCCGTGCAGATCGCCGCAATGACCTCGATCGCGCCGGATATCCTGACCCTGGCGGTGCTGGCGGCGGCAGGGATCGCGGGCTGAGCCCGCGGGCCGCAGCCGGGCTCAGATGAGCCCGGCGAGCGGGCTCGACGGATCGGCATACTTGCGCGTGCCCATCCGCCCCGCAAGGTAGGCATCGCGCCCAGCCTCGACCGCCGCTTTCATCGCGCGGGCCATGCGGATCGGGTCCTTGGCTTCGGCGATGGCGGTGTTCATCAGCACGCCGTCGCAGCCGAGTTCCAACGCCACGGCGGCATCGCTGGCGGTGCCGACGCCGGCATCGACCAGCACCGGCACTTTAGCGCCTTCCACGATCAGGCGGATGGTCACGCGGTTCTGGATACCGAGGCCCGAGCCGATCGGCGCACCCAGCGGCATGATCGCGACGGCGCCGACGTCTTCCAGTTGCTTCGCCGCAATGGGATCATCGACGCAGTAGACCATCGGCAGGAAGCCTTCCTTGGCCAGCACTTCGGTGGCGCGGATGGTCTCGATCATATTGGGATAGAGCGTTCGCGCCTCGCCCAGCACTTCGAGCTTCACCAGATCCCAGCCGCCCGCCTCGCGCGCGAGGCGCAGCGTGCGGATCGCGTCTTCGGCGGTGAAGCATCCGGCGGTGTTGGGGAGGTAGGTCACCTTCTTTGGATCAATGAAATCGGTCAGCATCGGCGCCTTGGGATCGCTCACGTTCACGCGGCGCACGGCCACGGTGACGATCTCAGCGCCCGAAGCTTCAACCGCCGCCGCGTTCTGCGCAAAGTCCTTGTATTTGCCGGTGCCGACGATCAGCCGCGACCGAAAAGTGCGGCCCGCCACGGTCCAGGTGTCGTCTGCTTCGCCGCCGCCCACGAAGTGCACGATTTCGAACACATCTGCTTCCGCGATCTGCACCGCCGCCAGTGTCGAGCGCGGAACGATCTCGCCGTTGCGCTCAACCGCGACCTTCGCGGGATCGAGCTCGAGGCTGCGCACGAGATCGGCGATCGAACCGGGCGCGGCGCGGCGCGGTTCGCCATTGATGGTGAGGGTGAGAGTCGCTGCAGTATCGGTGGGCATGTCGCGGGCTTTAGCGCCCACCACGTCGCGCGCAAGCCGTCAGCAGGTGTTGCGCCGCATGTTCACGATATGCGCGGAGGCCACGAGGACCACGCCGCAGATCGTCAGCATCGCCTCTGCCGTCCCGTGATCGCTGGCAATCGCGGCGGCCATCAGCGCAAGGCCCGTGCTGCCAAGCGCCAGCGGCAGGCGGTGGCCATGGCGCAGCGCGCCCGCGCCGATGGTGAACAGGCCGACGACAAAGGCCGCGACGAGCCCGAAGCGGTGGATCGCGGGATTGAGCAGCACGCCGCCGCCGAGCCCCAGCACCCCGATAAGGAACAGCCCCGCCACGCAGTGCACCATGCAAAGCCCGCTGATCAGCACGCCCAGCCGGTCAAACCGGCCGCGCAGTACCTCAGGCGAAGATTGGGGACGGTCGGTCATGGCGCTCGCTATATGTAATAGTATTACATAACGCAATGCCCAAGCTGACCCTCGGAGTTTGCCCTATCGGTATGCCCCCTTTGGCGCTTGCGTTTCAGCTGCTCCGCGAGCAGAGGCGCGCCCATGGATGCAGTTGCAATGGCCCCGGCCCGTTCTCGTGAGCGCGCTCCCGCGCCGCTCGCGCTCTCCCGCTGGCTGCTCGTCGTCGCGCTACTGGTGATCGCCATCGTGGTGGTCGGCGGTATCACCCGGCTGACCGAATCGGGTGTCTCGATCACCGAATGGAACGTTGTTTCCGGTACGCTGCCTCCGCTTAGCGAGACGGCGTGGCAGACCGAGTTCGACAAGTACCGCGAGACCCCGCAATACATTCTGGTCAATGGCCCGGCGGGCATGACACTGGCCACCTACAAGTTCATCTTCTTCTGGGAATGGGTCCATCGGCTGCTCGCGCGCGGGATCGGCGCGGTGCTGATTGCGGTGACGGCAATATACTGGGCACGAGGGCGGATTCCGCCGGGCTATAAGGCGCGGCTGCTGGCGCTTGTTGCGCTCGTTGCGTTGCAGGGCACCATCGGCTGGTGGATGGTCCAGTCGGGCATCGTTCATGATGTCAAAGTCAGTCACTTCCGGCTCGCGACGCATTTGCTCACCGCGTTGTTCACGCTCGCAGGGCTGGTGTGGACCGCACTCGATTTGCGCGTGCTCGCCCGTGGCGAGCCACGCGCCCGGCTGACGGGCTTTGCGGCGCTCGCGCTTGGCATGCTGCTGGTGCAGTTGTTCTACGGCGCGCTGCTCGCAGGGATGCGGGCGGGGACCGTGGCAGGCGGCGGCTGGTTCAACTGGGATGTCTGGCCGCTGATGCAGGGGGCGTTCTTCCCGGCCGGGATCGAATGGTCGCTGGGCGCAGCTCACGCGTTTTTCTCCGATCCCTACCTCGTCCACTTCATCCATCGCTGGTGGGCTTGGGCAGTGGTGGCCGTGCTCGTCGTGATGGGCCGCAAGCTTCGCCGCGCGGGCGCGCGCCCGGTTTCCGTGGCCATCCACACCGCCTTCGGCACCCAGATCGTGCTCGGCATCGCGACCGTGATGAGCGGCGTGACGATCTGGATCGCGGTCCTCCACCAGCTCACCGGCGCGCTGCTGGTGGTCTGCACGACATGGGGTGCGCACCGGCTGGGGAAGCAAGTTTAAGCAAACGGTATTATTTTACCTCTCTGGAAACCCGCGGTTTGCTTGACTCTGACGCCCATTTGCAACAAAAGCGCGCTTCCTCGCTGCAAGCCGGACTTCGGTTCGCATGCGGCGTACCATTATCCTAGGATGGGTTTCAGCCATGAAGGCGCTCACGAAAATCACCCGGTCGATCAAGCCGGCCGAGGTGGAGAAGAAGTGGCATCTCATTGATGCCGATGGCCTCGTTGTCGGCCGTCTCGCGGTGATCATCGCCAATCACCTGCGCGGCAAGCACAAGCCGAGCTACACCCCGCACGTCGACTGCGGCGATCACGTCGTCGTGATCAACGCTGACAAGGTCAGGCTGACGGGCAACAAGCTCAAGGACAAGATCTACTACAAGCACACCGGTTATGCTGGCGGCATCAAGGAAGTCACCGCGGACAAGGTCCTCAATGGCCGCTTCCCCGAGCGCGTGCTGGAGAAGGCCGTTGAGCGCATGATCCCGCGCGGCCCTCTCGGCCGTGCGCAGATGCGCGCGCTGCATCTCTATGCCGGTAGCGAACATCCGCATGCCGGTACTCAGCCCGAGGCGCTCGATGTCGCCTCGATGAACCGCAAGAACAAGGTGGGTGCGTAAGACATGTCTGAAACCGATACCGTTTCCAGCCTCGCAGATCTCAAGGATCTGACTTCGGCTGCCGCCGCTCCCGCCGCTGTTTCGGAAACGCCCGAAGCGCCCCGTGCGCCCACTGGTCCCGCCGCCCCGCTGCGTGAACGTGAAGTCGATGCCCAGGGCCGTTCCTACGCCACCGGCCGCCGCAAGGACGCCGTGGCCCGCGTGTGGATCAAGCCCGGCTCGGGCAAGATCACCGTCAACGGCCGCGATCAGGAAGTGTACTTCGCACGCCCGACGCTGCGTCTCGTCATCAACCAGCCGTTCGACGTCGCTGACCGTTCGGGTCAGTACGACGTGATCGCCACCGTCAAGGGCGGCGGGCTTTCGGGTCAGGCCGGTGCGGTCAAGCATGGCATCTCGACGGCGCTGACCAAGTTCGAGCCCGCGCTGCGCAGCGCCGTCAAGGCCGCCGGGTTCCTCACCCGCGACCCGCGCGTTGTCGAACGCAAGAAGTACGGCAAGGCCAAGGCGCGCAAGAGCTTCCAGTTCTCGAAGCGCTGATTTTCAAACCAGCCTTTCGCGAAGTGCAAATGGAAAAGCCCGGGGTCATTCCCGGGCTTTTTCGTGTTTTGGGTCATGCAAAACCTGCGTCACACCAGGAAAGACACACCCGCAAGGCGGCTTACGCCCAAAGCCCGCCACCTGCTCCGTCATTCCAGCGAACGCTGGAAACGCAGTTCATCGACGGGAATCCAGTTGCAACGGGGCCCATCGTGGGGACAAGCCGCGTCGCGATCAACCGATCAAGCTGAAAAGGCGTTTGCGACTGCCGGTGCGCGCCAATGCGAAACCGGCGATGGCCGCCAGGGCCTCGATCAAACCGCCCCCGATCATCGGCGCGGGCGCACTGGGCGCCATACCCCCGGTCACATCGATCGTCACATTGGCGCCGCTGAGATTGTCAGCCGTGGAGTAAGTTCCCGAATTGAACGTTCCATCGGCATTGACTGGCAGCCTTGGGCCCCAAAACCCGAAAGTCCAGTTTGCACCGGTTGTAAATGATCCGAACCCCT
>CAILIO010000325.1 GCA_903834285.1 uncultured Sphingomonadales bacterium | reverse complement strand
CCTTGCCCGAACTTGCCACGCCGTCCCAGAACGTCATCTGCCGCTTGAGGTCCGAGATCCCGGCAAAGCTCGCCGCGCAGCGGTATCGCTCCGGATTGCGCACCGCGCCCCACAGTGCCGCATAGCCACCATAGGAGCTGCCAACGATGCAGACCCGCTTCGGGTCGATCATGCCTTGCTTTGCCAGCCAGTCCATCCCGTCGTCGAGATCGTCCTGCATGGCACGGCCCCATTGCCCCTGGCCCTTTTCGCTGAAGGCCCGGCCATAGCCACCCGAGCCCCGGTATTCGGGCTGGAGCACCGCATAGCCGCGGTTGGCGAGGAACTGGACCTCGACATCATAGGTGCCATCATCACGGATACCATAGGGTCCGCCGTGCGGCATGATGACCAGCGGCAATCCCTTGGCGGGGCGCCCCGTAGGCAGAGTGAGATAGGCGGGGATGTCGAGCCCATCGCGCGTCTTATAGGTCGTGTAGCCGGTCGGGGCGAGCATCCTTGGCTTGAGCTGTTCGTTTGCCTGCGCGAACAGCTGCATGACGCCATCTTGCTGATCGAACAGGTAATAGCGGCCAGGATCGTTCGAGGCGCCAAGGCGGACCATCATCCGGCTGCGATCGCGCGAATAGCTCACGATGGTCGCCGCGCGGTCCCCCACCGCCCCGGCGACGGCCTTGTCGATCGCCTCCTGGACTTTGGCAAGCTCGGCATCGAACCAGTGCGCGCGCGGCCGGTCGGTGGTGTAATAGGCAGCCCAGAGGTCAGGGCTGTCGGGCTTGGTGTCGTAATCGTCGATATCGACACCGGGCGCCTCGAACACAATCTCACCAGGCTTGCGCGTGGCGAAGTTGAAGCGCCACAGGGCATAGCGCCCGGTCTTTTCATTGAGCAGCTTCTGATAACCTTCGTCGCTGCCACGGAAGATGCGCGCCACATTGTAGAAGGCGTCGTCATCGTTGTAATCGGCCTTCACGACCATGCGGAAGTCGTCGCCATCCTTGGCTCGATAGAGCAGCTTCCACGACTGGGTGCCGAACTGCAGCCCAGCCCGCACAACACCAGCATCGTCCGCGATCCACTTGAGCACCCCATCCCTCTCGCTGATGATTTGCCGGGCCGTATTGGTCCCCAGATCCACCAGCGACACGCGGGGATAGGAAAAGATCGTCCTTGCCAGAGAAATCAGGGCCGTCTTGCCCTCGGGATCGACCCAGAGCACGTCATCACCGATCAGGCCATCCCGCTTGCCGCCGATGAAGCGCTGATCCTGTGTGGGGACGTCATAGACGAGCAGACGCGTGGACCAGACTTCGTCTCCGTAAATGGGGACGGTCTGGCCCAGGCTGATCAGGATGCGGTCGTTGCCGGCCCAGCGCATCCAGTTGAGTTCGACCGACTTGCCGGGATTGAGCATCTTGTTCTTGCCCGTGGCCGGATCGAAAATGCCGATCAGGGTCTTGCCACCAAGGGCCACCCTGGCCGCAATCAGCTTCCCGTTCGGCGACAGCTTGGGATCGGATATGAATGGCAGCTGCGAGAAGATATCGGTCGAGATTTTCTCGCCCGGCGCGGCCGGGGCACTCACCGCAGGCGGCGCCTGAACAGCGGAGGGCGGATCGGCCGCGAGCGCACCGACCGGGAATAGCGCGGCCCAGGCGGCCATCGAAAAGGCAACCGCAGAGCAAGCCGGTCGATACCGGTAACCTACCACCATGACGCCCCCGCGTTCCTGATTGGAAACAATACGCTAAGCGCACATCAGGTAGCGCTCAACCCCGGACTCTCTCGAAACTGGGCCGATTGCGGTCCTGTCAGATGGCAGCTGCGCCGATCCGAGCTGCAAGCGTCGCCAGATCAGCAGCGCTGCGATCTGCCGCCATGCGCACTTGCGCCAATTCTCGGTCCAGATCGCGCAACAGCAGCGAGCGCCTCTCAAGCCTTACAGCATTGTCGAACGCCACGCCGGGTCGCTTGGAATAAGTGTTGAACAGCGGCCCTGCCGCCACTTCGGCAATGCGCGCCGGGTCCGCCGGCCGCCCCAGCCGGGGCGCCAGCGCAGCGAGCGTGCGCGCGGGATCTGCATAGAATCGCTCGGCATCCAGCGTGCGAGCTTGCGGCAAAGCATCGAGCGCAGCGGCGAAGGCGCGCATCTGCCATAGCCATAACGCGGCAAGGCTCGCCGGGTCGCCCGCCCCCGCGGGCGCACCAGCAAAGCGCGCGGCCATTTCACGCACCCAGCCGCGATGCTGCGGGCTGCGCAGGACGGCGAGCGCATAGTCCTCAAGCCCCAGGTGCAGAAAGACCGCCGGCGCGGCCGGATCGGCAGCAGCGATGGCGGGCAGCAGCGCATTGACCGGAACATTGGCCTTGACCAGCGTTGGCTCATCCCCACCATAGCGCCGGGAGAGCATGGCGAGCACCAGCCGGAACCGCACGGGATCGTGCGAGAAGGCCAGCTGGCGCAGCGCCATCGGCTCGCGGAGCACGAGGCTGGAGGAAAGTGCTTCGAGCGCGCGGGCCAGCAATGTCGATCCGCAATGGGCAACGTGGAAAATCCATGCCGTGGTGCGCTGCACCGGCGCGACTTCGGCAAGGACCACAGCCGGCACCAGCGCAGCGCCCTCGCTTGCCGGGAAAATCCGCGCATCGAGAAAGATCGAGCGCGCATAAGCCGCCCGGTCCATTGGGACGATCACGCCATCCGCACCTTCGAAGGAATGCAGATAATGATCGGGCGAAGCGGCGATAGCGGCGGGCGTCAGCGACATGGCGGGACCATAGCGGGCTTTGGCCCGGCAAGGGAAGGCAAGCGCTTCTGCGCTCTCCACCCGCTTGCCGGAGGGGTCGGCTGTGGGTTAGTCCGCAAGGACCATGGCCTCGATCAATCCCCCCGTCCCCGGACGCCCCTACGCGGTGGTGACGCCTAGCGCCGGGGAAGCGCTGGACGCCATTGATCCCGCCTTTGTCGAGGCTACCTACAAGGCCCACGGCGCGCTGTTGTTTCGCGGCTTCGGCGCCGGGCTGGACGCGTTCCGCCGCTTCACCCGCAGCCTCTGCGCCACCGCTGTGATCAACGAAACGCCGGGCCGCGCGGTGCTTGACGGCACCCACGCCATCCAGGGCGTCGATGGCGGCACGAATGCCTTCGCGCTCCACCCTGAACTCGCACGCGAGCCGTGGAAGCCTGATGCCGCGCTGTTCGGCTGCCTCAGCCCGCCGGGCGTAGGCGGCGAGACCACGCTGTGCGACGGGATCGCGCTCGCCGCCGCGCTGCCGTCGCCTGTGCGCGTGGGGCTCGAAAGGCGACGGCTGGTCTACGTGATGGGCGTCTGGCCGGAGCTGCTGCGTTTCTGGTTCGGCACCGAAACGCCAAGCGATGCGCAGCTGGCAGACCCGGCGCGCGCCGTACCTTATCGCTTTTTGCGTATGCCCGATGGCCGCATCGCCCGCGAATTCTCAAGGCCGGCGCTGCACAAGCCCATGTTCGCCCCCGGCCCCGCCTTCGGCAACTTCCTGCTCTTCGCCCGGTTCAACAACGGGCGCGGCAACTTCCCGTTGCTCGATGACCTCAGCCCCGTCCCGGAAGACTGGCTGCAAGCGATACAGACGACCGGCGAGGCCCTCACTGCCGAAGTCCGCTGGCAGGCGGGCGACGTGCTGGTTCTCGACAACACCCGCTTCCTCCACGGCCGCCGGGCCATCACCGACGTGGCGGAGCG
Source organism: uncultured Sphingomonadales bacterium (assembly GCA_903834285.1). Lineage (GTDB taxonomy): Bacteria > Pseudomonadota > Alphaproteobacteria > Sphingomonadales > Sphingomonadaceae > Novosphingobium. Next base: position 11,460 of record CAILIO010000325.1, on the reverse strand, counting down.
GACGATCGCGACGTTTTTCGGGTATCTGCGGTTTGCCGTGCCCGATGCCGAGGAAATGCCGCAAGCGCCCTGGCGGCAGGGGGATTTCAGGCCCCCGCTGCCGCCCGTCTAGGCTCCGGCGCTCAGGCGGCTTCAGCCTTGCGCTCGGCGCGCTCGAGATTGAGCGCCTCGGCCAGCAGGAACGCGAGCTCGATCGACTGTGCCGCATTGAGGCGCGGGTCGCAGTGGGTGTGATAGCGGTCACCCAGTGCGTCCTGCGTGATTGCGATCGCGCCGCCGGTGCATTCGGTCACGTCCTGCCCGGTCATCTCGATATGGATGCCGCCGGCATGCGTGCCTTCCGCGCGGTGGACGGCGAAGAAGCCCTTAACCTCGCCGAGGATGCGGTCGAATGGACGGGTCTTGTAGCCATTGTCCGCCTTGATCACGTTGCCGTGCATCGGATCGCACGACCACACCACCGGATGCCCTTCGCGCGCGACAGCGCGGACGAGCGCAGGGAGACCGGCCTCCACCTTGTCATGCCCGAAGCGACTGATCAGCGTCATGCGGCCCGGCTCGCGCGCCGGGTTCAACGTATCGAGCATGCACAGCAGCGCATCCGGCGTCAGGCTTGGCCCGCACTTCATGCCGATCGGATTGCCCACGCCGCGCAGGAACTCGACGTGTGCCGAGCCTTCGAAGCGCGTCCGGTCACCGATCCACAGCATATGCGCGCTGGTGTCGTACCACTGGCCTGTGAGCGAATCCTGCCGCGTCATCGCCTGCTCGTACTGGAGCAGCAGCGCCTCGTGGCTGGTGTAGAACGTGGTGCCCTGGAGCTGCGGCACAGTGCTGGGGTTGACCCCGCAGGCCTCCATGAAATCGAGCGCTTCACCGATCTTGTCGGCCATTTCGCTGAACTTGGATGCCCATGGGCTCTTGCCGATGTGGTCGAGCGTCCACTGGTGGACCTGCCGCAAGTTGGCATAGCCGCCGGTCGAGAACGCGCGCAGCAGATTGAGCGTGGCGGCGGCCTGCGAATAGGCGCGCAGCATCCGTTCCGGATCGGGGATGCGGCTTTCGGGGGTGAACTCGATGCCGTTGATGTTGTCGCCCAGATAGCTCGGCAGCTCGACGCCGCCGATGCTCTCGACCGGCGAGGAGCGCGGCTTGGCGAACTGGCCGGCCATGCGGCCCACCTTGATCACCGGCTGCTTGCCGGCGAAAGTCAGCACCACCGCCATCTGCAGCAGCACGCGGAAGGTGTCGCGGATATTGTTCGGGTGGAACTCGGCAAAGCTTTCCGCGCAGTCCCCGCCCTGGAGCAGAAAACCCTTGCCCGCGGCGACCTGCGCAAGGTCAGCCTTCAGCGCGCGTGCCTCACCCGCAAACACCAGCGGCGGAAACCGGGTCAGCGTTTCCTCGACCGCGGCAAGCTTCGCCGCATCGGGGTAAGTGGGCAGATGCTTGGCCTCTGCCGAGCGCCAGCTGTTCGCATTCCAAGTATGTGCCACGGTAAGTTCGCTTCCTTAATGAACGCGCGCGTTTAACGGTACCGTGGCGGAAATGCAAAGGTTTGGCGGCGGCAGCCTGCCTTGAGACGAGCCGCAGCGTGAAAATGCCGTTGGCTTAGTGGTGCAGGCCGGGCGAGTTGATGCTCCCATGGGCGGCATTGCCGCCCCGCCAATCATCATCAGGCGAACGGCTCAACTTAGGGCATGTCAATCCAAATTTCTCTAAAATGACACAAAATAAGGATTAATACTTAGGTAATTTATCTACCTTCTGCGAGTCGTTGATAACGATGGGGAGAATATCGTGGCTGTTATCTATGGAACAAACTCAGCGGATACGCTGACTGGAACCGGTTCGGATACGATTTATGGCCTGAACGGTAATGACACCATCAACGCTGGCGATGGCGATGACGCCCTGATCGGTGGACGCAACAACGACACGCTCACAGGGGGCGCCGGCAATGATGTTTTTGTTTACGATGCCCGTAATTTTGACATCGATACGATCACCGATTTGACGATTGGAGCCGACAAGATTGATCTTACCGGCCTAAACGTTGCCGATATCGCATCGCTGGCCAACTACGTCTCACAAGTCGGCAGTGACACGGTGATAACGACTTCCTTCGCCGGAGGGACTGAGAAAATCACTCTTCTTGGCATCAACGCTGCAACATTGCTGTCCAGCGCGGCCAACTTCGTGTTCAACACGAATATTGATCCGACCCTGATCGATGGAACCAACGCCCGCGATGTTCTGTTCGGCGGAAACGGTGATGATATTCTGCTCGGCTACAATGGCAGCGACGATCTCAATGGCGGCGCGGGCAACGACACGCTCAATGGTGGCGGAGACAACGATTTGCTGCGCGGCGGAGCGGGCGCCGACGTTTTTCAGTACGACGGCCGGAATTACGACAGCGATACCATCGCCGATTTCGTGATCGGCACGGACAAGCTCGATCTGCGAGGGCTCGGGCTGGCCGATACCGCCACACTCGCCAACTATGTTTCGCAGGTGGGCGGCGACGCCGTCATCACCACGATGTTCGGTGGTACGACGGAAAAGATCACGCTCACCGGGATCAACGCAGCGACGCTCCTCTCCAATCCCGCCAACTTCATCTTCGACACCAGCGCTCTGGCCCAGCGGGTCGACGGCAGCAACGGACGCGATGTCCTGTTCGGCGGCAGCGGGAATGACACCCTGACCGGCAAAAACGGCGACGATGACCTCAATGGCGGCGCGGGGAACGACATCCTGATCGGCGGTGCGGGCGACGATCTGCTGCGCGGTGGGAAGGGGCTCGACACATTCCGGTATGACGCGCGCGTCTTCGGCAGCGATACGATCGCCGATTTTCTTATCGGCCCTGACAAGCTCGATCTGCGCGGGCTCGGTGTCACCGATACCGCCACCCTCGCCAGCTATGTCGCCCAGGTCGGCAGCGACACGGTAATCACCACTGTTTTCAACGGAACCACCGAGAAGATAACGCTGACGGGGATCAGCGCGGCGACGCTCCTGGCCAACCCTCTCAACTTCGTGTTCGACAGCAGCGCGCAGCCCCTGCGTGTCGACGGCAGCAGCGGACGCGATGTCCTGTTCGGCGGAAACGGGAACGACACCCTAACCGGCAACAACGGCAATGACGATCTCAATGGCGGCGCCGGGAACGACACCCTGATCGGCGGTGCAGGCGACGATCTGCTGCGCGGCGGGAAAGGGCTCGACACATTCCGGTATGACGCGCGCATCTTCGGCAGCGATACCATTGCCGATTTCCTGATCGGGCCTGACAAGCTCGATCTGCGCGGGCTCGGCGTTTCCGATACCGACACGCTCGCAAACTACGTCTCCCAGGTCGGCAGCGACACCGTCATCACCACCGCCTTCAACGGCGCCACCGAGAAGATCACGCTGACAGGGATCAACGCGGCGACGCTGTTGTCCTCCCCCTACAATTTCCTGTTCGACACCAGCGCCCAGTCTCTGCAAGTCGATGGCAGCAACGGACGCGATGTCCTGTTCGGCGGCAGTGGGAACGACACCCTCAACGGCTCTTATGGCAACGACGATCTCAATGGCGGTGCCGGGAACGACGTGCTGATCGGCGGCGCGGGCGACGATCTGCTGCGCGGCGGAAAGGGTATCGACGTATTCCGGTATGACTCACGTGCCTTCGGCAGCGATACGATTGCCGATCTCCTGCTCGGCGCAGACAGAGTCGATCTGCGCGCGCTCGGGATCGCCGATACCGCCACGCTCGCCAACTATGTCTCCCAGGTCGGCAGCGACACCGTCATCACCACCGCGTTCAACGGTTTGGTCGAGAAGATCACGCTGACAGGGATCAACGCGACGACGCTCCTTTCAAACGCGGCGAATTTCGTCTTCAACACCAACACACTGGGCGACATCATCGACGGCACGAACAGTCGCGATGTCCTGTTCGGCGGCAACGGGAATGACAGCCTGAACGGTTCCTTTGGCAACGACGACCTCAACGGCGGCGCAGGCGATGACACGTTGAATGGCGGTGCAGACAACGATTTGCTGCGCGGTGGTGCTGGCGCCGACGTCTTCCAGTACAGCACTCGCAATTACGACAGCGATACCATCGCCGATTTCGTATTCGGCACCGACAAGCTCGACTTGCGCGGGCTCGGGGTCGCCGACACCGCAACGCTCGCCAGCTACGTCAGCCAAGTCGGCAGCGACACCGTCATCACCACCGCATTTAACGGTTCGGTCGAGAAGATCACGCTGATCGGTGTCGATGCCGCGACGCTCCTGTCAAATGCGGCAAACTTCATCTTCAACACCAACACGCTGGGTGACATCGGCGACGGCACTACCGGCCGCGATGTCCTGTTCGGCAGCAGTGGAGACGACCGCCTGTCCGGCAACAATGGCAACGACGATCTCAACGGCGGTGCGGGCAATGATACGCTGGTTGGCGGCGGAGGCGACGATCTGCTGCGCGGCGGAGCCGGCGCCGACGTGTTCCGGTATGACGGGCGCGCCTTCGGCAGCGACACGATCGCCGATTTCGTGATCGGCACCGACAAACTCGATTTGCGCGCGCTCGGCATGGCCGACACCGCCACGCTCGCCAACTATGTCAGCCAAGTCGGCAGCGACACGGTGATTACCACTGCGTACGGCGGTCTGACCGAAACGATCACGCTGACTGGGATCAACGCTGCGACGCTGCTATCCAGCGCCAGCAACTTCATCTTCAACACCAGCACGACAGCGCAGCGTACCGACGGCACCAGCGGACGCGATGTGCTGTTCGGCGGCAGCGGGAACGACACCCTCTCCGGCTACTCTGGCAACGACGATCTCAATGGTGGCGCCGGCAACGATACCTTGGTCGGCGGCACGGGCAGCGATCAGTTGCAGGGCGGCACGGGTGCGGACCGCTTCGTTTTCGGGGCCGCTCCGGAATACGCTTCCATCAATGATTTCAGCAAGGCGGAAGGGGATAAGATCGATTTTCGTGCGTTTGATACGAGCGATGTCTATGGGCGCCAGCCGCTCACTGAAACCTCCAGCTTTACCGCGGCGGGCCAGTTCACCATCGTGGCGCACGACGGGATCTGGACCATCCACGTCAATCTGGACACCAATCTGACCAACGACGAGATCACGATCGACGTCCATTCCGCAACGGCCATCACTGCGGCAGACATCCTGCTTTGACGCGAGCGCGCCTCGCCCGCCGACACCAGCGGGCGACACCGGTCGGCACTTGCCCCGATGCGTCGAACTTCGCCGGATCGGGGCAAGTGCATGGCCGCTGACGCGCGCCAGCTGTTCACCCCGGTCCTCGCTTTCCTGCAGAACGCGCGCGTTTGCCGGCGCCCTACTTCCGGTCCATCAGACGGCGCTGGAAATAGACCATCTCGAGCGCCGTGGTCATCGCGCTTTCTTTGAGATTGGCGCCCGCCCCGTGACCGCCGGCTGTGGTCTCATAATAGAGATAGGGCAGCCCATATTCCTTCATCCGCGCGGCAAACTTGCGCGCTTGCACGGGGCCGACGCGGTCATCCTTGGACGTCGTCCAAATCAGCGTCTCGGGATAGGCCGCGCCGCGCTTGAGGTTCGAATAGGGCGAAGTCTTCAGCCAGAAGGCCCTCTCGTCCGGGTTCGCCATAGTGCCATATTCACCGACCCATGAGGCACCGGCGGAGAGCTTTTCATAGCGCAGCATGTCGAGCAGCGGGATCTGGATGCTGACCGCGCCGAACAGCTCGGGCCGCTGGGTGAGCTCGACGCCCATGAGCAGCCCGCCATTCGAGCCGCCGTAGATGCCGAGCTTCCGCGAACTGGTGATCTTGCGTGCGATGAGATCCTCGGCAACCGCAGCGAAATCGTCGTAGATCGCCTGTCGCTTGGTCTTGAGGCCCGCTTCGTGCCACGCCGGGCCGAATTCGCCGCCACCGCGGATATTGGCGACGACGTAAGCACCGCCGCGCTCGAGCCAGAGCTTGCCGGTCACCCCGCTGTAGTGCGGCGTGTAGGAAACCTGGAAGCCGCCGTAGCCCGTCATCAGCGTGGGCGTCGCGCCGGTCAGCGGCATGTCGGCGCGGTGGGTGATGAAGTAGGGGACCTTTGTCCCGTCCTTCGAGGTCGCCGCAAATTGTTCGGTCACCAGCCCGTCTGCGGCAAAGCGCGCCGGGGTCTGCTTGATCTGCACTGCTGTTCCGCCCGCCGCATCGACCTTCCACAAGGCCGTGGGCAGGAGGTAGCTCTGCACCGAGACATAGGCCGTGTTGGAGGCCCGGTCACTCGACACCACGCTGACCGCCGCATTGTCGGGCAACGGCAGAACGCTCTGCTGCCAGCCCGATGCCACACGGGTGAAGCGCATCGCCCGCCCGCGCACGTTGTCATAAACGGCCGCCAGCACATGATCGCGGGTCACCGAAACGTCGTCGGCATCGACCGACTGGCGCGGGCCCGGCGCGAAGATCAGCTCCGGCGCGGCCTTGCCTTCGGGATCGACCGCGACGAGCGAGCCGGCGGGGATCGGCTGGCCGCCCTTGGGGGCCCAGTTTTCGTTCACCTGAAAAATCAGGCGGCCCTGGAGGAGGCCTTTGACCGCGCTCTTGTGCGGCACCGCGATGGGCATGGTGCCCTGCGCCGTGACGCGGACAAACTCCGCCTCGAAGAAGGTGATCCCGCGCATGATGACGACTTCGCTGCGGCCCGCGCCATCGGTGAAGGTGCGGGGGATGACGAAGACATCATCCGGCTTGCCGCGAAACACTTCGGCCGCCGCCGTCAGCGGCTCCCCGCGCGCCACGCGCTTGACCACGAAGGGATAGCCGCTCGCGGTCATCGTGCCCGCACCCCAATCGCGCGCGGCGATCAGGCTGTCGGGTGTCTTCCAGCTGACCCATTGCTTCGACTTGGGCAGGGTGAAGCCGCCGGGGACGAAGCTGCGGCTGGCGAGATCGAATTCGCGCAGGGTATTCGCATCCTCGCCGCCATCGGACAGCGCGACGAGGCAGCGTTTTTCGGCACTCGGCTCACAGTCAGCGCCGGCCCAGACCCAGTTGGACTTCTCGGCTGCCGACAGCGCATCGAGATCGAGCAGCGTCTGCCAGGCGGGCTCGGGCTTTTCGTAGTCCCCGGGCGTGGTCATGCGCCAAAGGCCGTGGACATGAGTGCCATCCTGCCAGAGATTGGCGATCTGCCCGCCGATCAGGCGCGGCATGGCGATGCGATCGGTCGCTTCGGCGATCTTGAGCGCACCGGCATAGAATCCGTCAAAATGCGGATCGACCTTGAGCACAGCGAGCGAGCGAGCGTTCTCCGCTTCCACCCAGGCTATGGCGCGCGGTGAGGATACATCCTCGAGCCAGATATAGGGATCACTTGCCTCAGCCACGGCTTGCGCCCGCACCGGGTGCGCATTGGCAGCAAGGGCCACGGCAGCAAGAAGGGCAAGACGCTGCATCAAGATACTCCCGCAAGATCATCATGATGAGCCTATCGGTGCCCGCCCTGCTAAACAAGGCGGCCTTGGGGCAAATCGCCTAGTCCCAGTGCTCCACGCCCTCGCCGGAAACACCCGTCCAAGGATGCCGGCGCGTTTCGTAGACCGAGAAACGAGGGGGCGGGAATGTGGGGTCGGCAAAGGCGCCGACGGGGACGGCGGTGAGATCAGGCATCGAGGCCGAAACGAACGTCACGGTCGCGCCGCACGTGGGGCAAAAGCAGAAGGTTGCGGGCTTGCCGCTCTCCCCCACGCGCACCCATTCGTGGTACGCGCCGCTGAGTTCCACCTGCTCCTGCGGCCAGCGCGCCTGCACCGCAAAAGCGCTGCCGCTGCGCTTCTGGCATTCGAGGCAGTGGCACACCGAAATGCGCACCGGCTCGCCCGTGCAGGTGGCGGTGAGCCCTCCGCACCGGCACGTGGCGATCCGCAGCATCACTTCCCCGGCACAACCCGAAGACGCCATGCCTTGCCCGGCAACAGATAGCGCTGCGCCAGCGCCTGCAGCCGCTCCGGGGTGATCTGGCTGTAGTCCGAGAGGATCGAGCGGATCTGGGTGAACTTCTCCGGCTCCAGCGCCCCGCCTTCGAGCTGGTACATGTAGAACCCGTTGCCGGTGCTCGCGCGGGTGATCAGCTGCTTCATCGGCTCGGTCACGCGCGACATTTCATCGGCGGTCGGCGGGCTCGCGGCAAGATCGGCGGCAATCTTGTCGGTCGCAGCGAAGAAGGCGGGCAGATCGCCCGGGCGCAACTGGCTGGTAGCCGCGAGATAGCCGCCCGAAGGCAGATCAAGCGGCCAGTTGGACGAGACCTGCGGCGCATAGCTCGCGCCGATCTTCTCGCGCATCGCATCGAACAGGCGGTTGTTGAAGACCTGAGCGAGCAGTTCGAGCTGGCGCGCTTCGTGCACCCCGGCGCTGCCGCCGCCGGTCGGCCATGCGGCGAGCGCGGCTGCCGTGTTGGCATCGCCGTGGTGGTTCAGCGTGAGCGGATCGCCGACCGGCGCGGGCACCCTGGGCGCAAAGCCGGTGGCGGGCGGCGGGTCACGCGGCGCAAGCGCGCCGAACGTGCGCTCGAGCGCGGCGACCGTCTCGTCGCGGTTGAAATCGCCGAAGATGTCGACCTCGATCGGCCCCTGCTTGAGCAGCGCAGACCATATCCGGCGGAAGCCCTCGGGGCTGGCCTTGGCGATCTCCGCCGGATTGGGCACGGCATAGCGCGGATCGCCATCCTTGAGCAGCCAGCCCACATCGCGCTGGAGCACCGAAGCGGCCGAGGCATTGGTCGATTCGTAGGCGAGCCGCGCCGCAGCCTGCGCCCGCACCACCGGATTGGCATCCCAGCGCGGCATCGCGAGCTTGGCGGCGAAGAGATAGAGCTGGTCGGCAAGGTCCGCGGGCCGCGTATCGGCCGAGAACTTGAAGGTGGTATCGTCGATATCGAAATCGAGGCTGAGCTTGCGGCCTGTCGCCAGGCGGTCAAGCTGCTCGCGCCCGACGGTGCTGAAGCCGCTGTCCATCAGCGCCGTTTCGCCCAGCGAGGCATAGACCGCATCCTTCGGATCGATCACCGCATAGCCGCCGCCGAAGTGGACACGCACGATCACCCGGCCCGGCTCAGCCTCGTTCGACCACAGCAGCCCCTTCACGCCATTCGAAAGCTCGATCCGCTCGATGCCGAGCAGGCCCGTGGTTTCGGCATTGGTGAGCTTGCCGGGCTGGCCGATCACCGGCAGATCCTTGAAACTCAAGGAACTTGCGGCAAGGCGGCTGCCCGAAGAAGGGGCGACCGGTGCCAGCAGTGCGGTGCGCAAGTCCGCCTCGGTGCCATCGGACGCCTTGGGCGTGATGAGCACCGAGCGGATTACCGTACCCTTGAACAACGTGCGCGTGTGTTCGAGCACGGCGGCCGGCGTGAACAGAGGGATCGACGAGCGGAAGATGGTGTAGACCGTGTCAGGATTGGCCACCGTCTCGCGGATATCGACGGCATCGGTGATATCATCTGCCAGCTTAGAGCCGGCGAGCGTTTCCTGCGTTTCGACCGGCACCTTGAAGGCGACGTCGAACTCCGCCACTTCGCGGGCGATTTCCTCTTCGGTGGGCGGGGTCGCGAGCGCGTCGGCAATCACCGCGCGGACATCCTTGACCGCCGCTTTCCAGTCATCGGTCAGCGGGGTCACCGTCACCAGCGTGGCGTCGGCGGAACGGCTGATGCGCTGCTGCTCGACCGAGGCGGCAAGATAGCTGCCTCCGGAGCGGGCGCGGCCTTCGAGCCGGCGATTAATGATCGCGATGCCGAGGCGGTCGATCATCAGGCCCTGATTGTAGACCACCGTATCGTGCACCGGGTGCCACGGACGCAACACGGCATAGTTGAACACGCGCGGCAGATCGGGTTCGACCATGACTTTGGCTTCGCCGACCGGATTGGCGGCATCGCCGCCGACAGGAGGCTTGGCCGCACCAAAATCGGGCTGCGGCGGGCGCTTGCCCCCCGGGAGACTAGCGCCCTTCCACGTGCCGAACCACTGCTTGATGCGGGTGATCAAAGCCTGAGGATCGGCATCGCCCGCCACCACGATCACCGCATTGTCGGGCCGGTACCACGCATCGTGGAACGCCTTGACCGTGGCCGGCTTGGCAGCGTTGAGCGTTTCCTCGGTGCCGATGGGCGAACGGCTGCCGAGCGGCTGCCCCGCAAAGAACACCGCGCGCGTACCATCGAGAATGCGCGTCTGCGGCCCCGACCGCTCGCGCATTTCAGCGAGCACGATCGGCACTTCGGTCTTCACGCCCACGTCGGTGAAGATGGGCGCGGTGATCATGCCCGAGAGCAGACGGAACGTCTCATCGAGCTTGGCGGGCGAAACATCGGGAATGTCGAGCTTGTAGACGGTCTGGGTCGGGCTCGTCTCCGCATTGGTATCGCTGCCGAAAGTGGCGCCGAGCCGCTGCCATGCGGGAATCGCCTCACCCGCCTTCAAGTACTTCGAATCGCGGAAGGTCAGGTGCTCGATCAAATGCGCATAGCCGCGCTGCGGATCGGTTTCGTAAAGCGAGCCCGCATCGATCAGCATGCGCACCGAAACCTGGCCCGGCGGCACGCCGTTGCGGCGCACGGCATAGCGCAGGCCATTGGGCAGGACGCCGAAGATCCACGCCTTGTCCTGCGGCACGTCGCTCCCGCGATAGAGCCAGGGGCCCGTCCCCGCAGCGGCCCGGGGCGCCGGCGCGTGCGCTGCCGACGCCTTGACTGGCGCCTCGGCAAGGGCCGGTGCGGAGACACCAAGCAGACCGACAAGAACGGCGAAAATTACGGGAGCGAGAGCGCGAGGCGTACGCGGAGCGAAACGGGACAGAAAAACCATGTCCACTGTATAGGGCGGCAAGAAATGAAGGACCAGTGAATTGGTCCTCCATTGCCAGCCTCCGCGGATATCAGTTTTTCGGCTTTTCCCCCGCAGGGGCCGCTGGCGTTGCGGGGGCTGCAGGGTCTGCCGCCTGCTGCTGCTGAGCCGCCTGCTTCTGCACGTCGGCGCGCATCGCTGCGACTTCGGCTTCGGTCTTGAAATCGACCAGTTCGACCTGGAACACGAGATCCGAATTCGCCGGGATCGGCCCCGTGGACTTCTCGCCATAGCCCAGCGCCGCCGGGATGCAGAAGCGCCATACGCTGCCCTTGCTCATCAGCTGGAGGCCTTCGGTGAAGCCCTTGATCAGGCCGCCGGCGGGGAAAGCCTGGCCCGCGTTCTGATCGAACACCGTGCCATCAGCAGCAAGGTAGCCGATGTAGTTGACGAGGACATAGTCGGTGGCGCCCGGCTTCGCACCGGCGGCCTGCTTCAGCATGCGTGTGCCAAGGCCCGAGGCGGTCTTGGCACTGCACACGCGCTGCGCGGCGGGGACCACCGGATTGAGCGGCACCGGCAGGATCTCCGGCGAAGGT
>CAILIO010000324.1 GCA_903834285.1 uncultured Sphingomonadales bacterium | reverse complement strand
CTCGACCAGTTCGCGATGGGCTCCTCGAACGAGACGAGCGCGTTCGGCAACGTGGTCTCGCCCTGGCGGCGCAAGGGCAGCACGGCTCAGATGGCTCCCGGCGGCTCTTCGGGCGGGTCTTCCGCCGCGGTTTCCGCGCGCATCGCGCCTGCCGCGACGGGCACCGACACCGGCGGCTCGATCCGGCAGCCCGCCGCCTTCACCGGCATTTCGGGCATCAAGCCGACCTACGGCCGTTGCTCGCGCTGGGGCATCGTTGCCTTCGCCTCCAGCCTCGATCAGGCCGGCCCGATGGCGCGCGATGTGCGCGATTGCGCGATCATGCTGGAAGCGATGGCCGGGTTCGATCCCAAGGATTCGACCAGCCTCGATATGCCGGTGCCGGAATGGGAAGCGAGCCTCAATGGCGACTTGCGCGGCAAGAAGGTGGGCATCCCACGCGAATATCGCATGGATGGTATGGACGCCGATGTTGCGCGCTCGTGGGACGAAGGCATCGCGTGGCTCAAGGACGCTGGCGCCGAGATCGTCGATATCAATCTCGCGCACACCAGGTATGCGCTCCCCGCCTACTATATCATCGCGCCTGCCGAAGCCTCATCCAACCTCGCGCGCTATGACGGCGTGCGCTACGGCCTGCGCGATCTGCCGCAGGGCGCGGGGCTGCAGGACATGTATGCCGCCACCCGTGCCGCCGGGTTCGGTGCTGAGGTCAAGCGCCGCATCCTGATCGGCACTTATGTGCTCTCGGCTGGCTTCTACGACGCCTACTACACGCAGGCGCAGAAGGTTCGCACATTGATCAGCCGCGACTTCATGGACGCGTTCCAGACTGTCGACGTGATCCTCGCCCCCACCGCGCCGACCGCCGCCTTCGGCCTCGGCGAGATGGTCAGCGACCCGCTGGCGATGTACCTCAACGATGTGTTCGCCGTGCCCGCCTCGCTCGCTGGCCTGCCCGCCATGTCGGTGCCTGCGGGGCTCGACCGGCAGGGCCTGCCGCTGGGGCTCCAGCTGATCGGTCGCCCGTTCGACGAACAGGGCGTGCTCGATGCGGGCCTCGCGATCGAAGCCCGCGCGGGGTTCACCGCGCGTCCGGCGAAGTGGTGGTAAGATGACAGGCTATCGTATCCAGGGCGCAACCGGTGAATGGGAGGTCGTTGTCGGCCTCGAAGTCCATGCGCAGATCAGCACCGAGGCGAAGCTCTTTTCGGGCGCGGCCACCGCATTCGGCGCGGAGCCCAACACGCAAGTCAGCCTCGTCGATGCGGCGATGCCCGGCATGCTGCCCGTGCCCAATAGGGAGTGCATCCGTCAGGCGGTGCGCACCGGCATCGCGATCAATGCGCAGATCAACAAGTGGTCGCGGTTTGACCGCAAGAACTACTTCTACGCGGATCTGCCGCAGGGCTACCAGATCAGCCAGCTCTACCACCCCATCGTGGGCGAGGGCGCGATCGAGGTACAGCTCGACGACAAGAATCCCGAGAGCCTGAAGACCATCGGCATCGAGCGCATCCATGTCGAGCAGGACGCGGGCAAGCTGATGCACGATCAGCACCCGACGATGTCCTACGTCGATCTCAACCGGTCGGGCGTGGCGCTGATGGAGATCGTCAGCCGGCCGGACATGCGCTCGCCGGCGGAAGCGGGGGCCTATCTCGCCAAGCTGCGCACGATCCTGCGCTATGTCGGCAGTTGCGATGGCAACATGGATCAGGGCTCGATGCGCGCGGACGTCAACGTCAGCGTGCGCAAGCCCGGCGAACCCTTCGGCACGCGGACCGAGACGAAGAACGTCAATTCGGTGCGCTTTGTGATGGCGGTGGTCGAGCAGGAGGCCAAGCGCCAGGTCGCGCTGATCGAGGACGGCGGCAAGGTCGTGCAGGAAACGCGGCTCTACGATCCAGACCGCAACGAGACCCGCTCGATGCGCAGCAAGGAAGATGCGCACGATTACCGCTACTTCCCCGATCCCGATCTGCTGCCGATCGAGCTTGACGACGCGTTCCTCGAGGAATGCCGCGCCAGCCTGCCCGAATTGCCGGACGCGAAGCGCCACCGTTATGAATCCGTGCTGGGGCTTTCGCCCTACAACGCAGGCGTGCTGACCGCAGAGGTCGAGACCTCGCGCTGGTTCGAGGCGTTGCTCGCGGCCAGTGCGGCGCAGCAGGGCAAGCCGGAAAGCGAAGTCGCCAAGCAGGCCGCCAACTGGCTGACCTCCGAACTGTTCGGTGCGCTGGGCAAGGTGGGCAAGAGCCTGCTCGAAAGCCCCATCAGCCCCGATGCTGGCGGCGAGCTGCTCGCGCTGATCGGCAAGGGCACGATCTCGGGTAGCGCTGCCAAGCAGGTGCTCGAGAAGATGCTCGAGACCGGCGACACGCCCAGCGTGATCGTCGAGCGCGAAGGCCTGACGCAGACCTCGGACACCGGCGCAATCGAGGCGGCGGTCGATGCCGTTCTGACCGCGAACGCCGACAAAGTCGCCCAGTACAAGGGCGGCAAGGAAGCGCTGTTCGGCTTCTTCGTCGGCCAGACGATGAAGGCGATGCAAGGCAAGGGCAACCCGGGGCTGGTCAACGAGGTGCTGAAGGCGAAGCTGGGGTAAGAAATGCCTGTGCATTTTGCTATTCGTTCGGTCGTACCCGGGTGTTGCCTATCGTCAGCACCGTATGTTAGCGATGGTGGTCTGCGGAGGAATCAATGAAAACCTATTTTGCTACAGCTCTGTGCTTTCTGATGATTCCTTCACTGGCTGCCGCGCAATCAGCTATGGACCGAAAGAATAGCAGCATGACGCAGGGAAATGTCCAGCTCAATGTAAAAGTTGGGCAAACTACCAAGACTGAGGTATTGGAAGTGTTCGGTGCGCCGAATATTACTACTCGCGACGGGAGTGGACAGGAGGTTTGGTCTTATCAGCGCCACGCCACGGTTTCTCAATCG
>CAILIO010000323.1 GCA_903834285.1 uncultured Sphingomonadales bacterium | reverse complement strand
CCTGAAGGGCCTGTTTTATCCGCGCACACCGAGCGGCAAGGCGAGCATCGTGCCGCCGGTGCCATGGCACTATTCGGGCGAGCTCATCACGCTCGAATACCGCACGGATCCTGCCAAGATCGCGGCGTTGCTGCCGGATGGTTTCACGCTGGCCGAGGACGACCCGGGCGCGGTCGCGGCGATCTGGGCGGACTGGCAATCGACCAGCGACGATCCCTTGCAGATCCTCGATCCAGTGCGAGTGCAGTACAAGGAAATGTTCATCGTCGTGCGCTGCCAGTTCCAGGGCAAGACCTGGTCGCGCTGCGTCTATATCTGGGTGGACAAGGAATTCGCGATTCTGCGCGGCCAGCACCAGGGCTATCCCAAGAAGCTTGGCTCGATCCAGATGAGCCGCCCTGTCTACGTCGGCAAGGCGGGCCCGCGCCTGCAGCCCGGCGGGACGTTCGGCGTGACGCTCGCGGCGTTCGACCGGCGACTGGCCGAAGGGCGCTTCACGATCACCGAGGCCGCCGAGAAGCCCGGATTCGTCAACGGCCTGCCGATGGTGCACAACCGCTGGATGCCGGCGATCGAGACGGACGGGACCCAGAGCCTCGATGAAGTGGTCACCATGTCGAGCTACGACGTCGACTTCGGGCGCTGCTTCAAGGGTGATTTCGATCTCACCTATTTCGATTCTCCCGTCGAGGAACTGCTCGATATCGCACCGCAGGAGAAGATCGCCGGGTACTGGCATGAGGTCGGCGTTTCGTGGCGCGCAGGGACGACGCTCGCGCGCAACAACCTCGCCTGATCAGCGGACGACGGCGCCTCCCTTCATCACCAGCTTCACGCGGGTGAGCGCTGAAAGGTCGCGCGTCGGGTCCCCATCGACGGCGATCAGGTCGGCAAGATGGCCAAGCTTCACTGCGCCGCGATCGGTGAGGTGGAAGGCCTGCGCATTGCCCGATGTCGCGGCGATCAGGACGGCACCGGCCGTCATCCCGGCAGCGACCATAGCATTGATTTCGCGCACGTTCTCGCCGTGGGCAAAGACGCCGACATCGCCGCCCATGCAGATCGGCACGCCAGCAGCGAGGGCGAGCCGCAGGGCCGCACGCCCCTCCGTAACGCCCGCCGGAGCTGGCTCCGCACCGTTCCAGCCGCGATAGCGCGCGATGGCCTCACCAGCGGCGAGCGTGGGGCAATAGGCGATGTGCTTGGCGGCCATGGCCTTGAACACTTGCGCTGTCCCCTCATCGCCGTGCTCGATCGTATCAACCCCGGCGGCGATGGCGCGGCGCATGCCCTCCGCCGTTACGGCATGGACCGCGACGGTGCGGCCCGCATCGTGCGCCGCGGCGGTTGCCGCGTCCATTTCGGCTTGGCTGAACGTCGGCAGGCTCGGCTCACCTGCGCGGTAATGGTAATCGGCGTAGAGCTTCACGATATCGGCCCCGGCCGCGATCTGGCTGCGCACCGAACGGACAATGCCCTCGACTCCGCTGGCTTCCTCGGCGCCTTGTGGGATCGGGACGCCGGCCTCGAAACCCTTGGGCCCATAAGCCCCCTGCGCGACGATGGCGCGGGTGGCGACGAGGAGGCGCGGGCCGGGGGTGAGGCCGCTGTCGATCGCCTTCCTGAGACCCACATCGGCATAGCCTGCGCCTTCGGTTCCCAGATCGCGCTCGGTCGTGAAGCCGGCACGCAGCGTGGTTTCGGCGGCCTTGGCGGCGCGGATGGTGCGCAGGGCGAGCGGTTCGTGGAGGACCTGATCGTCCCACGGCGTTTCATTGTAGGGGTGGAGGAACAAGTGGCCGTGGCCCTCGATCATGCCGGGCATGAGCGTCTGGCCAGGGAGGTCGATGGTCTGCGTGCCGGAGGGCACCGAAAGGTTCGGGCCGACGGCGGCGATCCTGTCACCCTCAACCAGCACCTGCCAGCCGGGATGGGGCGCGGGATCGGTGCCATCGAAGACTTGTGCTGGGCGCAAGAGGGTGCGCTGCGGTTCGCCGGCACTTGCCACGGCGGGAATGGCGAGGACGACAGCAAGGGCGGTTGTGATCAGGGCCTTCATGCGCAGCGCGCTCCGTTTGAATATAGGTCAGGTTGACACAGTTGACACAGTTCTGAGGGAAAACTCGCCGGGGCGGTTTTGGCGAGCGCGCTGGTGGCGAAAGAGGCGCTGAATGCGTGAGGTTTCAAGGGTTCAGGGACCATGCGTGGACTGTATCCCAGCAGGAGCGAGTAGGACAGGGTTCCAGGACGGTGGAGTTTCACGGCGCTACCGGATTTATGACGGCAAGGTCCGCCTTGCGGGATGCAGCGATCAGCGAAGCCTGTCCGGCTGCGTCCCTGACACGGACCTGATTTGCACTGAAGGTCATGCAGTGCATTGCCTGAGCCTCGGGCAGCATCTCCACCGCATAACCGCCAACCGGCTATGCGGTAGAGATGCCGATTGTGGCGATCAGTTGCCTTACGGCTTGGTGACTGTCACCTTGAGGAAAGTCGCAGGAATTTCGGTCCTCGCCTCGCCTGCCAGGTTATACTGTTCAAAGAGCCGGGTGAGTTCTTGCTCGAGCTCGTCGGCCCTTCCGTCATTCGCGGCAGTCTCGAACGCATTCATCGTTGGGCCATAACAGTGCTTGAAGGTCTGCAGGAATTCGCTCGGCGGCGCGGGATTGCGGAAGACATATGTCGCGCGTTCGCAAACGATATTCTTGGCCGGGATGCCAGCTGCCCCAAAACGCGCTTGAACGTTTTCTTCAACGCCCCACGTCACCGGGCTGATGAACCCTTCGGGTGGCGGCGGACTGTAGGCAGCGCTTGCTTTCAGAACTTGTGCGATCAAAGTTGGATCGCCGGGAATCCAGTTCCCCATGACAATGCGTCCGCCACTGCGCGTGACACGCACCATCTCTTTCGCCACGTCGAACGGACGGGGTGCGAACATTGCGCCGAAGATGCTGACGACAAGATCGAATCTGTCGTCGGCCAGATCGCGCAGGTCTGACGCATCACCTTCCTGAAACCGGAGGTTGTCCAGCCCTGCGGCAGCTGCAGCGGCGTTACCCGCCGCAACGAGGTTTGCCGCGATATCGACGCCCAGAACATGGGCACCTCGCCTCGCTTCAGGAATTGCGGTTGTTCCATCGCCGCAACCGAGATCGAGAACCTCGAGCCCGGGCTTTACACCAAGACTTTCGACCAGCTCTTCGCCGGATTCCCGCATCGAGGCGGCGATCCTGGTAAAATCGCCTTTCTCCCACAGCGCCTTGTTCGGATTCATGTGCCTACCCCCCTCGTCCCTAGGCCGGAAGTTATGCCTTTGCGCCCGGGGAGTCTCGCGGAAATTGTCCGGGCAAATCTCCTCGCTGGCTGTGCGGGACAAAGCTGCAATCCCTTTACGGCGAGCGTTCAGTCCCAACGTTCCCCCTGAGCCGAAGGTCACTGAAGGCAAGCGGTGGGGGCTATTGGGGCTTGGGGTTGGAGTAGCGCGGGCCCACCCCAAGCCCCTCCTGCTTGCGGGAGGGGCTTAAGGCAGCGGTCCGTCCGGCAGGCCCAGCGCCGCCCGGTCCGCCGTTGCGCCGGCGAGATCAATGCCCGCCAGTGCTGCGCGGGCTTCAGCGTCCAGCAGGCGGACGCGCGCGTCGGTGGCGGCTTCTTCGCGCATGTTGAGGAGGAAGAAGTCGCTCGCGCCGAGGTCGAAGCGGCGGCGTTCGGCGGCGGCGAGGTCGTCGGCAAGGCGGGCTTCTTCATCGGCAAGGCGGGCAGTCTTGGCGGCGCCGTCCACGGCGATGGCGATGCCCTTGACCTCGACGGCGATCTGTTCGCGCACGAGCTGCTGGCGGGTACGCAAGCCCTCGATTTCGGCGCGGGCTTCGGCGACCTTGCCCTTGGCGCTGCGGCGCTGGAGCGGGACTGTGAGGCGCACGCCGACGATGGCTTCCTCGCCATCGCGCGATTTGCCGCCGGGGCCGGCCTTGCCGATATCGTAAGAGAGCTCGCCGCGCACATCGAGGCGGGGTTTGAGCTCGTTTTCGGCAAGCGCGAGCTTGAGTTCGGACTGGGCGAGGCGGGCGCTGAGGGTCTGGACGTCGGGCCGGTCTGCCGCGCCTCCGAGCTTGCGGGGGTGGAAGCCGGGAAGCGCAGCGGGCAGGCGTTCGGGGCCGGGAACGAGGCGCTCGCCATTTTCATCCCGGTAGAAGAACGAGAGCGCGTTGGCGGCGGCGGCGTAATCCTGTTCGGAGCGGACAACGAGCGTGCGGCGGCGGACGATGTTGGTGTCCGCTTCGGTGAGCAGGATCGCAGGCCGCGCGCCGAGCTGGACCTGGCGGGCGATGCCGGCGCGGCGCTGTTCGGCAAGTTCGAGAAGCGCCTTGTAGGCCTTGAGGCGCAGGCCGGCGGCGACCCAGTTCTGGTAGGTGGCAGCCGCGCGGGCTTGCACACCGATGGCGACCATTTCGCGTTCAAGCCGGGCGGCGTCGATATCGCGCGCGGCGATCGAAATGCGGCCGCGGCGTTCGTCGATTGCGCGATCACGCAGGAGCGTGAACAGGCCGCCGATCTTCAGCTCGCCGAGGCGGTCGGTATAGGCCTTGTCCTCATAGGTCGGGAAGGTGCCGCTGCTGACACGGTAGCCGCCGTAGATCTGGCCGCCGTTGCCGGGGAGCGGGCGAGTGGCCTTGCCTTCGAGATAGCTGCCTGAATAGTAGCCGAGGACGCGGCTTTGCAGGTCGACATCGAACACGGTGTCGAATGCGCCTTCGGCCGAGAGCGCGCGGCCCTCGGCCTGGCGGACGCGGGCCATCGCTTCGACGATCTGAGGCGCCTGCAGGGCAGAGCTGGCGAGGATTTCACCCAGCGTGAGCGGGCCCGCCGCCTGCGCGAGCAGGGGCACAGGCCAGAGCAGTGCAAGGAGGAGCAGAAGGCGGCGGATCATGCGCGGGTCACTTGGGCTTGCCAGCCTTGCGCACGGTGGCATCATCGTCCTTGGCCGGAGCGCCGCCAGTGTCCTTGCCGCCAATCGAGGCCTTGATGTCCTTGCTGAACTCCAGCGGGAAATCGTTGAGCTGGCGCCAGAGTTCGTAGCCGACCGAGACGGTTTCCATCTGGATCCAGCCGCGCACTTTGGCGCCGAGCTTGGTGAAGCGCAGGTCAGGCCAGGGTTTCTTCGCAGGGTCGGGTTCGATCAGAACACGGAACAAGCCGCCGGAGCTGGAAGTGGGATCGAGCGCGCGCACGCGGCCATCGAAGATGCCTTGCGCGACCGAGGGCCAACCGCTGAACTGGATCGCGGGCCAGCCTTCGAACTCCAGACGGACATGCTGGCCGGGGCGAACGAGCGCTATATCGCGGCCATCGATATAGAGCGCTATGGCGCGCTCGGCAGTTTCGGGGGCGATGCTGGCGAGCACCGAGCCGGGTGAGACAACGCTGCCGCTGAGGCCGGCGTTGACTGTCTGGATGCGGCCGGCGCGAGGCGCGCGCACGACCTGGCTCGACTGGCGGGCGAGCTGGACATCGATGCGCTGGAGCTTGGCGCGCGATTCGGCGAGCTTGGCGCCGCCTTCGGCCACTTTGATCTGGGCCAGTTCGTAGTCACGCCGGGCGATGAGGCCTTCGCGGAAGAGCGCAGAGGTGCGGTTCACATCGAGCATCGCGGTCGCGCGCGACTGGGTGACAGCGGCGATCTCGGCCTCGATCTGCGCGCGTTCGGCGGCGAGGCGGGTGAGGTAGTCGGGATCGAGATCGACCACGCGGGCGATCGGCTGGCCAGCTTTGACCTGCTCGCCATCCTTCACGTACCATTCCGAAATGCGACCGCTGACAAGCGCGGAGACATCGGACGTGCGATCATCCGGGTTGAGCGCGACGACCTGGCCGTCGCCATTGGCCGTCTGCACCCAGGGCACGAAGGCCATCACGAGCGCGGCGGCGATGATGGCGATCATGACCATCCACGCGGTGATGACGACAACGCGCGGCGCCTTCATCCCCGCAAGAGTGGGGAAGTGCTCGAGATGCTCAAGACGATAGGGCACGTACGGCCTCCCGATTTTTGACGTGGGCCGCAAGTTCACTGGCGGAGGCGAAGCGGATCTGCTCATCGCGGCCGAGCCAGAGCCAGCCATCGAGCGCGAAACTGCCGGGGCGCGCGGTGCACTGGAGCACAGTGGTGCCTGTTGCCTTCAGCTGTTCGAGCACGCCGAGGAGCTGCGCGGGCGGCATGAGGTCGAACACCGGCGCGAGCACGAGCACCTTGGGGCAGGCGAGCAGCGCGTTGGCGAGCTTCAGTTCCATGACTTCGCCCACAGTGAGCGGCCAGCCCGAGGAGGCGAGCGGGGTATCGAGCCCGTCGGGCAAGCTGGCGATGCGCTCGCTCAGACCGACCGCCTCGACCGCATCGAGAATGCTGGCCGAGGTGACGCCCGAGACGGCGAGATTGAGGTATTCGCGGATGGTGACTTCGACGATCGTGGGGCGATCGAGCACGATGACTTCGGAGCGCAGCAGGTACATGTTGAGCCCGCCGAGATCGGAACCGCCAACGGTGACGAGGCCGTGTTCGGGCGCGACGTGGCGCTTCAGCAGCATCGAAAGCGTGCGCTCGACCCCCGGCTCGGGCACGGTGACGAGGCGTTCCCCGGCGGCGAGCGAGAAGTTCAGGCGTGTCTCGCCAAGGCGCACGTCACGCAGGGAAATGGCGCCGTCGCGCGGGCCCTGGGTGCTTGGGATCGGCAGCTTCTCCTGCGCGATGCCGTAAAGCAGCGAGAGCTCCTCGCAGCTCGCGACGAGATCGTAAAACGTGTCGAGATACCAGCCGAGCTGGCCGACGCCGTAGAAAACGCTGGAGAGAATGAGCTCGGCGCCGACGAGCTGGCCGATGGTGAGTTCGCCCGCAAGGATCAGGTTGCCGCCGAGCGCGAGCAGGGCGGCAGACGCGGTAGCATAGAGCATGAAGAAGGCCAGCGTCTGCGCGAAGCTGTAGCGGAAGTAGCTCTTGTGCTTGGCGATGTAGTTTGCCGTCATCGCCTCTGAGCGGTCCATCGCGAAGCCGACATGGCGGCTCGACTTGTAGAAGCCGTTGGAGCCGCCGACGCTTTCGAGCCAGCGCGCGGTATCGTGCTTGGCGTGGCTCAAGGCGACCGCACTCGTCATCGAGCCGCGCGACCACTGCAGCCAGACGACGAGGAGCGCGAGGAGCAGCACCACATTGAAGGCGAGGAAGAAGGGGTGGTAGAAACTGGTGACGATGAGGCCGACCGCCGATTGCAGCATGATGGTGAAGCCGCCGATAAGGAGGCTCGGCACCGATTTCTGCACCACGGCGAGATCGAAGAAGCGGTTGAACAGGTCAGCCCGGCGCGCGTCGCCGAAGAAGGGATCGCGCGCGTGGACGGCGCGGATGGTGATCTCGGCAACGACGCGTGCGAAGAGGCGGCGCTCGAACAACGTCATGATGTAGACGCGCAGCGTGCTGAGCATCGCGACGACGAAGAGCAGCGCGAAGAGCAGACCCGACAGCGTCCACAAGGGCGCGGGAAGCGCGGTATAAGCCACGCTGTTGATGAGGAGCTGGACCGAAATCGGCGTAGCCAGCGACAAGAGGCCGATGGCAATGCCATAGACCGCCGCCAGCCGCAGATAGCTGGCGTCCGGCCCGATGATCTCGGCCAGCCAGCGTATTGCATCGCGCAGTTCGACCCGCGTTGGTGCCGCCATGAAATTCCCTGAGCGCTCTAATGTCCAAATCCGGTGATCAGCAAATTATGCGATTGTGCGGCGCAGCGCCAATTACAACTCTTGTCTGGCGGCTATAGGCTGTGATTATATCCCAAGGGTCAGAACCTATTAACCGCGCCTTCGAGGTTTGCGGCAAAATGGCTCAGTGCGAGGAAGGACGGCGCAGGAATATGTCGATATTTCAAGGCTTCCTGACGAAGCAATGGGCCATTTTGGTCAAATCCCTGCGGGACGCTGGAATGGCTTCCATCTCGGGCGGAAACTCACTTGGAAAGGCAACCAGCCTTCCCT
>CAILIO010000322.1 GCA_903834285.1 uncultured Sphingomonadales bacterium | reverse complement strand
GCAGAAGAGGTTCACGACGGGTATTTTTCTATCGACAAGGCACGTCGCTGGACTGACACGGCGGACAACAATCAAGCCAACCGCGACAATGCGGAACGGGCCTATAACCTGATTATGAAGGACAAGGAGAAGCTGCTCAGCTTTGACACGAAGCTGAAGTTCATCTTCTCGCACTCTGCCTTGAAAGAGGGCTGGGACAATCCGAACGTGTTCCAGATTTGCGCCTTGCGCGAAATGGGAACGGAGCGGGAGCGGCGGCAGACGATCGGGCGGGGGCTTCGGCTTGCCGTCAACCAGAAAGGGGAGCGGCTTCGCGGATTTGAGATCAATACCCTGACCGTGATCGCGACCGAAAGCTATGAGGAGTTTGCTGAGAATCTCCAGAAGGAGATCGAAAAGGACACCGGCATAAAGTTCGGCATTGTCGAAGCTCACCAGTTTGCGGCGATTCCGGTGGTGAAAGCGGACGGTTCAACCGCCATGCTCGGCCTAGAAGCGTCCACGGCGATCTTCGCGCATCTGAAAGCTGAAGGCCTCATCGATGCCAAGGGTAAGGTGCAGGACGGGCTGCGCGTGGCGCTGAAGGAAGGCACGTTGAAACTCCCGGACGCACTTGCTGCCCATCAGGCTGCGGTGCGCGACGTGTTGAAAAAGGTCGCGGGCAAGCTCGATATCAAAAATGCGGATGAGCGCGTTGTGGTGAAGACGCGCCAAGCGGTGCTGGAAAGCGCCGAATTTCAGGCGCTTTGGGACCGGATCAAGCACAAGACGACCTACCGCGTTCACTTCGATAACGAGAAACTGCTCGCTGATTGTGCCCAGGCCATTAAGTCTGGCCCTCCGGTCGCCAAGGCGCGAGTCCGTATCCGAAAGGCCGATCTATCGATCGGCAAGGGCGGCGTGGAAGCAACGGAGCGGGGCAAGGACAGCGGAACGATCGTCACCATTGAGGAAGGCGATATCGCCTTGCCGGACGTGCTGACCGATCTCCAAGATCGGACCCAGCTCACGCGCAAAAGCCTCGTTCGCATTCTAACGGAATGTGGGCGGCTCAATGATTTCAAGCGCAACCCGCAGGCATTCATCGAGATTGCTGGCGAAGTTATCAATCGCACCAAGCGCCTCGCGGTTGTAGATGGAATCAAATATCAGCGCATTGGCGACGAGAGCTATTATGCCCAAGAGCTGTTCCAGCAGGAAGAGCTGGTGGGCTATCTCAGAAACATGCTGAAGGACACCGCCAAGTCGGTGTTCGAGCATGTCGTCTATGACTCTGGCGGCGTCGAGCGGACTTTCGCCGAGCAGTTGGAAAAGAATGAGGCCGTGAAAGTCTACGCCAAACTGCCGGGGTGGTTCAAAGTGCCGACGCCTCTTGGCACCTACAACCCGGATTGGGCTATCCTCGTCGAAGTTGCTGGCGAGGAACGCCTCTATTTCGTTGTCGAAACGAAGGGAAGCCTGTTCAAGGACGACTATCGCGATGGCGAAGCCGCCAAGATTCTCTGTGGCGAAGCGCACTTCAAGGCGCTTGCGGTCGGGCAGAATCCGGCTCGCTACATCAAGGCGACGAAAGTCGATGACCTCATGGAGCATTGTTAGGGCAAATCGAGAGGTTCAGGGCGTGCTTGCTCCTGAACCTCTTGGCCTCGTGTCGATATATGTGATAATGTCCTTTATCACATGCTATATGATGGCATGGGCCGGGGAGGGCGGATGCGAGCATTGACGGACAGTTTCAATCTTCTGGCGCTCAAGAGCGCGGGCGATTTCGTCGGTCGCGTTCTGGCAAAGCTGCGACGCCGCACATGAACCAAGTCATTCTTCTCCCGGAGCGGTCGCTTCCGGCGATCGTGTCGGCCGCCGGTGAGAGGGCCGGAATCCGGTTTCTCGAATTCTTCGCGGCCAATATCCGCAACCCGCATACGCGCCGGGCCTATAGCCGCGCGGTGAGCGATTTCCTTGGTTGGTGTGGCGCTGCGGGCGTGCGGTCGATCGGCGACGTGCAGCCGCTGCATGTTGCCTCGTGGATCGAGCTGCAAACGCGGGAGCTGTCCGCGCCGACGGCGAAACAGCGCCTCGCGGCGCTGCGGCACCTTTTCGACTGGCTGGTCACGGGCCAGGTCGTGCCGGTCAATCCGGCGGCATCGGTGCGCGGCCCCGCGCATGTCGTGAAGCGCGGCAAGACGCCCGTGCTGGAGCCGGATGAGGCGCGGGCGCTGCTGGACAGCATCGACACATCAACGATGGTCGGGCTGCGGGATCGCGCCCTCATCGGTCTCATGGTCTATTCCTTCGCGCGGGTGGGCGCAGCGCTCGGCATGAAGGTCGAGGACGTGTTCACACAAAATCGCCGCCTATGGGTGCGGCTGCGCGAAAAGGGCGGCAAGCCTCATGCGATGCCGTGCCACCATAACCTTGAAGCGTATCTCCACGCCTATCTGGACGGCGCGGGCCTGCTCGGTGATCCGAAAGGCCCGCTGTTCCGGACGATCGGGCGCGGCACATCGTTTCTGACGACAACGCCGCTGCCGCAAGCGAACGCGCATGCGATGATCCGCCGCCGCGCTGCGGCGGCCGGGATCGACACGCTGGTCGGAAACCACAGTTTCCGCGCCACGGGGATCACGGCCTATCTGAAGAATGGCGGGACGCTGGAAAAAGCGGCGGCGATGGCGAACCATGCTTCAACGCGGACAACGCAGCTCTATGATCGGCGGCATGATGAGATGAGCCTCGATGAGGTTGAGCGCATCGTGATTTAAGGAACGCTCGATTCAGAACGGCACGTCGTCGTCGATGGGCGCATCTTTGATGATCTGGTCGAGGTGGCCGGTCTCTCGGCAAATGCGATTCCACACCTCCCGATAAAAGGG
>CAILIO010000321.1 GCA_903834285.1 uncultured Sphingomonadales bacterium | reverse complement strand
TTTCGACTGGCGCCGCCCTGTCGATGGCGCGGACCCGGCGACCCGCTGGCGCAGCGTCATTCCGCACATGAATGTCCACGAACCGCGCGTGATCAACCCGGCCAGCGGCTGGGTCTACAACTCCAACAACGCGCCATGGACAGCCGCGGGGCCGGACAGCCCCAAGGCGGCGGACTACCCGCGCTACATGGACCAGGCTGGCGAGAACGCACGCGGCGCGCATGCGGTGGCGCTGCTCAAAGACACGAGGGACTTCACACTCGAAAGCCTGATGGCCGCCGCCTACGACCCTGCCCTTCCCGCCTTCGACCGCCTGCTGCCCGCGCTCTTCGCTGCTCATGCTGCAGCGCCCGATGCAATGCGCGATGGCCCCATCGCGCTGCTCAAAGGGTGGGACCACAAGTGGGCGCTCACCTCCACTGCCACCAGCCTCGCGGTTGGTTATGCCGAGGCCTTGTGGACGCGGGTCGCGAAAATCGACGATGGCGACGAGGAAAGCCTGTGGGAGCGGATGAACAATCGCATTACCGACGCCCAGCGCCTCGCCGCGCTGGATGATGCGGTGAACCGGCTCGTTGGCGATTTCGGCTCGTGGCAGGTGCAGTGGGGCGCGCTCAATCGCTACCAGCGCAACGACGGGGCGATCACGCAGACCTTCGACGATGCGAAACCGAGCACGCCGATCCCGTTTGCCAGCGGCAACTGGGGCAGCCTAGCTTCATTCGGTGCGGCCCGTTATCCGGGCACGAAGCGCATGTACGGCACCAGCGGCAACAGCTTTGTCGCAGTGGTCGAGTTCGGCCCCAAAGTCCGCGCCCGCGCCGTCAGCATCGGCGGGACCAGCGCCGATCCCGCCTCGCCGCACTTCGGCGATCAGGTGGACCGATATGCGCGCGGGGACTTGCGCGAGGTGTGGTTCTATCCGGAGGACCTCAAGGGCCATGTCGTCTCGACCAAAGTGCTCAAACGAATGCGCTGATCACGCGCCTTCCAAAGGTCACGGCGGGCAGTTACACCTAGGGCATGGATCATATCACCTCCGTGCTCGACGAGCTTTCGCGCATCTACACTGCCTCGGTCGCCCGGCTGCGCGAGGACGTCATGACCTTTGCCGCGACGGGCAGCTTGCCCCCGGAGGAGCGTCGGCACGATGGCAGCTATTGCTATCCCGAGCTGCGCATCCACTTCGGCGGCGAGCCGAGCATCGAGCCGACGGGGCATTCGTTCGGGCGGCTCAGCCAGAAGGGCACCTACAGCTGCACCGTGACGCGACCGATGCTGTTTGCCGACTACCTCACCGAGCAGCTCGGCATTATCCTGCACGGCTTCGACGTGACGGTCGAGGCTGCGGTCTCGCGCCAGGAAATCCCGTTTGCCTATGTGCTCGACGGCAGCCTTGGCGCGCAGATGGGCAGTGTGACGCCGCAAGAGCTGGCGCGGCACTTCCCCGGCGCCGAGCTTGCGCACATCGGCGACGAGATCGCGGACGGTGAGTACAACGTCGGCGACGGGCCCCTGCCGCTCTCGCTGTTCGACGGCCTGCGCACCGATTTCAGCCTCGCGCGCCTCGTCCACTACACCGGCACGCCCGCGGAGGATTTCCAGCGCTATATCCTCTTCACCAACTACCACCGCTACGTGGATGAATTCGTCGACTGGGCGGGCACGCAACTGGGTACCGGCGAATATACCGCGCTGTCGGGTGCAGGCGGACTCCATCTGACCGAGCGGACCGAAAACGCGCGCGCCCGCATGTCGGACACCGCGTGGCGGCGGCACCAGATGCCGGCATACCACCTCGTCGCGTCGGACCGCAGCGGCATCACGCTCGTCAACATCGGCGTCGGCCCCTCCAACGCCAAGACGATCTGCGACCACCTTGCCGTGCTGCGGCCCGAGGCATGGCTGATGATCGGCCACTGCGGCGGCCTGCGCCCCACGCAGAAGATCGGCGACTATGTGCTCGCACATGCCTATTTGCGCGACGACCACGTGCTCGATCCCGTCCTGCCGCCCGAGATCCCGATCCCGGCCATCGCCGAAGTGCAGGTGGCCTTGGCACGGGCGGCGGAGATCGTCAGCGGCGCAGGCGGCTCGGACCTCAAGCGGCGGATGCGCACCGGCACCGTCGTCACCACCGATGATCGCAACTGGGAGCTGCGCTACTCGCATTCAGCCCGCCGCCTCAGCCTCAGCCGCGCGGTCGGCATCGACATGGAATCAGCCACCATCGCCGCGCAGGGCTACCGCTTCCGCGTGCCCTACGGAACGCTGCTGTGCGTTTCGGACAAGCCGCTGCACGGCGAACTGAAGTTGCCGGGGCAGGCCAACCGCTTCTACGAAGAGGCGATCTCCAGCCACCTCGCCATCGGCACGACGGCCTGCGCGCTGCTGAGGGCGGAAGGCGCCCGCCTCCACAGCCGCAAGCTGCGCGCGTTCAACGAGCCGCCGTTCCGCTGACGCGGGGGCTTAGCGCGTCTTCGCAGCGGCCGCCTTCAGCAGCGGCACGGGATCAACGGACACAACCCCTGGTGTCGCAGTCGCGAAGTGGCGCAGCCAGTAACCGTGTCCCGCGCCGTAGACGACCAGCACACGGTCTCCCGGCTTGGCGACGGACAGCAGCTTGCCCCAGATCTTGGCATTGCGCAGATACCACATGGCGTTGAGATCGGCGCCGGCCTGATCGTCGCGATCGCCGATGCGCAGCCACGTATAGTAGCCTGCCATCGTGGTGTAGATCGGATCGGTGTTCACCGGCACCAGCAACTCGGCGACGCTTGCGGTTTTCTGATCGGCCTCAAACTTTTCTAGCACCGGCTTCAGTTCGGCGTTGGGGCCATCAATCAGAGCCTGCTGGCCGAACTTTTGCGCGGCTTCCTGCAGCTTGTCGTAAGGGAAATAATCTGGCTCGCCATACGCAGGCTGCTCGTCGATCCCGCTGACGATCGGCAACTTGGCAAGGCCTGCGATGCGGAACGCGATCTGATCGATCTCGTTGGCAGCTGTCAGCAGCTTGGCAGGTGTGAACGCAGCATAAGCCGGGACTGCAAGATCGGGGGCCTCGCTTTGCATCTCGACCATGACCCGCGTGGGCTTGAAGGCGAGCAGCGCCTGCGCCACCACATCCAGCTGACGCTGCTTATCCGGTGTCAGCACACTATCGACATGCACGTTGTTCACATCGAGCCCGGGATTGCCGAAGTGATAGGCACCAAGGATCATCACCTCGATGGGCGGCTCCGCGGCATAAGCGGGGACGGTCAGCACCACCGAGGTCAATATGGCAAGCAAGGTCTTGAGCATGGCGCGAGTTTACTCCCAAGCTGGTTGAACGAGACTTGCCCCTCCGTCAGCCCCTCGGGCTGCATCCTCCCCATTTGCGCTTCGTGCAAGTGGGGAGGATTGCCACTTACCACCCGCAGTTCTGGCCCTTGTTCTGCACTTCGAGCCACTTCTGCAACGGCGCAAAGTAACGGATCATCGCCTTGCCGCTGATTTCGCGGGTGCCGGTGAAGGCTTCGAGCGCATCGGGCCAGGGTTTGCTGGCGCCCATCGAGAGCATGGCGTTGAGCTTCGCGCCCACCGCCTTGTTGCCATAGAAGCTGCAGCGGTGGAGCGGGCCCTGCCAGCCGGCTTCCTTGCAGGCTGCCTCGTAGAACTGGAATTGCAGCACGCGGGCGAGGAAGTAGCGCGTGTAGGGCACGACTGCCGGGATGTGGAACTTTGCGCCGGGATCGAAGGCATCGGCCGGGCGCTCCGCCGGCGGGACGAGGCCCTGGTACTGGAGGCGCATCTGGTTCCACGCGGCTTCGTAATTGTCGGGCTTGATCGAGCCATCGAACACGCCCCAGCGCCAGCGATCGACCAGCAAGGTCCACGGCATCGCCGCCACCTTGTCGAGCGCCTGGCGCAGGAGGAGACCAGTGTCCTTGTCGGCCGAGGGCACTTTTTCGCGCCCCATCAGGCCGATCTGGACGAGGTATTCGGGCGTGATCGAAAGCGCCATGGTATCGCCGATGGCTTCGTGGAAGCCATCGTTGGCGCCTTCCATGTAATAGCGTGAGGGCTGCGTGTTGTAGGCGCGCTGGTAGTAGTTGTGGCCAAGTTCGTGGTGGATCGTCACGAAGTCGTCCGAGTTGACCTTGGTGCACATCTTGATGCGCAGGTCGTCCTTGTTGTCGATATCCCAGGCCGAAGCATGGCAGACCACCTCGCGGTCGCGCGGCTTGGTAATCTGCGAGCGGGCCCAGAAGGTTTCAGGCAAGGGCGCGAAGCCGAGCGAGGAGTAGAAGCCCTCGCCCGTCTTGACCATCTTGACCGGATCATAGCCCTTGGCGGTGAGCAGATCGCCGATATCGTAGCCGATATCGCCAGAACCCTTGGGGGCGACCACGTCGTAGATATTGCCCCATGATTGGCCCCACATGTTGCCGAGCAGATCGGCGCGGATCGCACCGCTCTTCTTCTGCACGCTGTCGCCATACTTTTCATTGAGCTTGGCGCGGGTGTAGCAGTGGAGCTGGATGTAGAGCGGCTTCACCTCGTTCCAGATCTTCTCGGTGAGCGCAGCGAAGGCAGCCGGATCCATGTCGTAGTTCGAGCGCCACAGCGCGCCGGTATCGGCAAAGCCCAGTTCGCGCGCGCCTTCGTTCGAAAGCTCGACCATGCGGGCGTAATCGGCCTTCATCGGCCGCCCTACGGTGTCGTGCCACGAGAGCCACATTTCCTTGAGCTGTTCGGGGTTGCGATTGGTGCCCATCGCGGCCTCGATATCGCTGCCGTTGATCGGCTCGCCCTTGAGCGTGCCGTGGCCCTTGCCGTAGAGGCCCTGGATGCGCGCCTGGCGGGTGCCGAAATCTTCCGCAGCGCCGGGGGTGGTGGGCACGGGGCTGGTGATCTGGGTGCGCATCATGACGAGTTTGCGCTGGTCTTCGGCGGTGAGGCCGGGGACCTTGGCCATGCGCGCGGCTTCGTTCGCAGTCTGGACCATGAACGTGTTCTGCTGCGCGTTCGAGGCTGCGACGAGCGCTTCGGTATCGTCGGTGATGTTGGTCTCGTAGACCCACTGGGTGCGGCCGGCGCGCACGGTCTCGTCGAAATAGGCCTTGTCGGCGGCCTTGATCCACGCTTCGGCGGATGTTGCATCGGCAGCAGGGGCAGCTTGCTGGGCAATCGCGGGCACGGCGACGAGCGAGGCTGCAAGCGTCGCAAGGGAAACGAGACTTTTCATGGGGCAGGCTCTCCGGTCATTGGTCTTGGGCGGCATCCGGGGCTGCCCTTGCCGTGACCGTTAAACGCCTGCTGCGGGGCGTCAAGCGGTCAGGAATGAAACCAGTTCTGCGCCCATGGCGGGCTCGGTGACACTGCTCATATGCGTGCCCGGAATGATCGCGCGGCGGGCATTGGGCAGGACTTCGGCCAAGCGGTCGGCGCTGCCGTTATCGTTGTCCTGATCGCCGCAGAGGACGAGCGTGGGCATGGTGATCGCGGCGAGCGCGGCGGGATCGGTATCATCCATCGTGCCCAGCAGATGGCCCGCAGCTTCGGGATCGGTGCCCATCGTCTTGAGAAACTGCTGCGCCGCATAGCCGCGATCTCCGGGACGGATCGTGCCGAAGCGGTCGAGCACATCGCGGAAGAAGGCCTGGCGCCCCGTCCAGCCGGAAAGTCCATCAAGCCCCATGCCGCCGAGAACAAGCCGGCGCGGCCGCGCGCCGGCGATCACCGCACGGGCCGACGTTCGCGAGCCGAGCGAGAAGCCGACGAGGTCGTAGTCAGTGAGGCCCAGATGCGTGATCAGCGCTTCCAGATCGCGCACCAGCACGTCAGGCGGGTAGGCGGCGGGATCGTGGGACGCAGCGCTCGTACCGTGGGCGCGCAAGTCCGGCATGAGGCACTCGAAACCGGCGGCGACCAGCTGCGCGGCGGTGCCGAACTTGACCCAGTTGACGTGGGCATTGGAGAACAGGCCGTGGAGCAGGATCACCGGGCGGCCTTCTCCCAGGCGGTGGAGCGCAAGGGGAGCGCTGTCAAAGCCGGGATACGTCTCGCTCACTGGGTAAGCAGCCTTATGCCGGAGACCATGAGGACGGCGGCGAGCGCAGGGCGCAGCACGTGATCGGGCGAGCGGGTCGAGAGCATGCTCCCTACTACCGCACCGGGCAGCGAGCCGACAAGCAGGCTTGCGAGGAGGCCGAAATCGACATCGCCGATGATCCAGTGGCCAAAGCCCGCGACGAGCGTAAGCGGGACGGCGTGGGCGATATCGGTGCCGACAACCTTGGCGACGCGCAGCGCGGGGTAAAGCATCAGCAGGACGGTAACGCCGATGGCGCCGGCGCCGACGGAGGTCATCGTAACCGCCACGCCGAGCAGCGCGCCGAGCACCACCGTCGGGATGCGGGCCTGCCGGTCGTCGAGTCGCTCATGCTGCTTGGCAAGAAGCGCAAGCTGCTTCTGGAACAGCGTGGCGACCGACGTGACGATGAGCATGGCGCCAAGGCAGAGCAGGACAATGTGGCTCGAGCCTTTGCTCATCTTGCCGAAATCGGAAATGAGCACGAGCGTGATGGCGGCGGCGGGGACGCTGCCGAGGGCGAGGCGGCGCATGATGTGCCAGTCCACCGTCTCGCGCCGGCTGTGGACCGTGGAGCCGACGACTTTGGTAACGGAGGCGAACAGCAGATCAGTGCCCACGGCCGTGCCCGGCGCAACGCCGAACAATAGCACGAGGATCGGCGTCATCAACGACCCGCCGCCAACGCCCGTCAGCCCGACAAGAAACCCCACGAGCAGCCCGGCAACGCCGTGCAGCAAATCGAAATGCGCAAACATCTGTGCCCCTTCCGGTCCCGTGGTCGGGTCCCGTGCGGAAGTGGTCGGAGTAGAGGCCCAGGGCGCGTGCCGCAATGCTAGAAACTCTATCAGCCGGGTTGACCTTTCTTTCGCGCGCAGCCCTGCAGCGGAACATCGCAGGCCGCGGCTCATTCAGAGAACCATGCGGCCCCACGCTCCCGTGTGGCTGCACGGAGTTCCCGATCATGAATCGCCCCACCCCCCGCCACACCGGCTTTGGTCGCCTGCTCATGGCGACCGCGCTGTGCCTCTCGTTTGCCGCCCCTGCTTATGCCGAGGGCAAGGCAGACCGCGCGCGCGCCGCCATCGCCGAGGCGCAGACCAAGATCGACACCGCCGAAAACATGGGCACCTCGACCGCGCAGCCGGGTCGGACCGCCGAAGCGAACGCGGCACTGGCACACGCGAAAGAAAACCTCGCCGCCGGTCACAAGCCCGAGGCCATTGCGGATGCGATCCGCGCCTCCGCGCTCGCCGACACGGCGCTGGGCCAGATGCAGAAGTCGGCAAACGAGCACCGCGATGCCGTGCAGGCCCAGGCGCAGGCACAGTCCAACGATGTGGCCCGCGCGCAAATGAGCGTCGATGCCGCACACCAGCAGACCGACATGGCCAATGACCGCGCCAATCGCGCCGAGAATGCAGCTGCGGTCTCGGCCAGCGATGCCGCGTTCTCGCGCAATGCGGC
Organism: uncultured Sphingomonadales bacterium; assembly: GCA_903834285.1. Lineage (GTDB taxonomy): Bacteria > Pseudomonadota > Alphaproteobacteria > Sphingomonadales > Sphingomonadaceae > Novosphingobium. Next base: position 4,311 of record CAILIO010000321.1, on the reverse strand, counting down.
CATGGCGGCACAGGCCCAACCCACGCAGGTGCAGACAACCGTGTCGACCGAACGGACGGAAATGGCGATGGAGCCCCCTGCCCCGGCTGAGCATGTGACGGCGCATCGCTATATGGCGCCGCGCCATCGCAGGGTCGTCCACCATCGCCGCGTGGTGCATCACCGCACCGCGAGCGGCAAGGTGACCACCACGACGACTGTCACGCATACGGGGATGTAAGCGGCTGGCCCCTCTCCTTGTCGGGGAGGGGCTGCACTGGCCGCGCGTCAGCCCTTCTTGAGGTGGCGGCGGCCGAGCAGTTCGGCGATCTGCACTGCGTTAAGCGCTGCGCCCTTGCGCAAGTTGTCCGAGACGCACCACAGCGATAGGCCGCTGTCGACCGTCGGGTCCTCACGCACGCGCGAAACGAAGGTGGCGTAATCGCCCACGCATTCGATCGGGGTGACGTATCCGCCGTCCTCGCGCTTGTCGATCAGCATGACCCCCGGCGATTCGCGCAGGATATCCTGCGCCTCCTTGGCCGAGATTTCCTCCTCGAACTCGAGGTTGATCGCCTCGGAGTGGCCGACGAAGACGGGCACGCGCACGCACGTCGCGGTGACCTTGATCTTGGGATCGAGGATCTTCTTGGTCTCGGCGACCATCTTCCATTCTTCCTTGGTCGAGCCGTCATCCAGGAAGCTGTCGATGTGCGGGATCACGTTGAAGGCGATCTGCTTGGTGAACTTGCGCGGTTCGACCTGATCGCCGACGAAGATCGCGCGGCTCTGCTCAAACAGCTCGTCCATGCCTTCCTTGCCCGCGCCCGAAACCGACTGGTAAGTCGCAACGACAACGCGCTTGATTGTCGCCTTGTCGTGCAGGGGCTTCAAGGCGACGACCATCTGCGCGGTCGAGCAATTGGGGTTGGCGATGATGTTCTTCGCGCGGTAGCCGTCGATGGCATCGGGGTTCACCTCGGGCACGATCAGCGGCACGTCCGGATCCATGCGGTAAAGCGAGGAGTTGTCGATCACCACGCAGCCCGCCGCCGCGGCGCGCGGGGCGTGGACCTTGGTCGCGGTCGAGCCGATGGCGAACAGCGCGATATCCCAGCCGGCGAAATCGAAGTTATCGATGTTCTGGACCTTGATCATGCGCCCGGTCTCGCCGTACTCAACCTCGGTGCCCTGCGAGCGCGACGAGGCAACAGCCGCGATCTCGTCGATCGGAAACTCGCGCTCCGCGAGGATATTGAGCATTTCGCGCCCGACATTGCCGGTCGCGCCTGCGACCACTACCCGGTAACCCATTGCACTCTCCTTGCGGCGGCCTTGCGGCCCCAATTGGCTTACTTTTCGTCGTTTACTGGCCGCTACCCACGCCGTGGCGATCGAGGAAGCGGAATACGGTTTCGTAGAGATGCTTGCTGACTTTAGGCCCGCCGATGCGGTGGGTGAAGCCGGGGTAAAGCATCATCTCGAACGGCACGGCCTCACCCTGCAGCTTGGCGATCAGCGCAGTCGAGTTTTCAAACACGACGTTGTCGTCCGCCATACCATGGATCAGCATGAGCGGATCTCGGATCTTCGCCGCTTCGGCCAGCGCGCCCGAGGCTGCGTAGACCTTGGGCTCCCTGTTCGGATCGCCAAGATAGCGTTCGGTATAATGCGTGTCGTAAAGCTCCCAGCGGGTAACAGGGGCGACGGCAATGCCGGCGGCCCATTCGCCCGGGTGCTGTTCCAGCATCTTGAGCGTCATATAGCCGCCATAGGACCAGCCGAAGGTGCTAACCCGCGCCGCGTCGACGAAGGCGAGCGACTTAAGATAACGCGCGCCGGCCAGCTGGTCGGCCACTTCGACCGAGCCCATCGCGCGGCCCAACGCGCTTTCGAACTTCACGCCGCGATTGTCAGAGCCGCGCCCGTCGATGGCGAAATAGATATAGCCCTTGTCCACGATCGCCTGCGCCAGCGCTCCCTGCCAGCCCTTGCCGACGACTTGCGCGTGCGGGCCGCCGTAGTGATACGAGAACACAGGGTAGCGCTTGCCGGGCTCCAGCGGCGGCGTGATCATCATCCAATGGAGCGGGCTGCCGTCTTCCGCCGGGATCGTGCCGAACTGGGCAGGCCGGTGGCTGGCGAGATAGGGCGCATAGGGGTGCATCCCTTCCACGCGGTTCTCCTCTATCCACGCAAGGCGCTTGCCCGACGCATCCGCCAGATAGGACTGCGGCGGCTGCGCATCGGCGCTGCGCGTGACCACAAGCGTCTGGCCCTTGCGATCCATCGCAGCGCTGTTGTGGAAGGCAAGATCGGTCAAACGGTCAAGCTTCGCAGGGTTCTTCAGGTCAAACGCATAGACCTGCGGCGCGAGGACATCGTCCTTGGTGCCGACAAAGGTGACTCGGCCCGACTTCTGATCCACGCCGAGGAGATCGGTGACAACCCATGGGCCCTTGGTGAGCTGGGTGAACTGGCCGGCCTTGTAGTGGTAGAGGTGCGCAAAGCCGTCGCGCTCCGAAAGCCAGATCAGGCTGCCATCGGCGAGGAAACGGTAGGCATCCGAAAGGTTGATCCAGCTGCCTTGCGCGGCGGTTTCGGTGAACAGGACTTCCGTCTTGCCGGTGGCCGGATCGACCTTGAGCATGTCGAGCTTTGACTGCGCGCGGTTCTCGCGCTGGACATAGAGCGTCTTGCCATCAGGCGCCCAATCGACGCGGGCGAGGTAGATGTCCTTGTCAGCCCCCAGGTCCACCTGCACGCGGCTCTTGCCGTCAGCACCGACCACCCAGAGCGAGACTTCGGCATTGGCGCTGCCGGCCACGGGATAGCGCTGCTCGAAAGTCTTGGTGCCTTCTGCGCCGATGGCGGCGCGGGTGACGGTGCCGACCTTGGCTTCGTCGAAGCGCTCGACAGCAAGGCGGCTGCCATCGGCCGACCACCAGTAACCCTTGAAGCGGTTCATTTCCTCCTGCGCGACGAACTCGGCCTCGCCCCAATGGACAGTGCTGGCGGTCTCGGCGGGGGTGACGGGCTGCGGCTCGCTGGCTCCGTCCACCGCCCCCACGAACAGCCGCTGGTCGCGCACGAAAGCAATGTGGCCGCCCTTGGGGCTGAGCGACGGATCGAGCTCGCCGCCTTTGGTGCCCGCGATCTTGCGCGCAGTGCCAGCAATTGGGCCATCGAGCCCGGCGAGCAGCAGATCGCCATCGATGGGAACGAGCACAGCCGTGCTGTCCGCCGTCCATTCGTAGCTGACGATGCCCTTGAGATCGCCGATGCGCTGGCGCTCGCGCTGCATCTTCTCGGCTTCGGAAAGTTCGCGGCCCGAGGAGAGCTTCTTGGAATCGACCAGCATGCGCCACTCGCCGGCTTTGCGGTCGAAGCCCCAGAGATCGTAGCGCTCGCGGTCGTCCGGGCGGGCGCGCAGCACAGTGACATAGCGGCCATCGGGCGAAAGCTTGACCGCGCGCGGCACGGGGCCGGCAAGACCGGGGCTCGCAAAGACGCGCTCGAGGCTGAGAGCAGGAGCGGCTTGCGATGCAGTCACGGCACTATCCTTCGTCTCGGCGGCAAGAACGGGCGCTGCGACGGCGAGAACGGTCGCAGCCAGAACGCAAACTGGCAGTGAAGTCAGCAGTCGCATGGGAGCGATAGTCCTTGCTGGAGGTGTGGCAAAACGGAAAGAGGCGCCCCGGCTGGTTTGCCAGGGCGCCTCTTGAAGCACGCTACGGTGCCCGGGCAGTGGGCTTATGGGCCCTCCCTGGTCAGCTTGCCGGAGTGGTTTTAATCGTCTTGCGCTCGGCGATACGCGCCGACTTGCCGGTGCGGCCACGCAGATAATAAAGCTTGGCACGACGCACTACGCCGCGGCGGACCACGGTGATGCTGTCGATGTTGGGCGAGTAGAGCGGGAACACGCGCTCCACGCCTTCGCCGAACGAGATCTTGCGAACGGTGAAGTTCGAGCCGAGGCCGCGGTTCGAACGCGCGATGCACACGCCTTCGTAGGCCTGGACACGGGTGCGTTCGCCTTCAACGACGCGCACGCCGACGCGCAGCGTATCACCGGCGCGGAAATCGGGGATGGTCTTCTTCGCCTTGAATTCGGCGATGGCTTCAGCCTCAATCTGCTGGATGATATTCATGTCACTCGTCCTGCACTTCACGCTGCGCGCCAGAGGCAGACTGGACCCGAGCGCCAATATGGCGCTCCCAAAGGTCCGGCCTGCGTGACCGGGTATCGTCCTCCGAACGGCGTTTCCGCCAGGAAGCGATTTTCGCATGATCCCCCGATCGCAGCACTTCAGGGATCGTGCGCCCTTCCCA
>CAILIO010000320.1 GCA_903834285.1 uncultured Sphingomonadales bacterium | reverse complement strand
CTGGATTGCTTCGCTACGCTTGCAATGACGAATGGGAAGAGTGTCGCTCAGTTGTACTCGATCACCGCGTCACGGCGCAGGTCGCGCAAGTAGGTCTGCGCGCGCTTGTTCACGCGGTCGTCTTCCATCTGCGACTGGAGCTGTTCGAAGTTGGGTCCGCTTTCGACCTTGGGATCATCGCGGCCGCAAAGCATGAGCACGCGCACGCCGTCTTCGATTGAGCCGAAGGGCGGGGTGGTTTCGCCCACCGAGAGCTTGAGGATGGTGTCCTGCAACGCCGTTGGAAGGTCTCGCACGCGGATCTGATCGTTCGCGACGACCGTGGCGCCGAGTGCAACAGCGGCGTTATCGGCCCCGCCGCAACCCTTGATCTCCTTGACCACCTTAGCGAATTCCGCGGCCTTGCCGGCAGCTTCCTTTTCGGCGGTGCCCTTGGGGAAGGCGATCGAAATCTGCTTGAGGCTGAGCACCGCGTCGCGCGGATCAGCGGTCAGGACCTGGCGCTTGTCGATCAGGTAGAGCAGCGAGTAGCCGGAGGCGAGTTCGATCGGGCCGACCAGCTGGCCGGGCGCCATCTGCGCGGCGGGCGTCGAAAGCTCGGGCGGAAGCTGGGCCAGGCGGATCCAGCCCAGATCGCCGCCGACAGACGCGCTCGACGACTGCGAATACTGGCGCGCATAGGCGACGAAGCTACCGCCGCCCTTGAGCTGTTCGAGGATCTTCTGCGCGTTGGTGAGGACCTGCGGCTTGGTTTCCTGCGTGGCAGCGAGGAAGATTTCGCCAATGCGGTATTCCTCGGTGCCCTTGGCGGCCTTCATGCGGTCCATCATTTCGTGGACTTCACCGTCCGACACGTTGATGAACGGCTGGACGTTGCGGCGCAGAAGGCGCTGCCAGGCAAGTTCGCCCTTGATCTGGCGCTTGAGCGAGCTCGAGGATGAGCCGATGCCGGTGAGGTATTTCTCGAGCGCGGCGGGGTTCTGGCCGAAGTTCTGCTGGGCGACGCGGTTGAAGGTCTGCATGATCTCCTCCTCGTCGATATCGATGTTCGCAGCCTTGGCTTCCTGGATTTGCAGCGTTTCATCGATCAGGTTGCGCAGGACCTGAAGGTGCAGGCGCTCCATTTCCTCTGGCGGGACCTTGCCGCCATTGGCGCTGATGATGAGCGCAAGGCGCTGGTCGATATCGGTGCCGGTGATGATCTCGCCGTTTACGATCGCGGTGGCGCGGCGCAGGTGAGGATCGGCCTTGCCGAAAATCGTGGGATTGGCGGGAAGGTTGAGCCCGCCGTCGGGGGAGGCTTCCGCTGCCGGTTCGGGCAGGGTCTGCGCGAATGTGCCGGCAATGGGGGCGGCGGCAACCGCGAGGGCGCCAAGGCTTAGCGCGGCGCGCGCTGACACAGCAAACAAGCGAAACCGGGTATGCATGGTAGTTCGATATTCCTGTCTATCAGCCCCATCCGGCATGCATGCCGAACAGCCTCCCGAACGGTTCTTGGGCCGCCCCTCACTCGCATGGCTCGGCTTAACCCGAGGTGAGTGGCGCGGCGATAGCCCGATTGCAACGGTGATGGAAGCAAAACGGAGGAAAAAGGGGTGGTTGGCGGCTCAGCGCACCCCAAGGCCCTTGATCGCGATATTGAACTGGATGGTGTTGCCGCGCGTCGCGTCGCCCGTGGTGATATAGTCGCGCCGCCAGGTGAGCGCGAGATCGAGGCAATCGTCGGCATAGGCGAAGCCGAAGCGGTGGCGCAGCATCTGGAAACCGTCCTTGGTCTTGGTCGGATCGTCAATCTTGCTGGTGAGGTTGGCAACGCCCGAGCCGAACACCGACCACCGCCGCGCGAAAGCGATGCGCCCGGCGAACCGCAATTCCTCGCGGTCGCGCAAATCCTCGAACGTGGCGGGGATATCGCGGTTCAGCCGGAGGTAGCCGATTTCGGCATACGTGCGGTGGTTGCCGATCGTCGCGTCGATTTCGTTGCGCCGCAGCTTCAGGCTGTCCTTGTCGAGCCGGAAACGGTGGGTGAACTGAACGATATCGCGAAAGCGCAAGTCGGTGCGGCCCACGATATCGGATCGGCGCGAGGACAGGCCGGTTCCGTCGGGCAGCAGCGTCGACTGCGTGGAGAGCCGGTAGCTTTGGCCAACCGTGCTCGAGACCCGCCAGCCGGGGCGGGTGAGCTGCCAGTCCGCGCCATAGGTCACGCGCACGCCGTCCTCGATCCGGTCGTAACCGGGGAAGCGGTTGAGCGAGAACAGGTTGGAATCTTCCAGTTCTACCGAGCGCGAATCCTCGTTGGGGATGGCAAGGTTGCGGATCTTGGGGATCGCGACGAACTGGACGCGCGGGGTGAACACTTGCGTGCCGCCGAACGCCGCCCCGATCAGTGGCCACTTGATATCGACTGCGGCGGTGGCGATGACGCGTCCCTGCCAGCCGGGGATGCCGCGGTAGAACGCGTTGGTGGTAAGCTCGTTCTGGCGCGAATGATAGACATCGCCGCGCGCGAGGGCGGTGAAAGTGATTTCCTGCCCCATGCCCGTAATCGTGCGCAAGTCCCACTGCGCCTTGGCAAAGGCGCGCTGGGTATCCTGCCCGCCCGTGCGGGTGAGCGCGAGACTGTTGACCTGCAGTTCGAGCATGCCGCCGATCGTGGGCGGGACGATGCGGCGGCGGTATTCGAGCGCGGGGATGGCGATCGGGACGAGCCCTTGCCGGTCGCCGCTGCGCAAGGTCTGCACGGCCCAGCCGGCGAGGCTGAAGTAGCTGCTGGAGTCGATGCGTTCGAGATTGATCGTCGAGCGCAAGCGGTCGTCGCGGCTGATGTCGTAGCGGCGCAGGAACGTGCGGTCGCTGGCATAGCGGCCAAAACCGGTAAGGCTCCAGTTCTCCGAAAGCTGGAAGCGGCCGTTGGCCTCGAAATAGCCGCGGAACACCTGCTGCTGCGCATTGGCATCGGTGACATTGCCGTCGCCGACATTGATACGCGCGCTGCGGGTGAGGTAGGCGGCCGCCTGAAAGGCGCCCTTGTCGGTGAGCTGGCGGTAGCGACCGGCAATCAGCGGCAGCGCCCCGGTGAAGGCATAACCGGTAAGCGCGAGGTCCTTGTCGCTCGCCAAGCGCCAATAATAGGTATCGCTGATTTCCACGCCGTTGGCTGAGCTGATGCGGAAACCGGGGATGAGCACCCCGCTTTCGGCACGGAAGTCCGATGTGTGGGCAAGGCCCGGCAGCGGCAGGATCGGTAGGCCGAACACGCGCAGCAGCGCACCCTTGTAGCGGACGCGCTGGTCCTTGGCGTTGTAGGTGACGGTAACCGCGGTTACTTCCCAGCTCGGGCGCTTGGGGCAGCCGTCCTCGTCCTCCACCGCGCAGCCGGAGAAGGCGGCATCGTGGAGCACCATATTGCCATTGGCAGCGCGTGTCCCGCTCCGCGCGGCGAGGCGGCCGCCCTGGCGCAGGACAAGCAGCAGGTCGTCGATCGCACCGGCCTTCAGCGTGTCGGTCAGCTCGACCTTGTCGGTATAGAGCACGTTGCCCGCATCATCGACGAAGCGGATGTTGCCGCTTGCCTCGATACTGCCGGTCTTGCGGTTCCATGTGACGACGTCCGCGCGCACGGTCTGCTCGTCGCGGCGCAGGACGACATTGCCGGTGGCGGTGACGGTCTCGGCATCGCTGGCATACGTAACACGATCGGCCTGGAAGCGGGTTTCGCCAGCAGCACCTGCCTCTTCGGGCGGGGGTGCCGCGCTTGCCGTTTGCGCGCGGACTTCGCCCGCGCCGAGCGCAAGCACGCCAAACGCGGCCAGTGCCGGGCGAATTGCAGCGACACACTTTGGCCGCAAGCATCGGAACAAGGCTTGCGGCAGGGGCCGCGGGGGGGCTCGCATGGCCTTGCCTATCGCACCGGTGCCGCTTAACTGCAAACCCACAATTCACCTCGAACGAAGCACAGCCCCGGGGTGTGCCCTTTTTCCGGCAGGAGCCTTGAATGATCATCGAATTCGCCGTCGCCGCCAGCGCCAGTTTCCGCCTTGTCGCGCGTCTGGTCGCGCAGGACGGCCTGCCAGCCGATGCCGATCTGCTGGTGCGCGAGGCAGCGGCCGCCGCCCGCTTTACGGGCAAGACCGGACAGCTCTTCGAAGCCATGGTGCCTGCAGGCGAGGGGGTGCAGCGGCTCGCCTTTGCCGGACTCGGCGAGCCGGGCGCGGCGGGGCGCGCCTCTGCGCTGGAGCGCGCGGGCGGCGGGATCACCGCGAAGTACCTGACCTCGGGCGAAACCGAACTCGCCATCGACTTTGCCGGAAGCGGCCTGACGCCTGAGGAAGCGACCGCCGTGCTGCTCGCTGCGCGGCTGCGCGCCTGGCGCCATGACGTTTATCGCACCAAGCTGAGCGACGAGCAGAAGCCTTCGCTGGCGAAGATCGTCGCGCTGGCAGCGCCCGAGGGCACGGCCGAGCTGTGGGAGACCGAGGCGGCGATTGCCGAAGGCGTCGAGTTCACGCGCGAGCTGGTCACCGAGCCGGCCAACGTGATCTACCCCGCCAGCTTCGTGGAGCGCTGTCAGGCGCGGCTTGAAGGCACGGGCGTCGAGATCGTGGTGCTGGGCCTTGCCGAAATGACCGCGCTTGGCATGGGCGCGCTGCTCGGCGTGGCGCAAGGGTCGGTGCGCGAGCCCAAGATCATCGCCATGCGTTGGAAGGGCAAGGCCGGCGCGCGGCCGACGGCGTTTGTCGGCAAGGGCGTGACCTTCGACACCGGCGGCATCTCGATCAAGCCAGCAGCCGGCATGGAAGACATGAAGTGGGACATGGGCGGCGCGGCGGCGGTGGCGGGCACGATGCTCGCGCTGGCGCGGCGCAAGGCGCAGGCCGACGTGATCGGTGTGTGCGGCCTCGTCGAGAACATGCCCGATGGCAATGCGCAGCGCCCGGGCGATGTCGTCACTTCGATGTCGGGCCAGACGATCGAAGTGATCAACACCGACGCCGAAGGCCGCCTCGTGCTGTGCGATGCGGTGACCTGGGTGCAGCAGGAATACAGCCCCGCAACGATCATCGACCTTGCGACGCTGACCGGGGCGATCATCATTTCGCTGGGGCATGAGCATGCGGGCATGTTCTGCAACGACGACCTGCTCGCCGGGCAGCTCGATGCGGCGGGCAAGGCGAGCGGCGACACGCTGTGGCGCTTCCCGCTGGGCGCTGCCTACGACAAGCTGATCGACAGCCCGATTGCCGACATGAAGAACGTTGGCCCGCGGTATGGAGGCTCGATCACCGCGGCGCAGTTCATCCAGCGCTTCGTCGACAAGGGCGTGGCCTGGGCGCACCTCGATATCGCGGGCACCGTGTGGGTCGACAAGGCCGGCGCGACTCACGACAAGGGCGCGACGGGTTTCGGCGTGCGGTTGCTCGATCGCTACGTGCGCGACGTGCTCGAGGCCTAACGTGCCGAAAATGCGCCGCAAGGCGGACTTGCCGAGCAAGCTCTGCGCGTCTTGCGGCCTCCCCTTCACCTGGCGGAAGAAGTGGGAGCGCGATTGGGACAACGTGAAGTTCTGTTCGGATCGCTGCCGCTCGGGGAAGGGGAAAGTGGCATGAGCTTTTCACGGCGCGCAGTGCTGGCGGGCGCTGGCGGCGTGACAGCGCTCATGGCGATGCCCGCTGGGCTGCGGGCGGCGCCGCTGTCGTCCGGCCCTATGATCGATCCACCAGCGCCCATCACCCGGGCGGAGCGTCTCGCGCGGATCGCCAAGGTGCAGGGCCTGATGCAGGAGCAGCGCATTGCGGCGCTGTTGGTCGAGAGCGGGAGCAGCCTTACCTACTTCACCGGCATTCGCTGGTCGCGATCGGAGCGGATTACCGCAGCGGTGATCCCGGCGCAGGGCCAGCCGATTGTCGTGACGCCGTTTTTCGAGGCGCCTTCGGTGAAGGAAACGCTGGCCGTGCCGGCGGACGTGCGCACCTGGCACGAGGACGCGAGCCCCTTCGCGCTGATCGCCGAAGCGCTGAAGGGGCGCGCCGGTCCCGTGGCGGTGGAGCAGACGACGCGCGCCTTCATCACCGAGGGGTTGGCGCGCGAGGGGCGGTTCGAGGTCGTCTCGGGTGCGGCGCTGGTCAATGCCTGCCGCCAGATCAAGTCGCCCGCCGAGCTTGCGCTGATGCAGCGGGCGAACACGATCACGCTCGCGGCGATGCGCGAGGCGCATGGCGCGGTGCGCGAGGGCATGACGGCGGCGGATATCGGCGCGCTGATCGAAAAGGCGACCGTCCGGCTGGGGGCGCAGAGCGACTTCGCGTTGGTGCTGCTGAACGAGGCAAGCGCCTATCCGCATGGGTCTCACAGCCCGCAAAAAGTCCACGAAGGCTCGGTCGTACTGATGGACTGCGGCTGTATTGTCGAGGATTATCAATCGGATATCTCGCGCACTTTCGTGTTTGGCGAACCCACGGCGCGGCAGCGCAAGGTGTGGGACACAGTGCGGCGCGGGCAGGACATGGTGTTTGGCGCGGCGAAGGTGGGCACGCCCGTCAGCGTGCTCGATGCGGCGGTGCGGCGTTTCTACGAGAGCGAGGGCTGGGGCCCCGGCTTTGCGCTGCCGGGTCTCCCGCACCGCGCGGGGCACGGCATCGGCATGGATGGACATGAGAGCCCGTACCTTGTCGGCAGTGACCAGACGCCGCTGGCGCCTGGCATGTGCTTTTCCAACGAGCCGGGGATCTATATGCCGGGCGAGTTCGGCATCCGGCTGGAGGACTGCTGGGTGATGACCGAGGCAGGTCCGAAGAGCTTCACGCCGCTTGCCCGCTCGCTCGACGATCCGATCTGAGGGCGACGGTGCGCGTCGACTTCTATCAGCTTTCGCGCGATCCGGCCGAATTCGTGCTGCCCAAGATTGCGCAGGGCACGCTGGGCGCGGGCGAGCGGCTGCTGGTGGTCTCGGATGATGCCGTGCAGCTGGGGCGGATCAGCGAAGCGCTGTGGACGCGGCTGCCCGAGACCTTTCTGGCGAACGGGATGGCTGGCGGCGAACATGATGCGCGCCAGCCGATCCTGCTTTCGACCGCCCCGGAACCGGCCAACGGCGCCCGCTATCTGGCGCTGGCGGACGGTGTTTGGCGGGACATGGAAAACGCCGAGCGCGTATTCCTGCTGTTTCCGCCCGAGCGGATCGACGACGCGAGGGCGACCTGGCGCATGCTGGGCAGCCGCGAGGGGACTGAGCGCAAATACTGGCGGCAGGAAGGCGGCAAGTGGCTGGAAGGGCCGCGCTGACGTCCACTAACCTTGCCCCATAACCTTGCAGTGCAGCACAAACCCCGCTAGGGGCGCGGCCAACCAAAAGCCCCCCAATACGCAAGGAACATCCCATGGCGGTTACCCGCACCTTTTCGATCATCAAGCCCGATGCCACGCGCCGCAACCTGACCGGCGCCGTCACCAAGATGCTCGAGGAAGCCGGCCTGCGTGTCGTTGCCTCGAAGCGCATCCACATGAGCCGCGAGCAGGCCGAGGGCTTCTACGCCGTTCACCGCGAGCGTCCCTTCTTCAACGATCTGGTCGAGTTCATGATCTCGGGCCCGGTCGTGGTGCAGGTGCTGGAAGGCGAGAACGCCATGCAGCGCAACCGTGATATCATGGGCGCTACCAACCCCGCCAACGCGGAAGCTGGCACGATCCGCAAGGAACTGGCCGAATCGATCGAAGCCAACACCGTCCACGGTTCGGATTCGGACGAGAACGCGGCGATCGAGATCGCCTACTTCTTCAAGCCGGAAGAAATCGTCGGCTGATCCTGCACGCGCAGGTTGCTATAGCAGGGGCCGCCGGAGCGATCCGGTGGCCCTTTTGCGTTACGGGAGAGGCTATGCTGGGAATGGGGGACGGGTCATGCCCGTTCGAGTTCAATTTCGATCCCGCCACGTTCAAGGCGGGGGATATGGTGAGCTACCGCGTTACGGGGAGCCTTGAGGGGATGCCGTTCGTGGGCACGCTGCTGGAGGTGCATCCGGATTACGTGGTGATTTCGCCCGGCGAAAGCGATCCCGATGCGCGTTATCGCGGCTCGCGCGAGGATCGGCCGGTGGTGGATATCAGCGAAATTTAGGGCGCGGCAACACGACGCGGTCAGGACCCGCCGCCGCGCAATCGGGCGCCAGCTTCCCCAGCTCGGCAAGGACGCGCGGGCGGGCGGTGGCTTGGTCCCAGCGGGCGAGCTCCTGCAGGGAGAGCCCTTCGCCGAGGCGCTGTGCGATCAGATAGCCGACGTAATAGCCCGCGCGCTCGGGCAGGCCGGGCAGGTTGCGGCCGCCGTTGAACAGTGCCGAATAGTCGTGCGGATCCTCTGACATCGCGCGTTGCAGCACGGCGCAGGCCGCCATGGCGCGGTTCGCGTCGATCTGCTGGCGCATGGCCATAGGCAGCAGCAGCTCGTCCTCAGTCGCGCCGGGATTGAGCTGATCGGCGACATAGGTCGCGAGGCCTTCCTCCCACAGCGCGCACCACACCGGCTTGCATCCGGCGAAGCGCGGCTCGTGGTATGTGTGGAACAGTTCGTGCTCGAAGAAGGGCCGCTCGTTGGCGCCCTCGCGGTGGACGCGCGCGATCACGTCGGCGCCGAACACGAGCACCGTCCTCCCGCCGATCTCGCGCGTGCCGCCGTCCATTTCGCCGAGGCTGTGAACGAGGTAGGTCGGCGGAAGCGCACCCGCTTCGGGGAAAGTGCGGTGAAAATCGCTGATCGCGGCGGCAAAGGCCGGTCCGAGCGCGGCAGCCCGGGCGGTGAACCGGGCCTCAATTTTCGGGAAGGCGTCGAAGGACTTCGCGACGATCTCGTCGTATTCTGCGGCGGGGGCACCGAAGCGGGTTTCGGTATAGAAACCGGGGAACTTCCTAGCCATCAGCCGTTTGAAGGCGGCGGCCTGCGCCAATCGCGGCTGTTTGCGGCTTGCATGGTAGAAGCGGGTGTAATCGGTTGTTAGGTCGACAATGGCGGGCTTGGCGGGCTTGGCGGCGGCGGGCGCGGCAGAGGCGGTCAGGGCCGCGATGGCCGCGAGGCCAAGGAGGAGCGAGCGGATCATGGGGCGAGCGTAATTCGCCGCTGTGACCGCGTCGAGTCCCGCTCGGTCAGCGATAAATGGGGACTGTCCCTGTTTATCTCAGGCAGTCTGAGGACGCCGCGCGTACCAGCGGTCGAGTGTCCAGGCCATGGCCGCGATGGGGGCGAGGCCGAGCAAGATCGGCAAACGGAAGCTCGCGCCGCCCGCCAGCAGGGCCGCAGCTGTAAGGCAAGCGGCGGAGCAGCCAAGGTCCCAGCCGCCCTCGGTCGCCATCGAGAACCGAAGCACGCAGGGCCCCTGCCGCGCCATGGCGTAGAGTGGGGCGAGCATGGCGGTGCTGGTCATGGGCACGACGAGCGCGCCGAGCGCGGTTGCGGCGACGGCGAGGAGCGGATGGCCGAGTGCGGTGCCTTTGGCGGCCAGCGCAAGCGCGGCGGCGCCATAGGCGATGACGAGCGAATAGCGCGGGCGTCCGCCGTCGATCATGCGGCCGACGAGCAGGCTTCCGGCAGCGGCGGCGAGCCCGGCGGCGGCCATGGCAGCGCCGAACTGATCAAAATGCTCGCCCAGCGTAGCGAACAAGGCGAGGTTCCAGATCACGACCGCGCAGCCCGAGTGGAAGCCTTCGTTGAAGTAGAGGCGGCGCGCGTAGTTGGCGACGCCGGGTTCGAGTGCAGCGTCGGGGTTGATCGCGGGATTGGGCGCGCCGAGGAGCGGCAGGGCGCTGGCGAGTTGCAGCACGGTGATCACGGCAAAGGCCACGCCTGGCCCGCCATGCGCGAGGAGCAGGCCGCCCAATGCAGGGGCGGCGATACCCACCAGCGCGCTGGTCGCCTGCTGCACACTGACCTGCTGGCCGCCGCGCCCGGTATCGGTGAGCACGGGGAGGAAGCCGTGCCACGCCGTCCAGTAGATTACGCTGCCAAGGCCGCTGACGGCGAGGAAAAGCGCCAGAAATAGGCCGACTTCGTGGACCAGCGGGAGCATCGCGAAGCTCACCGCGCGAACCGCGATGCCGATCAGCAGGACATTGCGCACACCCACGCGCACCGCCAGCGGCAGGACGAGACCGCGCAAGGCGAAGCGCGAGAGGACGATCAACGCGAAGCTGGCGAGCGCAGCCGGAAACGAAAAGCCCCGGCTGACGAGGAAGCCGGCGATAAAGATGCCTCCGCCTGCTTCGACAAACGATTGCAGAGCAGAGTGAAAATAAAGCCGGTGGAGCGGGGAAAGCGGAGTTCGGGGCATTGGGGGCTCCGGCAGCCGGAACTGGGCTACGGTCAGAATTCCATCATCGCCGCAAGCTTGCGCGGCGCCACGGCCAGCCATGATCGGCGCAGCCATTCGGAAATGTCGTCCCAGTCAACGCCCTCAAGGTCAAGACGAATAGCTATCCACCCGTCACCGAAATAGGCGGGGCGATAGAAACGATCGGGATCGCTTTCGATGAGCTGTTCCTGCTCATCGGCGCCGCTGATCTTGACGAGGAGCGCGGTTTTCCCGTCGCCGTGGTGATCGGCGCTGACCCAGGCGAATTTCTTGCCCTTGACGATGCCGAAGCAGGCCATGCCGTGGCTGAGGCTTTCCTCGGCTTCGGGGAGCTCCATGGCGCGGGTGCGGACTTGCTGGGTGAGCCAGACGGGATCGGCATTGCGCGAGACCAGCTCGGCGAGGCAGCGGGCGTAGAGCTGGTGTTCGGCGAAAAGGACGCGTGCGGCGAGGGCACCGGCCGTATCACCGGGGAGGATCGCGACAGGAATCTGGCCAAGGATCGGGCCTTCATCAAGATCGGCGGTGACGAGGTGGACGGTGCAGCCGGCGTGCGTATCGCCTGCGTCTAGCGCGCGTTCGTGGGTGTGGAGGCCGGTGTATTTGGGCAGCAGCGAGGGGTGGATATTGACCATCCGGCCTTCCCACCGTGCGACGAATTCGGGGGTGAGGATGCGCATGTAGCCTGCGAGCGCGATCCACTGCGCGCCGGCGCGGCGGACAGCTGCTTCCATCGCGGCGTCGTGCTCGGCGCGGGGCACGCCCTTGTGGGGGAGGACGAAGGTGGCGATGCCTTCTGCTGCGGCGAGCTTGAGGCCGCCTGCCTCAGGGTTGTTGGAGAGTACGAGGACGATCTCGAACGGGCAATCAGGCAGCCGGCTGGCATAGAGCAGCGCGGCCATATTGGTGCCGCTGCCCGAGATGAAGACGGCGATTTTTGCGCGTTCAGCCATGGTTTCCCTCTCCATTTTTCCCCAAGATAAATGGGGAGGTGGCCCGCCGCAGGCGGGTCGGAGGGGTCATGGCGGTGAAGAAAAACCCCTTCATCAGCCCTTCGGGCTGCCACCTCCCCATTTGCGCTTCGCGAAAATGGAGAGGATTTGGCTTAGCCGACATGCACCGCTTCCCACGGTGCGCGGGCGGACCATGCTTCGGCGCTGCCGAAGACGGTGCAGCCCTTTTCCCCTGCGACGATCTCGCCGATCGGGAAGGCTGTTTCGCCCGCGGCGGTGAGGTCGGTGATGAGCGTGGCGGCTTCATCCGCTGCGACGGCGAGGACCATGCCCAGGCCGCAGTTGAAGGTGCGGGCCATTTCCTCGGGCTCGATCCGGCCCTGCGCCTGAAGGAAGGCCATCAGGCGCGGCTGTTCCCAGGCATCGGCATCGATGCGGGCGTGGAGGCCCTTGGGCAGTACGCGGGGCACGTTTTCGAGGAGGCCGCCGCCGGTGATGTGGGCCAGCGCGTGGATGCGGCCTGATCTGATGAAGGGCAGCAGGCTCTTCACATAGATACGGGTGGGTTCGATCAGGTGATCGATGAGGAGGCGCTCGTTGTCGAACAGCGCGGGGCGATCCATCTTCCAGCCCTTGTCGGCGGCGAGGCGGCGGACGAGTGAATAGCCGTTGGAATGGACGCCCGAGGATGCGAGCCCGATCAGCACATCGCCCTCTGCTACCCGTTCGCCAGTGAGCTGCTCGCCGCGTTCGACCGCGCCGACGCAGAAGCCGGCAAGGTCGTAGTCACCGGGGCCGTACATGCCGGGCATTTCGGCGGTTTCACCGCCGATGAGGGCGCAGCCGGCCATGCGGCAGCCTTCGGCAATGCCTGCCACAACGCGCTCGGCAACCCCGGTGTCGAGTTTGCCGGTGGCAAAATAATCAAGGAATAACAAGGGCTCGGCGCCCTGCACGATGAGATCGTTGACGCACATCGCGACGAGATCGATGCCGATCGCATCGTGCCGGTCATGATCAATCGCCAGCTTGACCTTGGTGCCGACGCCGTCGTTGCCCGCAACCAGCAGCGGGTCCTTGTAGCCTGCCGCCTTCAAGTCGAAGAACGCGCCGAAGCCGCCCAGTTCGGCATCGGCGCCGGGGCGCGCGGTGGCGCGCGCGAGGGGGCCGATCGCCTTCACGAGGGCATTGCCGGCGGCAATGTCTACCCCCGCCTTGGCGTACGAATAGGACTGCGAAGTTTCGTCGTTGGAAGCCATAGGCCGAGCGCCTAGCGCTTTCCCGCTTGGATTTCCACTTGCCTTTGGGCAAAAGCGCGGCCAGCCGACTACCAGCGCAAGCATGCGTCCCCAGATGGAGTTCCCTTGGCCGCCTTGCGCCCATCCTTGCCACACCTGATGCTGAAGCCGGACTTGAGCCGCAGGGCGCGCCTTGCGTTGCTGGCGGGGCTCGGCCTGCTGCTCGCCGCTGGCGGCGCGGTGATCTACGCGCAGATCGAGGGAGACCGTGGCATCGCGCCGATTGCCAGCAACGGCGATTTCGAGGTGAGCGGGATCGAGGTCAACACCACCGGCAAGACCGCGGAAGAAGCCCGCGCCAACGGCTGGCGGCAGGCGCAGCGGCTGGCGTGGGAGAAGCTGTGGACCTCGAACGGCCTCGGCGGCGGCGGCGCTCCCGCACTCGATGATGGCACGCTCGACGGCATGGTTTCGGCAGTGGTCGTGGGGCAGGAGCAGATCGGTCCGCACCGCTATATCGCGACGCTGGGCGTGATCTTCGACCGCGCGCGGACCAGCGGCTACCTTGGCATGCAGGGCCAGATCGCGCATTCGGCGCCGCTGCTGGTGATTCCGGTGCTGATCCAGGGCGGGGTCACTTCGGTGTTCGAGACGCGCACGCCTTGGCAGAAAGCTTGGGCCGAGTTCCGCACCGGATCGAGCGTGATCGACTATGTGCGGCCCGCAGGCGCGGGCGCAGATTCGCTGCTCCTGACGGCGGGCCAGCTTGGCCGCCGCAGCCGCAACTGGTGGCGGCTGGTGCTCGATTCGTTTGGAGCGTCGGACGTGATCATGCCGATCGCCAAGCTCGAGCGGAGCTGGCCGGGCGGGCCGGTCCACGGCACCTTCACCGCGCGGCGCGGCCCGGACAACGCGTTTCTCGGCAGCTTCGAGCTGACAACACCGAGCGAGGACAAGCTCCCTGCGATGCTGGCCGAAGCGATCACCAAGCTCGACGGGATTTACGCGGGCGCGCTTGCTGCAGGGCAGCTGGCGCCAGATTCCTCACTTTCGATGCGCCCGGATCTCGATCCCGCGCTGGTACAGAGCATTGTCGCCAAGCTAGGCCCCGCGCCCTCCGCAACGTCGGCGGCGGCGGGACCTGTCGCTGTCGCGACAACGGCAGCGGCGCCGACCACGGTGATCACGGTCCAGTTCGTCACGCCCGATGCGGCGGCGGTCGATGCCGGTATCGGTGCGCTGCGCCGGGTCGACGGTGTCAAGGAAGCGGCAACCACCAGCCTTGCCATCGGCGGCACATCGGTGATGCGCGTGACCTTTGCCGGCGACATCGATGCGCTCGCCGCTGCTTTGCGCACGCAGGGCTGGCGCGTGACCCAAGGGGCCGGTGCGCTCAGCATCCGCAAGTAAGCATGAGCCAGATTGCTCTGCCTCTCGTCACGGCGACCAGCGCCGAGACCGTGCTGACCGGCCCCTCGCTGGAGCCGGTGCTGGCGCTGCTGGCGGGCGCGGCCGACTGGCCCTATCGCGCTGCCGTGCTGGCCGGGCCGCCGCGTTCGGGCAAGAGCCTGCTCGCGCGCTGGTTTGCCGCGAGCGGACTGGGCGATGCGCTGGATGATGCGGACGGTCTGCCCGAGGACGCGGTGTTCCACCGCTGGAACCGCGCGCAAGGCGAAGGGCGGCCGCTGCTGATCGTCTCGAACCGTGCGCCGGGGGCTTGGCAGGTGGCGCTGCCCGATCTGGCCTCGCGGCTGGGCGCGGCGCTGATGATCGAAATCGGCGCGCCCGATGATGATCTGCTGCGCGCGCTGGTGGAAACGCATGCGGCGCGGCGCGGCCTCGCGCTGGGGGAGGCGGTGCTGGCCTATCTCCTGCCTCGGCTGGAGCGCAGCCATGCGGCCGCCGAAGCACTTGTCGAAACAATTGATCGCCTGTCCCTTGAGCGTAAGGCGGCCGTCACCATATCGCTGGCACGCGATGCTTTGGCCGAAAGGGTACACGGTGTGCCCGAGGCCGAGCGCCAGCCCCGCTTGCTTTAGCGGCGGAAAAGGGGGAAAAGCCCGACCATGTTCGAAAGCCTTACCGCCTATCTGGACTCGATCCGCGCGCGCGATCCCGCGCCGCGCTCGCGCTGGGAAATCCTGCTTTATCCGGGGCTTCACGCCGTCGGCCTGCACCGCGTGGCGCACTGGCTGTTCGTGCGCCAGTTCTTTTTCCTCGCGCGCTTCGTCAACCATCTGGCGCGCTTCTTCACCGGGATCGACATCCATCCCGGCGCAAAGATCGGGCGGCACCTGTTCATCGACCATGGGTTCACCGTGATCGGCGAGACGGCCGAGATCGGCGACAACGTCACGATCTACCAGTGCGTGACCCTGGGCGGAACCAATCCGGCCAATGGCGTGCCTGGCAAGCGCCACCCGACGCTGAGCGACAATGCGATCATCGGTTCGGGCGCGCAGATTCTCGGCCCGATCATCGTAGGGCCGCGCGCGCGCGTCGGCGCCAATGCGGTGGTGACCGAAGATGTACCCGAAGGCGCGACGATGGTTGGCCTCAAGGCGCGTTCCACGCTGGTGCCGGTCGAGACATGGCTAAAGGACTTCATCCCTTACGGCACGCCTTGCAAGGAGCCGTGCGAGCCCACGGGCGGGAGCCGCGTCGATGAGCTGGAAGCCGAAGTCGCACTGCTGAAGGCGCAAGTCGCCGCGCTGCTTGAGCGGCATGACGAGGCCACCGGTGCGCCCGCGCCGGTCGGCGGCGGCAACCGGCGCAGGAGCCGTAGCTGAGCGTGCTGGGCGGAGCCGATGCGGGTGGTTTCGGCCCCGGTGTGCTGCCATTCCCGCAAGTGCGCTCCGAGCAGCAAGTCGGCTTCGAACGGCCTGAACTCATGCGCATTCTCGATCTCTATGGCCGCATGGTCGCCGCCGGCGAATGGCGCGATTATGCGATGAGCTTCGGCAAGGATGCAGCGAGCTTCGCCGCCTTCCGCCGCACTGCCGAGCGCCCCACCGCTCGCATCGAAAAGCGCCCTTCGCTGCGCGGCAAGCAGGGCATGTGGACGCTTTTTGGCGAGGCGGGGCAGGTGCTGAAGCGCGGGCACGAGCTGGCGGGCGTGCTTTCGCCGCTGGAGCGCAAGTTGCTCAAGATCGTGGAAGACTAGTGACCCAGCGCGGGGTGTTCCATGCCGACCCCCCAGTTCGTCATTGCGAGGAGCAGAGCGACGAAGCAATCCAGAGCGTCGCGCTGAGCCACTCTGGATTGCTTCGCTACGCTCGCAATGACGAAGGGGCGGGGGGCGTCCGGTGAGGTTGGCGCTCGCGGCGGGCCTGTGGGGAGTGCTGGCGCTTTCCGCTTGCAATGCGGCTCCGGCGGCCCCTCGCAAGGCGGATGAAGGCACGCAGCTGCTCCGTGTTGTCTACCGCGATGCCGCTTCAGAGATGGTGCTGATGGTGCCGGAGAAGGGCGGGCGCGCTGCGTTGCCCAAGGCACTGGGACGCGATTGCGCCGCGCCGCTCCTGATCGACGCGCGCACCGGGCAGGCGCGAGTGCTGGACGAGGCCGAAGTGCAGGCGCGGTTGCGGACTATGCAATTGGCGGGGGCGACGCGCGGCGTGTGCCCCCGCTAGCAAGGCCTCAGCGCTTCATCGCGGCCTGAAGCTCGACGAGGATCGCCTGGCTCTGCTGCGCGCCCGACTGGGGCACGAAATCGCCGGTGCGGTCGGAAATCTGGTCCCAGTGCGCGGCGAAGTCTTCGACGGTGCGCGCGTTCAGCGGGAGCAGGACGGGCTTGTTCATCGTGACCCACGCCGAGTGGTATGCACCCGCGCCTGCGCCGACGATGGCGTTGCTGGGGGCGTCATCCGAGACGAGGAAGAGGGCGGCCGGGACGACGTTTTCCGGGCCAAACAGCTTGAAGGCTTCCTCGGGGAAGATGTCCTCGGTCATTCGCGTGGCGGCGACGGGGGCGAGGGTATTGACCTTGATGTTGTTCTTGGCGCCTTCGAGGTAGAGCGTCTTGGTCAGTCCCGCGAGGCCGAGCTTGGCCGCGCCGTAGTTGGCCTGGCCGAAGTTGCCGAAGAGGCCGGTCGACGAGGCGGTCATCAGGATGCGGCCGTAGTTCTGCTCGCGCATCAGATCCCAGCAGGCCTTGGTGGCGAAGGCCGAGCCGATGAGGTGGACCTTGACGACCATCTCGAAGTCCGCCGGGTCCATCTTGGTGAAGCTCTTGTCGCGCAGGATGCCGGCGTTGTTGATGAGGACATGGACGCCGCCCCACTTTTCCTTCGCCTTGGCGACCAGTTCGGCCATCTGCTCGAATTCGGTGACCGAGCCCCCGTTCGAGATCGCCTCGCCGCCCGCAGCCTGGATTTCCTCGACCACCTTCAGCGCGGCGTCCGAATGGCCGGTGCCATCGCGCGCGCCGCCGAGATCGTTGACGACGACCTTGGCGCCCCGGCGGCCGAGTTCCAGCGCGTATTCACGCCCGATGCCGCCGCCGGCGCCGGTGACGATGGCGACCTTGTCCTTGAATGAAATGCTCATGGCAAAGCTCTCCCTCACGCCCTAATCGAGCGGTTAATAGTGCAAGCCGATGCCATGGCGCGGGGGCCTTGGCAACCGGGGGAGCGCTATGTCGCTCCCCTCTCCGATCTCTCGCCCCTCAATGGGATGGGGCTATTGGTCAGCCGATGCGGTGGACCCAGCCGTGGGTGTCGGCAACCTCGCCGCGCTGGATCGAGACAAGGCGCTGGCGCAGCTTCTGGGTGAGCTGGCCTGGGCCGCCGCTGCCGATGACGAAGCTGTCGCTAGCGCTCGTCACTTTGCCAACCGGCGTGACCACCGCAGCGGTGCCGCAGGCAAAGGTTTCAGTGAGCGCGCCCGAAGTCGCATCGGCCTGCCACTGCGCGAGCGAGTAGCGCTCTTCGCGCACGGTGAGGCCTTCCTCGCGGGCGAGTTTAATGAGACTTTCGCGGGTGATGCCGGGGAGGATCGTGCCGCCCAAGGGGGGCGTGATCAGCGAGCCATCGGCGAAGACGAAGAACAGGTTCATGCCGCCCAGCTCCTCGATCCACTGGCGCTCGACCGCATCGAGGAACAGCACTTGATCGTGGCCGCGCGAGAAGGCTTCGGCGGTGGGGACGAGGCTGGCGGCATAGTTGCCGCCGCACTTGGCAGCGCCCGTGCCGCCAGGCGCGGCGCGGCTGTAGTCGCTGACCCAGAGCGAAACCGCAGGGGCGCCGGACTTGAAATAGTTGCCGGCGGGGCTGGCGATGACGAGGAAGCGGTACTGCTTCGAGGGGCGCACGCCGAGGAACGCCTCGCTCGCGAACATGAAGGGGCGCAGGTAAAGCGAGCCGCCTTCTACGGTGGGGAACCAGTCCTTGTCCGCCTTGACGAGTTCCTCGACCGCCTGGACGAACAGGCTATCGGGAATGGTCGGCATGGCGAGCCGCTCTGCCGAGGCGTTGAAGCGCGCGGCGTTCGCTTCGGGGCGGAACAGCGCGGTGCCGCCATCGGCGAGGCGATAGGCCTTCAGCCCTTCGAAGATTTCCTGCGCATAGTGGAGCACGGCCGCGGCTGGATCGAGCGCAATCGGCCCGTAAGGGACCACCTCGGCGCTGTGCCAGCCTTTGTCCTCGTCATAGAGGATCGAGACCATGTGATCGGAAAAGGTCGTGCCGAAGCCCGGGTTGGCGAGAATTTCCGCACGCGCCTCTGCGGCCAGTGGAGCCGGTTGTGGGACATGCGTGAAAGCCATCAGATCAGCGAGTACGGGCGTCGCCATCGGGGCGGTCCTTTTGGGATTGTTAGGTGCGCGACGGTCCGTGAACGATTATTGCGTGAAAGGCAAGGCTTTTGCAACAAATGTGAAGGGCCGCTTCCGGCAATCGGAAGCGGCCCTTCGCATGGTCAGCGGCCGGAAGTGCCGCCCACGGATGCCTTTATCGCTTGAACAAACTAGCGATAATGCTCCGCGATGCGCAATGCCGACCCCTCTGCTGAACCATGAGACATCGGATCACCTCCTTTCGCGCTGTTGAGCCTATTTGCCGCCCCCCCGATCTTGATGACATCGGTGGACGGCTCGACCGGAGGATTGCAGCCCTGTACCGGCCTTGAGTAGAATGTGATTCATCGCGCGGCCAAGAACAAGTCTTGCATTGATTTTTTTTGCGGTCAGAATTGGGGCTTCGCGTCGGGTTGGTGGATAAGTTTGCCAAGGCACATTTTCCCGCGCATTTTCCTTCAACGGCAATCCTCGATCACGCGGCCGAGCTCCGACCAGGCGGGGAGAACCAGCGTCTGCGCGCCGCTCATTTCGAGCATGAACCGGCCCCGGCTGAAGGCCATTGCATCAAGCAGAGGGTCGCGCACCGCGAGCGCGATGTCGAACGGAGTGGTGGCGTTCGGTGCGGCGCTGCCGGCGGGGGATGCCGTCAGGCGCCGGCTGGTGCTGCTTGTAGTGATTGTGGCGGGGACTTCGCCGGCACCCGCTCCGGGCCGCTGCAGGACGATCGCCGGGCGGCTGCGATCGCAGCGTACGACCAGCAGCGCCGCCGCACCCGGCTGGCCGAAGCGGACGGCGCTGCCTGCGGTGTCCGCGCTGTAAGTCCAGCTTCCCGGGGCCTGCGGCAGATCGCGCCAGCTGGCCGCTCCGGCGCGCGGGGCGGGCGAGTGCGGCGCGGGGCGCGATGGCGGGGCAGGCTGCGGCAGGAGGCGCGGCATGGGCGCCGCGCTGCCTCCATGCGGGGCCGGGGCAGGCTGCGGCGGCGATCCCGTGCACCCCGCCAACGCGAGGATCGGAGCGATCAGCAGAGCGAGAGGCAGGGGAGGGCGGTTGATCTTCATGCCCCGGGTATGGAAGAGAGCGGCGGTGACCTCAAGAAGCTCTTCAAACACATCGGGCAAATCGAAAGTCCGCATCGACCAGCTGCTCGTCGAGCGCGGCCTCGCCGAAAGCCGCGCGCGGGCGCAAGCGCTGATCCTTGGCGGCCACGTCTTTTCGGGCGAAACCAAGCTGACCAAGGCGGGCCATGCGCTGGCCTGCGATGCGCCGCTCGAGGTGCGTGGGCGCGATCATCCATGGGTCTCGCGCGGGGGTATCAAGCTGGCGCATGCGCTGGCGCATTTCGGGCTCGATCCGTCGGGCGTGACCGCGATGGACATCGGCAGCTCGACCGGCGGCTTTACCGATGTGCTGCTCACCCACGGCGCGGTGTATGTCTTTGCGGTCGATTCAGGGACCAACCAGCTGGCGTGGAAACTGCGGCAGGATCCGCGCGTGACCGTGCTCGAGCAGACCAGCGCACGCATTCTGACGCCGGCACAGATAGATCGGCCGGCGAGCTGGGTCGTCTGCGATGCGAGCTTCATTGGCCTTCGCAAGGTGCTCGAAGTGCCGCTCGCGCTGGCGGCGCGGCCGACGCAGTTGGTGGCGCTGATCAAGCCGCAGTTCGAGGTGGGGCGCGGCGAAGTCGGCAAGGGCGGCGTAGTGCGCGATGCGGCGCTGCACGCGCGGGTCTGCGCGGAAGTGCAGGACTGGCTGGAAGGCGAGGGCTGGGCGGTGCAGGGCATCACGACAAGCCCGATCACCGGCCCGGAAGGCAACGTGGAATTCCTGATTTCCGCGCTTCATCCGGGGGCTTCGGACAGTGCTTGTCCCGCTCTGGAGCAGGCGAATCCTGCAGAGATTGCCTAGTCGCTGCCACCCGGCCAATATCGCGTTGCCTTGTCTGGCACCGAATCGCTTTTTTGACCGAGCCTCTCCGGGGAACAGTTCGAGCCCATGCGTTATCTCGCCTCACCTGCCCAGCTGCGCGCCAGCTTGCTGCGCTGGTCGCTGCTTACGGTGCCGGCTGTGCTCGGGCTCGGGTTTATCTCCAGCCTTGTGGCCAATGCCGGGCCCGGGAATCCGTGGTTTGCGGCGCTGGCGAAGCCCTCGCTCTATCCGCCGCCGGCGACGTTCGGGATCGTCTGGTCGGTGCTTTATGTGCTGATCGGGGTGGCTTTGGCGATGGTGGCTTCGGCGCGCGGCGCGCCGGGGCGAGGCATCGCGGTGGCGGTGTTCGTGCTGCAGCTCGCGCTGAACCTTGCCTGGAGCCCGGTGTTCTTTGGCATGCACCGCATGAGCGCGGGGCTCGGCATCATCGCGGTGATGATCGTGCTGACGTTGGTCCTGATTGCGTTGTTCTGGCGCGTGCGACCCATGGCAGGGGCGTTGCTCCTCCCGTATCTGGCTTGGATATGCTTCGCCTCGGTGCTGAATTATCAGTTCCTCGCGCTCAATCCGGCGGCTGACGGGGCGCAAGGATCGGGCGCTGCGGTGCGCATGCAGATCTGATCGCGAAGCCACGCAAATTGCCCTGGATCACGCCTTGCGCCGCGCAGCGCGAAGCGCCATTTGCAGCGGAGTAAATTCGTTCAGAAGGCCCAAGCTATGCAGTCCGAGAACCCGATGATCGCCGATTTCGTCAAGCTGCTCAACAGCGCTGCCGGCACGCTCGCAGGCATGGGCCGTGAAGCAGGCGAAAGCGCGCGCGAAAAGCTGCGCGAGACCTTCGGCGGCATGGACTTTGTCAGCCGCGAGGAATTCGAGGTGGTCAAGGACATGGCCACTGCCGCGCGCGAGGAAGCCGAGGCGCTGAAGGCCCGGATCGAAGCGCTGGAGGCCGCCGCCAAGGGCTGATGCCCGCACTATCGCACTGTCCCATGGGCCCACACGCCGCGTCTGCGCGTTGTGGTTCCATTGGAGTACAACGCGATGTCCGACTTTCCACGATCAAAAAACCGCCTCTTGGGGCTCAGCCTGCTCGCGCTGACCGTTGCGCTCGCCGCTTGCAGCCCCAAGGCTGGAACCGATGCGTCGCCAACGCTGGCGGCGCTGGACAGCAGCGAAAGCGCCTTGCTGCCGCCGCTGCCCGCCGTGCAGCCGATGCAGGCCGGGCCTGCCGCGCCCTTGCGGCTGGCTCCGGCGGCCGCCGCGCTGCCGCGGGGACGCACGCTGGGCTATGCCCGCGCATCCGGCAATGACCGCTACGCCTGGATCGACCGCGCCAACCGGATCAATGAAACGATCGGCGATGCGCCGCCCGACTACGGCTTCGACTATCAGGACGGCGTGCAGCCTTATGGCTGGGAAAGCTCGGGCGGCTATCGCACGTATGCCGAGGCGGTCGATGGTGGATACCGCACCTATTACTACGATCCGGGCGCAAGCGAGCCCTACCTCGTGCGCGATCCGAGCTACAGCTACGGCTATTCGGACGGCCAGCTGGTCACCGTCTATGATCGCGGCGGGCACGTGCTTGATGAGCAGCTGGCGCGGCAGCAGGCCGACTATGCCGCACGCTACTACGATCGCGGACGGACGATGTACGCGGCCGCTGAGAGCCGTCAGCGGCGCGGCGTCACCGCCACGCGCTGGGCCAATCAGCGCGAGGTGATCAGCACCCAGCGCGCCGAATGGACGAGGACGCAGGCGACCACGCCGGAATGGCGCGGCTATCGCAATGATCATGCTGTTGCGGATCAGCGGCTGATCGAGGAACGCGCTGCGCGGGCGCAGGCGGCGCGGCAGTTCTCGACGTGGCAGGCGCAGGGTTTCCGGGGCCAGACGCCGGTGATGTATGACCAGCCGCAGCCCGCACGACACGATGGCGCCGGATACGGTCGGCGCCAGCCGGACCAGCAGCAGGCACAGCTTATGGAACAACAGCGCCAACAGCAGGCCGTTCTGCAGCAGCAGGCCCGGCAGCGCGATACGGCCGTGCAGCAGCAAGTCATGGCGCAGCGGCAAGCTGCGGCGCAGCGTCAGGCTGTAGCTCAGCAGCAGGATGCAGCACAGCGGCTGGCCACCGTACAGCGTCAGGTTGCGGCTCAGCGTCAGGATGCGGCACAGCGGCAGGGCGTAGTGCAGCGTCAGGATGCGGCACGTCGGCAGGACGCGGCCCAGCAGCAGGTAGTGGCGCAGCGGCACGATGCGGCGCAGCGGCAGGTCGCGGCTCAGCAGCAGGATGCGGTAAAGCGGCAGGATGCTGCGCAGAGGCAGGATGCAGCAAAGCGGCAGGTCGCGGCGCAGCGGCAGGCCGCGGCGCAGCAAGCCCGGCAGGTTCAGCTGCGTAATGCGGCCGCCTTGGCGAAGTCGGCGCAAATCAGGCAGCAGCAGGACGATAGAGCCAGCATGCAACAACGCCAGCAGCAGCAGCGCGTCGTGCGCGAACAGCAGGCGGCCGGGAAGCAGGTGGCCGAGCAGCAGCGGAAGGCCATCCAGCACCAGAGCCAGATCGATACGGCGAAGCGCGTTGGCGAGGCCCGCCAGAATGCCGTCAATGCCGCGCAGGCGCAAAAGGCTGCGCAGCAGAGGGCGGTGCAGGAGAGGGCGGTGCAGGAGAGGGCTGCGCAGGCCAGGCCTGCGAAGAACATGGATGTGAAGGACCGGCCCGGCCCGCACCCGCGTCCGGGAGCGGACCCGGGCTGAGCCGCAGCGTTTTTTAGAGCCCCGCGGCCTTCAGCGCCTGATCGAGATCCTCGATCACATCGTCAGGGTCTTCCAGCCCCACGTTGAGCCGAAGCATGCCCTCGGTCACGCCCATGTCGGCGCGGGTTTCGGGGCCGACGCCGTGGTGCGTGGTCGAGGCCGGGTGGCACATCAGCGAACGCGAATCGCCGATGTTGTTGGAGATATCGACGAGCTTGAGCCCATCGAGCAGGGCATGGGCCTGCACGCGGCCGCCGGGGACTTCGAGGCTCATGATCGTACCGCCAGCGAGCATCTGCTTCAGTGCCAGCGCGTGTTGCGGGTGGCTGGGGAGGAACGGGTAGCGCACGGTGGGCACGCGGCTTTCGATAAAAGCCGCGACCTTTAGCGCGTTTTCGCTCTGGCGCCGGATTCTGAGATCGAGCGTTTCGAGGCCCTTGAGCACGACCCAGGCGTTGAACGCGGCGATATTGGGCCCGGTGTTGCGCTGGAAGGGCAGGAGCTTCCCGTTGATGAATTCCGCCGAGCCGGCGACGGCGCCCGCAAGGACACGACCCTGGCCGTCCATCATCTTGGTGGCCGAATAGGCGACGACATCGGCGCCGAAATCGAGCGGACGCTGCAGCGCGCTGGTGGCGAACGCGTTGTCGACCACGGTGGTGATGCCGTGCTGGCGCGCCAGCTTGCAGACGGCTTCCAGATCGACGAGGTCCATCGTCGGGTTTGCCGGGCTTTCGAAGAAAAACACCTTGGTATTGGGCTGGATCGCAGCTTCCCATGCAGCGTTGTCGCCCGCGTCGATCGTCGTGCCGCTGATGCCGAAGCGCGGGAGCAGGTTGTCGACCAGCCAGCGGCACGAACCGAACGCGGCCTTGGCGGCGACGATGTGGTCTCCGGCAGAAAGCTGGCAGAGGAGGGCTGTGGTCATCGCGGCCATGCCGCTGGCTTGTGCGCGGCAGGCCTCGGCGCCTTCGAGGAGGGCAATCCGCTCCTCCAGCATCTGCACCGTGGGGTTTTGCAGGCGCGAATAGGTCATGCCGTCGTCCTCACCGGCAAAGCGCGCGGCGACGGTGGCGGCATCGTCGTAGGAATAGCCCGAGGTCAGGAACAGGGCTTCGGAGGTCTCGCCCATTTCCGAACGCCACGTGCCACCGCGCACGGCTTGCGTTGCGGGGCGCCAGTTGGCGGTGATCGAGCGGTCCTGTCCGGTGGTGCGTTTCATCGCCATTGCCCTTAGATTTGCGGGGGGCGCGGTGCAAGCCGCACCATTGCCCTAAGGCACCCGAGTGGCGTATGCGCGCCCGGCCCATGTCCGTGCTGTCCCGCATCCCCGAACTGCTTGCCCGCCCCTTCACCGGCCCGCGCCGCGCCCATGGCGATCCGCTGGTGTGGTGCGCGGCGATCGCGCTGGCTTTCCTTGTGCTGGTGCTGCACCGGCTGGGCACGCCTTCGAAGATCATGTTCGATGAAGTGCACTATCTGCCCGCGGCGCGGCGGCTGATTGCGCTGACGAGCCGGCTCAACCCCGAGCATCCGCTGCTGGGCAAGGAGGGCATTGCGCTCGGCATGCTGGTCTTCGGCGACAATCCGTTCGGCTGGCGGCTGCCCAATGCCTTGCTGGGCACGCTGGGGCTGTTCGCCGCGATGCGCGCGATGTGGTGGGCGAGCCTATCGCGGCACGCCACGCTGCTGTTCGGGCTGCTGTTTGCGACCAACTTTCTCTGGTTCGTGCTGAGCCGCATCGCGATGCTCGACATGGCGATGGCGAGCATGATGGCGCTGGCGTTCTGGCAGGCCGCGCTGGCGTGGCGGAAGGGGAGCCGCTGGCATCTGGCACTCTGCGGGGTGTTTCTGGGGCTTTCGCTCGGCGGCAAATGGAACGGCGCACCGATCCTCGCGCTGCCGGGGCTCCTCTTCGCGTGGGACCGCTGGTGGGCGCTGGCGGGACGCAGGCGCGCCTTGCTGATCGCGCGCGATGCGGGGCCGGTTCCGGGCGTTTCGTTGCTGGAGGCGGTGCTCTGGCTCGGCGTGGTGCCGCTGCTGGCCTATTTCGCCACTTTCGCGCCGGCGTTCTTCTACAAGGTGCAGCCGCTGACGCTGCAGGGGTTGATCCCTTGGCAGGGCTATATGCTCAAGCTGCAGGACAGCGTGGTGAAGCCGCACCTCTATCAGAGCCGCTGGTGGCAGTGGGTGTTCAACTTGCGCCCCATCTGGTTCTTCTACGCCCCGTGGGATGGGGCGCAGCGCGGTGTGCTGATGGTCGGCAATCCTTTCACGATGCTCGCGGGGCTGCCCGCGCTGCTGCTGTGCCTCTGGGCCGGGGTGCGGCGCGGCGACCGGCTGCGCGGGGCGGTGGTGGTGCTCTACGTGGCGAGCCTGATCTTCTGGGCGATCAACGGAAAGCCGGTGCAGTTCTACTACCATTATGCGCTCGCCAGCGTGTTCCTGATGGCGGCGCTGGCGCTGGTGCTCGCGCATTGGTGGCAGCAGGGGCGTCGCTGGCCGGGGGCTCTGACGGTGGTGCTTTCCGCCATGCTGTTCGTGGGGTTCTACCCGATCCTTTCGGCAGGCGCCTTGCCGCACAAGAATTCGTATCGGGATTATACGTGGCTTGATAGCTGGCGGTAGCTGCCTGGCTGCCCTCTCCATTTGCACTTCGTGAAAATGGAGAGGGAAAGAGGAGCTCAGTACTTGCCCCAGACGAACTTGCTCGAGAGCGCGAAGTTCCACACCGAGCCGACGACGATGCCAACGATGGCGGCCGGATAAGGGTGGAAGCCCATGCGCATCAGCGCGGCGCCCGCGCCGACGTTGGCGAGGAGGCCGACCGAGCAGGTAGCTGCGAACTTGGCCCAGCCGCGCAGCAAGGGAATGAAGCCGCGCAGGCGCTTGTCGGCATAGGTCAGCTCGTTGTTGAGCATGAAGTTGAAGCTCATCGCCACAACCGCCGCTGAGGTTTGCGCGATGATGAATTCGAACTGGTCCGACCAGTTGTGATAGAGCACCTTCTGGCCAAAGGCGCCGAGCACCGAGGCGAGCACGGCCATATGGACGATCACGCCAAGCGCTCCGATCGTACCGAACAGGGCAAAGCGCGTCGGGATGATGCGGCCCAGCCACTTGTCGTAGAGGCCGATCAGGAATTCGAACACGACCGTGCGATCGAGCTTGCTTTCGCCTTCGGCGCGGGCGGCAAAGTTCAACGGGAACTCCTTGACGCGCAGCGGCGCGTCGACCGTCGCGAGTATATCGAGCAGGATCTTGAAGCCGACGCCCGAAAGCCGATGCGCATCGGCGCGCAAGGTTTCGGCGCGGAGCATGAAATAGCCGCTCATCGGATCGGACAGCTGCACGCCCGTCACGCGGCGGGCGATGCGGTTGGCTAGGCCGGAGGCCTTGACCCGGTCGGGCCGGCCCCAGGCTTCGGTGCTGGCACCTTCGGCAAAGCGCGAGGCATAGGCGACATCGTAATCGCCGCCGTTGACGGCCTCGTACATGCCCGGGAGCAGCGCAGGATCGTGCTGGTGATCGGCGTCCATCACCGCGACGATCGGCGCAGCGGTGGCGCACATGCCCTCGATCGCGGCCGAGGCGAGGCCGCGGCGGCCGATGCGCTCGATCACGCGGACGCGTGCGTCCTCGCGGCCGATGCGGCGCGCTTCCTCGGCAGTGCCGTCGGGGCTGTTGTCGTCAACGAAGATCGCCTCCCACGCGAGGCCGCCCAGCGCGGCACTGAGCCGCTCGACCATGGGTGCGATGTTGTTTCGCTCGTTGAACGTGGGGAGGATGACAGCGAGTTGCAGCATGACCGGCGCGCTTACAGCCTTGCGAGCACCGCGTCACCAATTTCCGTCGTGCCCGCTATCCCTCCGAGATCGCGGCCCAGAACGCCGTCGGCCAACGTGCGCGCAACGGCGGCTTCGATGCGGTCAGCAGCGTCGGCGAGGCTGAGGGAATGGCGCAGCAGCATCGCGAGCGACAGGATTGTCGCCATGGGATTGGCGAGGCCCTTGCCGGCGATATCGGGGGCCGAGCCGTGGATCGGCTCGTAGAGACCGAAAGTGCCATGCGCGGTCTGCCGTTCGCCGAGCGAGGCAGAGGCGAGCAGGCCGATCGAGCCGATGCACATGCTGGCTTGATCGGAGAGAATGTCGCCAAAGAGGTTGCCG
>CAILIO010000319.1 GCA_903834285.1 uncultured Sphingomonadales bacterium | reverse complement strand
GGGCAAGGGCTATTGCCCTTGCATCCCGTGAATCAGCTGGGCGCCAAAACCCCCAACCTCGTCATTGTGAGCGTAGCGAAGCAATCCAGAGCGTCACGCGCACCGCTCTGGATTGCCCTTGCCCGCCAGAGGCACCCCTTCCGATTTTCCTACAGCGCCCCGATCTGGCATAACCATGCCCAGGCCATGCGGCCGGGCTCCTTGTCATCGTCGTCTGGCAGGAAACGCGCACGAAAAAGTGCGCCAAGTGTAACTCTTGAGAAAAGTTGATGTTCTGATTCAGATGGTTGGAGGAAATTCGAGGGTGACACGGTGTAACCCTGTGTAACCCTCAAAACTTCGGCGGCTTCACCGCCAGGGCCCACCCGCTGAGCGTCAGGATCGCGAACCGTTCGGTCACCCGGCCTTCGGCATCCGCCATTGCCGCAAACGCCGCATCGGCCCGGGCAAGGCCGCCTTTGCCCAGCGGCGGTCCCGGCCGGGCGAGGCAATTGCCCAGCCCCTGCGCCCGCAGGTCCGCCACCAAACGGCTGAGGCTGCGGTAGCGCACATCGAGCGTGCGGCCGTCGCTCATCGGCTGCGCGAATCCGCAGCGCTGGAGAAGGTCTCCCCCGGCGCGGACGTCGACTTGCGGGTGGAGCCGCGCGGCGGGGCGCTCGCCGTCGGCCTCGGCCATGATCTGCCGCAGGGCGGGCACGCTGCCCGCGCCGCACCAGCTCATGATCGCAAAGCCGCCGGGCGCCAGCGCGCGGCGGATGTGGAGCAATGCGCCGGGCAGGTCGTTCACGGTGCCCAGCGTGCCAAGATGGGCGATGAGGTCGAAGCCGGTCTGGGGAAGGGGGTATTCCTCGTCGATGGCCTGCTCGTCGGCGCGCGGCGCAGGATCGGCGCGGACCACAGCGGTGCCGCGCGCGGCGAGCGCTTTGGCCAGCTGCCCGGCGGTATCGCCCACAAGCAGGGCGCGCGCGGGTTTGTGGCGCAGGAAAGCGAGGCGGTCGAGCACGTCGTCGGCCATATCCTCGGCCAGAAAGAGCGGCGCATTGGGGCGCTGTTCGATGCTGCGCATGCGCGCCCTTGCGGCGCGGCGGCGGGAGGGCGCGAAAATGGTGGGGGGCGGGGCGCTGGCCATTGCTTACGCCCTGCCGTGCGGCGCGGCGCTTGCCAAGCCCCTCTTGCCCAGCCCCTCTTGCCCAACCCACTTGCAAAGCGGTTCGTGCCGGGAGAGACTTTGGTCATGGCCAGCCCCGCGTTCATCACTCCGCTGATCGATCTGGTGTTCCCGCCGCGCTGCCCGCTCTGCGGCGACGCGCTGGCTCAGCAGGGCGGGCTTTGCGCGGCCTGCTGGATGAAGCTGGCGGTGCCGGGCGAGCCTGCCTGCAGCACTTGCCAGCGCCCGCTGGGCGAAAGCGCGGTACGTGGTGGTGAGCTGCAATGCGCCCCCTGCATGGCCGAACCACCGCGCCATGCCGGGATCGCTGCCGCAACGCTCTACAACGACGCTGCGCGCCAATTGGTTCTTGCCTTCAAGCGGGGCAAGCGCATCGCGCTGGCTGACTTGCTGGCGCGGCTCATGGTTGCGCGCCTGCCGGTGCTTGACGGCGAATGGCTGGTGGTCCCGGTTCCGCTCCATCGCTGGCGGCTGTGGGAGCGCGGGTTCAACCAGTCGGCGCTCCTGGGCGAGCGGATCGCTCGGACGATCAAGCAGCCGCTGCTGGTCGATGGGCTGGAGCGCCGCAAACGCACCCCTTCGCTCGGCGGACTCGGCAAACGCGCGCGGGCAGAAGCGCTGCGCGGGGCGATCAGCGCTCATCCGCGCCGCGCTGCGCGGCTGAAGGGTGCAAAGGTGCTGCTGGTCGATGACGTGATGACGAGCGGCGCCACGACCGACGCCTGCCTTGCCGCGCTGCGCAAGGCAGGCGCGAAGGAGGTGCGGATTGTCTGTTTTGCGCGCGTGCTCGATGAAGCGCTCGACCACGCCAGTCGCGATTCAGTGCAAGCCGCTGCCTGAAACATGAAACGCCCGGAGCGTTAACTCCGGGCGTTTCCGTGACGATCCCTTGTCGCTCCAGCCCCATCCTTGTCATGGCCCGCCCCTCGCGGCCCCCAGCGTGTGCTGGCATATGACGGATGGCAACTGGTGCCGAAATCACTGTCTGTTGCTCCGCTGGCCGTGCTGCTCATCCCGTTTCGGGGAGCGGCACCGCCAACGGGCCCCATGTTTCTGACAACCCTGAACTCTGGCCACTTCGCCGGCACCCGGACGTTTGCCCGGTGCACCTAGCGGCTCCCTCAAGCCGCGCGCTGTTCTTCGGCGATTGAGGCCTGTGGTAAAAGCCCGTTGTGCGCCGCCCATGGATTTTGGCAGGGGCATGTGGTTATCCTGCAACAAAATGATACCCGCATGGGGTCCACCAGCGAAAGGACTGTCTCATTTCCACGCAATCCGCCGAAACCGCGCTTCGAGAGCAGGGCGCGGTGTTCCTGCCGCGCTTCGATTCTGCAGGGCTCGTCACCGCAGTCGCCGTCGATCACGCGAGCGGGCAGCTGCTGATGCTGGCGCATATGGATGCCGAGGCAATCGCCCGCACGCGCGAGACGGGCCTCGCCCACTTCCATTCGCGCTCGCGCGGGCGGCTGTGGATGAAAGGGGAGACATCGGGCCATGTGCTCAAAGTGCTCGAGATCCGCGTCGATTGCGATCAGGACGCGCTCGAACTGCGCGTCGAGGCGGCGGGCCCGGCCTGCCACACCCTGGCGCTTTCGTGCTTTTACCGCAGGCTCGGTGCGGACGGAGCGCTGGAGCGGATCGAAGATTGACGCTTACGTAAAGGGTAGTTAGGTCGCGAGATATGTCCTCGCGTCCTATCATCACGAGTCCGGAGCGGGTGCCGACAGTCCCGACCCGGCGGGCAGAATCGGCCCGCAACGGCAACCATACCGGCCACTTGCATCAGCCCGATGCGCTCGCGCGCGAGCAGTTCACCATTTCCGACCTTTCGAGCGAATTCGGCGTCACCGCGCGGGCGCTGCGCTTCTATGAGGACGAGGGGCTGATCGCACCGACCCGCGTCGGCCTTGCGCGCATCTATTCGAAGCGCGACCGGGCGCGGCTCGCCTGGATCATGCGCGCCAAGAACGTGGGGTTCAGCCTCTCCGAAATCCGCGACATGATCGACCTCTACGATCTGGGCGATGGGCGCGCGAAGCAGCGGCGGGTCACCATCGACAAGTGCCGCGAGCGGATTGGTAACCTCAAGCGCCAGCAGGCCGATATCAATGCGACGATTGCCGAGTTGACCAGTTTTGTCGCTTTGCTGATCGAGCGCGAGAAGCTTGAGGGTCGTAGCGTCGATCCTGAATAATCTTTCGAGAGGATAGCTCCATGCCCGTTTTTCAGGCGCCGACCCGTGACACCCGTTTTGTCGTCAACGAGGTCCTCGACCTCGAACGCTACAGGCATCTTCCGGGCTTCGAGGCAGCGACCCGGGATCTGACCGACAGCGTGATCGAGGAGGCCGGGCGCTTCGTCAACGAAGTTGTCGCGCCGCTCAATCTTTCGGGCGACCAGGAGGGCTGCACGCGCCATGCGGATGGCAGCGTGACGACGCCCAAGGGCTTCAAGGAAGCCTATGCGCGCTATATCGAAGCCGGCTGGGGCACGCTGGCGGCGCCCGAAATCTATGGCGGGCAGGGGCTGCCGCATGTGATCGGCTTCGTGATGGAAGAGTACCTCGCGAGTGCCAACCAGGCCTTTGCAATGTATCCCGGCCTTGCCAATGGCGCGATCTCGGCGATCTCGTCCAAGGGGTCGCCCGAGCAGCAGGCCATGTACCTCCCCAAGATGGTGAGCGGCGAATGGCTCGGCACGATGAACCTCACCGAGCCGCATTGCGGTACCGATCTCGGCCTCATCCGCACCCGCGCCGAACCGCAGATGGACGGTTCCTACGCGATCACCGGTACCAAGATCTTCATCTCGGCGGGCGATCATGACTTGTGCGAGAACATCATCCACCTCGTGCTCGCCAAGACCCCGGGCGCACCCGAATCGAGCAAGGGCATCTCGCTGTTCATCGTGCCCAAGTTCCTCGTGAACGCGGACCGTACGCTAGGCGACCGCAACGCCGTCTCGGTCGGCGCGATCGAGCACAAGATGGGCATCCACGGAAACGCGACCTGCGTGATGAACTACGACGGCGCCAAGGGCTGGCTGATCGGCGAGGAGAACAAGGGGCTCGCCGCGATGTTCATCATGATGAACGCGGCGCGGCTCGGCGTCGGTATTCAGGGCCTTGCGCAGGCGGAAGCCTCGTATCAGAACGCGGTCGCCTACGCGGTCGAGCGGCGGCAGGGCCGCGCGCTGACCGGGCCGGCCGAGCCCGAACAGAAGGCTGATCCCATCCTCGTCCACCCCGACGTGCGGCGCATGCTGATGGACGCCAAGATGTTCATCGGCGGCATGCGTGCGCTGTGCTTGTGGGGCGCGTTGCAGGTCGATCTCACGCACAAGGCGGCGACCGAGGAAGAGCGGCAGCAAGCCGATGACCTCATCAGCCTGCTCACCCCCGTGATCAAGGGCTACGGCACCGACATGGGCTACCGGACCGCGACCGACATGCAGCAGATCTGGGGCGGACACGGCTATATCGCCGAGAACGGCATGGACCAGTTCGTTCGCGATGCGCGCATCGCGATGATCTACGAAGGCGCCAACGGCGTGCAGGCGATGGACCTCGTCGGCCGCAAGCTGGCGCTCAATGGCGGGCGCGCGATCCAGCGGCTCTTTGCGGTGATCGACGCCGAATGCGCCGAGGAGAGCGCGGACGACACGGTCAAGCTGGTGGCCGAGCGGCTTGGCAAGGCGACCGGCCATCTCAAGGCCGCGACTCTATGGTTCATGCAGCACGCGATGGCGGATCGCAACGCGATCGGCGCGGGCGCCTATGCCTATATGACGCTGACCGGTGTGGTTTCGCTCGGCCTGATGTGGCTGCGCATCGCCAAGGTTTCTGCCAAGGCACTGGGCGGCGACGGTGCGGACGAGGCGTTCTATGAGGCCAAGCTGCTCTGCGCCAAGCACTGGGCGCTGCGTTTTGCCCCGCAGGCTGGCTCGCTGCGCTATGAAGTGGAAGCGGGCGCCGAGACGGTGATGGGGCTCACCGCCGAGCAGTTCGCCGCCTAAAACGCCTCTGCGAAGAGGCCCGTGAGTGCAGCCCAGCTCTGGCGGTCGGCGCTGGCGTCATAGCCGATGGTCGGCACCCCGCGCGCGTCGCTGCCGGGATCGGTGAAGCCGTGCTTCACGCCGCTATAAGCGTGAAAGTGCCAGTTGGCCCCGGCCGCGTCCATCTCCTCCCAGAATGCGGTGACCTGCGAGCGCGGCACGAGTGGATCGGCATCGCCGTGGCAGACGAGGACGCGCGCCTTGACCGCGCCCGGCGCGGCGGGGCGATTGGTATCGAGGATGCCGTGGAAGCTGGCGGCAAGCACGATATCCGCTCCTTCGCGCGCGAGTTCGAGCGCGGCCTGCCCGCCCATGCAGTAGCCGATGGCCGCCGCCTTGAGTCCTTGCGCTTCGGGCTGTTCCATCAGCGCGGCAAGCCCGGCGCGCAGCCGCGCGCGGTAGCCGTCGACCGAAGCTCGCAGCGCGCCGGCCAGCTGCATGGAATGCTCGAAATCGCGCACCGTCTCGCCGTAGAAATCCGCGACCATCGCGATGAAGCCATCTTCGGCGAGCATTGCCGCGCGCCGTTCCATCGGCGGGTTCGGATTCATGATCGTCGGCAGCACGAGGACAGCGCCGCGCGCCGCGCCGACCGGGCGGGCAAGCCACCCCGTCAGCGCGGTATCGCCGTCCAGATAGGCGACAGGTTCGAGCGCCATTCCGCTCACTCCGGCAGGAAGTCGGGCACCGAGAGATAGCGCTCGCCGGTGTCATAGTTGAAGCCGAGCACGCGGCTGCCGGCAGGGAGCTCGGGGAGCTTCTGGGCGATGGCCGCGAGCGTCGCGCCCGAGCTGATGCCGACAAGCATGCCTTCCTCGCGCGCGGCGCGGCGGGCCCATTCCTTGGCATCGGCGGGATCAACCTGGATCGCGCCGTCGATCGACTTGGTGTGGAGGTTGCCCGGGATGAACCCGGCGCCGATGCCCTGGATCGGGTGCGGCGCGGGCTGGCCGCCCGAGATGACCGGCGACAGCGTGGGCTCGACCGCCCAGGCTTTCATCGCCGGCCAGTGGCCCTTGAGCATCTCGGCGCAGCCGGTCAGGTGCCCGCCGGTGCCGACTCCCGTGATCAGTGCGTCGATCGGGGCATCGACGAAGTCGGCGAGGATTTCCGCGGCGGTGGTCCGCACGTGGACGGCGACGTTGGCCGGGTTGTCGAACTGCGCGGGCATCCAGGCGCCCGGTGTTTCCGCGACGATCTCGAGCGCGCGGGCGATGGCGCCCTTCATGCCCTTCTCGCGGGGGGTGAGGTCGAAGCTCGCGCCGTAGGCCAGCATCAGCCGCCGCCGCTCGAGCGACATCGATTCGGGCATGACGAGGATCAGTTTGTAGCCCTTGACCGCCGCCACCATGGCAAGGCCGATGCCGGTATTGCCCGACGTCGGCTCGACAATGGTGCCGCCTGGCTGGAGGCTGCCGTCAGCTTCGGCGGTCTCGATCATGGCCAGCGCAATGCGGTCCTTGATCGAGCCGCCGGGATTGGCGCGTTCGCTCTTCACCCATACCTCGTGGTCGGGAAACAGGCGGGAGAGGCGAATGTGCGGGGTATTGCCAATGGTGGCGAGAATATTGGCCGCCTTCATGTCGCATGCTCCTTAGGGTCCAAGCTCGGTCTGGGCGCCTGTAAGGCGCCCAGACGCAGTGCATATCGGGCCGATGGGCCTGCTGGCAAGGCTGGTTGCCTTTAGCTGCGGCTAGCTGACCTTTCCGAGAGCGGACTGGTCCGGGGTGGCAGCCGTTCGGTCCCTGAGGAGCGGCCTAGCCGGTAAACCAGGTCTTTGCGGCAGTTGCGATAAGGATAATGGCGAGCAGCGAGAACAGCACCGAGAGCAGGCCCCAGGGCACCGTGCTGACCCGATCCAGGTTGCGCCGGCTGCGCTCGCGGCGCTCGTGCAGGCCGGCCAGCAGGCCGATGACGAGCGCGACAATGCCGGTCGCGCCGAATGCCATGGTGTAGCTGAGCGAATCGAAGTCCATCGCGTCCCGAGCCCAGTGCGCGTTCATGCAACGCAGACCGATACAAAACGGCTGGTGACCCCTACGGGAATCGAACCCGTGTTTCAGCCGTGAGAGGGCCGCGTCCTAACCGCTAGACGAAGGGGCCTTGCCGTGAACCAGGTCGGCGGTTTCGCCCCGGTTGTCTTACTCCTGCCCGGCACATTCGGCCGGCATCCAAGTTGGTGACCCCTACGGGAATCGAACCCGTGTTTCAGCCGTGAAAGGGCCGCGTCCTAACCGCTAGACGAAGGGGCCACTGGCTTGGGCCGCGTGGCAGGCCCGCGCAACTAGGGCGAGAAGTCGGTGAGGTCAACCCCCTGCCTGTGGACGCCGAAAGGCCTGTCCCAAGGGGCAGGATTCCCTCGATCCGCTCACGCGGGGGAGCGGGCTGGCGCCGTCCTGTTCCGGCTCGGCCGAAACAGCAGTTCAATCCGCAAAGGCCGCATCCTCGACATGGAGTTCGGCCGCCGGGCGCGAGCCCCAATCGTCGATCTTGGCGCGTCCGGCGAGCCAGAAGGTGCGGCCGCGCGCGCCGTGGAGCAGGGCCTGGCCCATCTCGGTTTCGGCAGCGCGGAAGGCGATCGCTTTGAACGAGCGGCCGTCGGATCCGCCAGCGACCATGCGCACATGATCGTTGCCAACGAGATCGCACTTGAACAGGCGCACGGGGCCTACCGCCACGCGCGGGCCGGGCCAGCCCATGCCGAAGGGGCCCGCAGCATCGAGCCGCTCGACCAGATCGGGAGTAAGTCCGCCGGGAGCCAGGCTGAGGTCGAGCAGCAGCGATTGCGACTGACGGGCCGCCGCGACATCGCGGGCAAGCCGTTCATCGAGCCACTCGGCAAGCCGCTCGGTGCCGCCCGCCGCGATCGTGAGCCCGCAGGCCATGGCATGGCCGCCGCCGGCAATGAGGAGGCCCTCCGCACGCGCCGCAATGATCGCTGCGCCAAGGTCGACCCCGGGGATCGAGCGGCCCGAACCCTTGCCGTTGCCTTCCGCATCGCCGTCCTCGGCGATGACGAGCGCGGGGCGGCCGGTCTTTTCCTTGATCCGCCCGGCAACGATGCCGATCACGCCCGGGTGCCAGCCCGCGCCGTGGACCACGACGACGCTGCGGTTGTGCTGTGCCTCGACTTGCGCCTCGGCCGCTTCCTGCACGGCCTGCTCGATGCCGCGGCGCTCGTCGTTGAGTTCGGAAAGGCGCGCGGCGATCGCGCGGGCTTCCTCGGCGTCCGAGGTGGTGAGGAGCCGCACGCCGAGGCCCGAATCGCCGATGCGCCCCGCAGCATTGATGCGCGGGCCAAGCGCGAAGCCGAGATCGCTGCAGGTGGGCGCGCGGGTGAGGCGGCTGGCATCGATCAGCGCGGCAAGGCCGATATTGGCGCGGCGCCCCATGACCTTGAGGCCCTGCGCCACGAACGCGCGGTTCACGCCTCGGATCTGCGCGACATCGGCAACAGTGCCGAGCGCGACGAGATCGAGCAGGCTCATGAGATCGGGGCCATCGCGCGGTCCGAGCACACCGCGCCCGCGCAAAGTCCGCAAGGTGGCGATGGCAAGCAGGAAGGCGACGCCGACGGCGGCCATGTGACCGTGGCTGGCCGCCTCGTCGCTTTCATCGAGCCGGTTGGGATTGACGAGTGCGGTCGCGGGGGGAAGCCCGGCATTGCACTTGTGATGATCGACGACGATCACGTCGACACCCTCGGCGCGCGCGGCGCCGAGGGCTTCATAGGCCATCGCCCCGCAATCGACGGTGACGATGAGCTGCGCCCCCTCGCGCGCCAATCTGACAAGGCCTTCAGCGGACGGGCCGTAGCCTTCGAGCAGGCGGTCGGGGATATAAGGCCGTGCGGGGATGCCGAGCCCGGCAAGGAAGCGGATCAACAGTGCCGCGCTCGTCGCGCCATCGACGTCATAATCGCCATAGACGGCAATCGCCTCTCCCCCGGTAATCGCGTCGGCGAGGCGCTCGGCAGCATTGTCCATATCATTGAAGATCGAAGGATCGGGCAGGAAATCACGCAAGGTCGGGCGGCGGTGGCGTTCAAGATCGTGGCGCTCGACTCCGCGGGCCATGAGCAGCTGGTCGATCAGCGTATCGAGCTGGCCTGCGCCGCTGCCGAACCCGCCGGTAGAGAGGTCCATGTTGCCGCCGCGCCAGCGCCAGGCGAGGCCGGACAGCGAATGGGTGATGGCGGTAACGGGGTTCATGCCGTCGGCGCTAACCGATACGGGCGGTGCGGGAAAGGGCAGTGCAACTGCTGCCCACATTCCTTGCAAATCTGTGCACCGGATCCTCGCATCGGCGCTGCGCGATTGACAGGAGGCCTCAGGATATGGTCGCATAATGCAAAGGAAATATCCGGTCGCGCCATACGATGAGGCAGAGTGGGGCTGAAGCGCCGCTCTATCGAGAGGGGTTTGAGCTGATGACTAGGAAAAGCATGCGTTTGGTCTTGGCCGCCGGGAGCGCCAGTATGGTGCTCGTCGGG
The DNA here is from genome assembly GCA_903834285.1 of uncultured Sphingomonadales bacterium. Lineage (GTDB taxonomy): Bacteria > Pseudomonadota > Alphaproteobacteria > Sphingomonadales > Sphingomonadaceae > Novosphingobium. The sequence goes on along the minus strand of CAILIO010000319.1, from coordinate 10,170 downwards.
CTCGGCATGGCGCAGACGGCCGCACCGATTGCGCGCTACGAAATGCGCGCCGGCACCAATACCGGTATGATGGGCGGCATGGCCGGCATGGGCGGCGGCGGCCAAGGTGGAATGGGAATGGGCGGCGCGATGAGCATGGCCTTCGGCGGCGGCGGCAACCGCAACACGCCGCAGCACGAGCTTACGCTGGAGCTGAGTTCAAGCCGTGCCCCGGAAGGCGGAGCGCCCAAGGCCGATCACTTCATGCCAGTCGGCGCCAAGCTCGGGCTTTCCGTGCCGCTCAAGACGCCGGTCAAGGGGCCGGTCGGTCCGGAGGAGCCGCCCGAAAAACGCGATTTCAAGCGACCTAAGGGGCGCATCCTGATCTTCTGGGGCTGCGGTGAGCATGCGCCGGCCGGCCAGCCGATCGTCTTCGATTTCTCCAAGATGGCCGCCGGGCAGGTGCCGCCGGGCCTGTGGGCAAGCAGTGTGGCGATGGAGCGCCGCGTCTCCTTCTCGAGCAGCAAGACCTATGGTTCATGGCCCAATGGGGAGGGCAAGACCTCGGTCCGGACCGACAGTTCGCTCATCGGGGCGCACAAGGTCTCGGGCAATTACTCGCCCGACATGAACTTCACCTTGACCAAGGACTTCATGGGCGGGCTCAGAACCTCGACCGCGACGATGCCGAGCGGGGCGACGTTACTGCGCTGGAACCTGCTGACCGATGCGACCGGCTATCATGCCTCGCTGATCGGCGGGAAAATGGAACGCGGCGGCGAAATGGGCGACATGGTGTGGTGGTCCTCGAGCGCCACGCGCGAATCCGGCGGCGGGCTGACCGACTGGCTCTCGCCCTCGACGGTGGCGCGGCTCGTGGCCAGCAGGACGGTGCTGGCACCGACGACGAGCTCATGCATGGTGCCTGCCGAGGTCAAGGCCGCTGCGCCGCAGTTCCAGATGGTCTCGCTCTATGCCTATGGGCCGGAGGAAAGCTTCGTCTATCCGCCGCGGCCGGCCAATCCCAAGACGCTGTGGAAGCCGGAATGGACCGCCGATATCCGCCACCGCTCGATGACCGGGTTCCTGCTCGGCATGCCGGGGATGGACGAGGCAGAGGACAACAATAGCCGCGGCCGGGGTGATCAGCGTCAGCAGCAATGCCAGCAAAAGCCCAAGAAGCGCGGGTTCGGCGGTCTTGGAGGATTGATCGGCGGCGCGCTCGGAGGCGCCGCTGGCGGCAATGGAGACGGCTGCTGAACCTGAACCCGCGCGCCCGATGCTGCTGATCCTCTGGCACAGCCGCACGGGCGCCGCCCGCGCAATGGCCGAGGCCGCGTTGCAAGGCGCCGTGGGCGAGGGCGACGCGCGGCTGTTGGCCGCAGCGGACGCGCATGCCGGGGATATCCTCGCCGCGCAGGGATATCTCTTCGTGTGCCCTGAGAACCTTGGCGCAATGAGCGGGGCGATGAAGGAATTCTTTGACCGGAGCTACTATCCGCTGTTGGTGCAGATCGAGGGGCGCCCCTTTGCCACGGTCATTGCGGCGGGATCGGATGGATCGGGCGCTGAGCGCCAGATCGAGCGGATCGTCACCGGCTGGCGGCTGCGGCGCATCGCCGAAGGGCTGATCGTGAACATGCAAGCCCAGACGCCTGAAGCCATTCTCGCTCCCAAGACGGTGCCGCCCACCGCGCTGCAAAAGTGCCACGATTTGGGACAGTCTTTCGGAGCCGGACTGGCAATGGGCCTGTTCTAGGCGCTCGCGGCGCCAGGATCATCCGATTTCGCGCTGGTTTGGCCGCAGGGGACTCGACGACGCTCTAACATTGGTGTCTCTGATATCCGAAATGAGGGAGCGTAACTGGTGGTGATCGAGCGTGCAGCAGGGCGTGAGCCTCTTGCCGCGCTGCTGTTCGGCCGGGAGGGTCGACCGGCTGCGGATGCCATCGCCGACCTCGCCGTTGGTCCCGACGGGTTCTCCCTGCTTAACGGGGAGCAGGCGCCTCCCGGCTGTGCGGAACTGCTGCGTGACGGGCTGACGTTCGACCTTGCCGGGCTCGCACCCGCGCCGCGACTCGATGTTCCGTCGGTGGTGCACCGTGTAGCTTTGCCCGGCGATTTCAATTGCGATACGCTCGAAGCGGCGTGGTTCATGGTCGGGCCGCACCTCGCCGGTGCCGAAAACCTGCTGCCAGTGCTTCGGGTTGCCGCGGCGATCTTGCGCCACCTGTCCACGCTGGACGGTCTCGAGGCGATCGTGTGGCGTCCGGCCCGGATCGTGATGTCGCCTGCGTGGTTTGCAGAAGCGGTCGGTATCTGGCTTGCCGGCGGTCCGTTTCCGGCGCTTGCGCTCACCGCGCTGGCGCGCAGCGAGGGCGGGATCGAAAGCGAAGGTCTGGCTTTCCTGACCGGGCAGGAATTCAAACTCCATGCGCGCAGCGGCGGGCCGAACCGGGAAGACAGCCGGATTGCCGTGCGCCTTACCGACTGGCTGGTCGCGCACGGGCGGGTGGACTCGCCGCGCGAGGTCGTGCTGGCCGGGGCCGGTGCGGTCTGGCTGGAGCCTGACGGGCAAAACAGGCTTAACGTGGAGCCGCGCTAGGGTAAGCACGCCTGAAAGCGGCAATTAAACGACGCTTGCAAGCTCAGCGTTAAGGTGCAGACGCGAGCATGGCGGAATGGCACCTGCTGGACTCATGGCCCGGGGACGCATCCCCTTTCGCTCGGTCAATGTCCCGGGCAAGCCGGGCTATACGCCCGGTTTGCAGCGCCATCACCTGCTGCCCCGCGCTTTGCTCAATCGCTGCGCTTTCAACCGCATGATCGGCGCGCTCACGCCCGAGCGCATCGGCTTTCACGATTTCCGCGCCAACGGGCTGCTGCTACCGGCAACCGAAAACGGAGCGCTGCGCATCGGCCTGCCGTTACACCGCGGCCCGCATGGAACCTATTCGGAAATGGTCACCGAACGGGTCGGCCAGATCGAACTCGGCTGGAGCCGCACGCGCCGCTATGATTGCGAGCTGGCAAGCATGGAAGCGCTGATGCGGCTCGACCTGCTGCAGCGCGCGCTGCGCCGCCGTCTGCTGAGCCCGCCCAAGGGCGAGGAGGTCGTGCTCAACAAGTGTGATCCTGCGCTGGACTACAGCCACCTCGACCGGATGGCCGAGATGCTGTGGCAAGCGACGGAGAGCAGGCTATAGCGCTCAGCCCCGGAAAGGCGCGCTGTCGGTGTCGAGCCCGGAGGCGGCTTCGCGGTATTGCGCGGTGAGCGTGGCGACGCGCTCGGCTACCGTCTCTACCTTCTCGACCGCGCCGATGCCCTGGCCCGAACCCCAGATGTCCTTCCACGCCTTGGCCTCGGTGTTGCCGCCCGAGCCGAAGTTCATCGCTGCCGGGCTGCTTTCAGGGAGGTTGTCCGGATCAAGACCGGCCTTGACGATCGAGCCACGCAGGTAGTTGCCATGCACGCCGGTGAAGAGATTTGAATAGACGATGTCGTCGGCCCGGCCCTCGACGATCCCCTGCTTGTAACCTTCGGCGGCGCGGGCTTCGTGCGTGGCGATCCAGGCCGAGCCGATATAGGCAAAATCGGCGCCGAGAGCCTGTGCGGCGAGGATCGAGCGGCCGTGGGCGATGGCGCCCGACAGCGCGACGAGACCATCGAACCAGGTGCGGATTTCCTGCATCAGCGCGAAGGGGGACAACGCGCCAGCATGGCCGCCCGCGCCGGCAGCGACTGGGATCAGCCCGTCCGCGCCCTTTTCTATCGCCTTGTGGGCGAAGCGGTCGTTGATGACGTCGTGCAGCACGATGCCGCCCCAGCCGTGCGCAGCCTGATAGACATCCTCGCGCGCGCCGAGCGAAGTGATCAGCATGGGCACTTGCCACTTGGCGCAAAGCGCCATGTCCTCGTCGAGGCGGTTGTTGGTCTTGTGGACGATCTGGTTGACCGCGAAGGGCGCCGCGGGGCTCTCAGGATGATCGCGGTTATGCGCGGCCAGCGTTTCGGTGATCTCATGCAGCCATTCGTCGAGCTGGCTGATCGGCCGTGCGTTGAGCGAAGGGAAGCTGCCGACGATGCCCGCCTTGCACTGCGCGATGACGAGTTCGGGGCCGGAAATGATGAACAGCGGCGAACCGATGACGGGAAGGCGCAGGTTCTTGAACAGCGGGGGAAGCGGCATCCTGGGGGCTCCGATTTTTTAAGCGGGCGGTTAAATCGAAGCATTAGCAGGAGAAGCGGCGCTGTCAAACCACAGCGCCGCTCCCTTTTAGGCTAGGCCGCGAGCAAGTACTCCAGTCCGTAGGTCCGTGCCGCATTGCCCGCGAACAGCGCATGCTTCTCGTCGGCCGAGGCACCGTGGGCAAGGCGCTTGAAGGCGTTCCAGAGGACCGGATAGGTCGCACCCCAGCGATCGACAGGGTAGTTGCTCTCGAACATGCCGCGCTCCGGCCCGAAGGCATCGATGCAGGTCTCGATATAGGGGCGCCACATCGCGGCGAGGGTTTCGGAGCCCACGCCGGCGGCCGGACCCTGCTCGGGCATGCCGCAGAAGGCCATGGCGAGGCCACCGAGCTTGACCGAAACGTTGGGGCACTCCGCCAGCGCGCGGATATTCTCGCGCCACACGTCGAAGCGTTCGTGGAGCTTACCCTTGTAGCTCGCGGTGCCGAGCGGAGTACCGCAGTGATCGAGCACGATGGGCTGGTCCGGAAAGGCTTTCGCCAGCGAAGTCACATCGGCCAGCTGCGGTTCGAGCAGCCAGGCATCGAATGTAAGACCCAACTTGCCAAGGTGCTTGAACCCGGCGCGGAAAGCATCGCTGTTGTAGAGCCCCGCAGGCGCGTGGAACGGGGGGCCGAGCAATTCGGGGTCTGCATCCCATGCCGCGGCATGGCGAATGCCCTTGAAGCGGCCGTTTCCGGCGGCGATCAAGGCTTCGAGCACCGGCACCGCACCGTCGCCCAGGGTCATGTCGGCATGGCCGATGATAGCGGCGCAGGGGCGGTAATTGCCGTAGAGCCCGCTGGCGCCTTGGGCGGCGACGCCGTTGACGAACTCGACCTCGCCGACCGGCTTCATCGCGTGGTCTGCGCCGTTCCGGTAGAACGCGCCGCATTCCATGAACACGGTGCCGACGATGTTGTGGCCGCTGTGCGTATCGGCGTGGAGCGTGTCGAAGTTGTAGTACGCCGCCGGAACCAGCGTCTCGACAAAGGGATGCAGCGGCGTCGGGAACGAGGCGACCAGCGGGCGCAGATCCCACAAGTGGTGGTGCGGATCGATGATCGGCAGATCGGGTTCGATAATTGCTTCAGACATGGCTTCTGGCATGGCTCTCTCTCATGGTCGGCCTCTTCTCGGGCGCGCGGGAGGAGTATGCAGCATGGCGGGCGAAAGGGAAGGGGGCTCCCATGCTTCCGGCGGGCAAGGGCCATCGCCCTTGCATCCCTTGACCCACCTTTGTCCGCCATTGCGAGCGTAGCGAAACAATCCAGAGCATTCGCGCTGAGCTCTGGATTGCTTCGCTACGCTCGCAATGGCGATTGTGGTGGTGTGCTTCAGCCCGCCGCGTTGGCCGCGCTAAGGATCGCGCGGACGCTGGCGGTGGCGACGTCCTCGTCGATGCCGACGCCCCAGATGACTTTGCCATCCGGCCCGGCGCATTCGACATAGGCCGCGGCGCGGGCATCGCTGCCGGCCTGGAGGGCGTGTTCGGCGTAGTCGCGCACGTCGATCGCGATGCCGAAGCCGTCCTTGAGCGTGGCGACGACCGAGGAGATCAGGCCGTTGCCGCGGCCCGAGACCGAGCGGACTTCGCCGTCGACGGCGATCTTGCCGGCGAAGACGCGGGTGCCATCGGGCGCGCGGGCTTCCTCGTAGTCGACGAGCGTGAAGCGCTGCTCGCCTTCGAGGTGGTAAGTCTTCTGGAACACGCCCCAAATATCGCTGGCCTGCAGTTCGCGGCCGACTTCATCGGCAAGGTCCTGCACATGGCGTGAGAAGTGTGCCTGCATCTTTTTGGGCAGCTTGAGGCCCTGATCCTGTTCGAGCACCCAGGCAAAACCACCCTTGCCGCTCTGCGAATTGACGCGGATGACCGCTTCGTAGCTACGGCCGAGATCGGCGGGGTCGATGGGGAGGTAAGGGACCGCCCACATCTCGTCGTTCTGGGTTTCGCGCGCGGCAAAGCCCTTTTTGATCGCGTCCTGGTGGCTGCCGGAAAAGGCAGTGAACACGAGGTCGCCGCCATAGGGGTGGCGGGGGTGGACGGGGAGCTGGTTGCAGTACTCGACCGTCTGGATGACCTTGTCGATGTCCGAGAAATCCAGCTCCGGATCAACGCCTTGCGTATACAAGTTGAGCGCGACGGTGACGAGGCAGCAATTGCCGGTGCGCTCGCCGTTGCCGAAGAGGCAGCCCTCGACGCGGTCCGCGCCGGCCATCAGGCCAAGCTCGGCGGCGGCGACGCCAGTGCCGCGGTCGTTGTGGGTGTGGAGCGAAATCACCGCGCGGTCGCGGTTCGGCAGGTTGCGGCAGAAGTATTCGATCTGGTCGGCGTAGATATTGGCCGTCGCCGCCTCGACCGTCGCGGGGAGGTTGAGGATGATCGGCTTTTCGGTGGTCGGCTGGAGCACCTCCATGACCGCTTCGCAGCACGCGATCGAAAAATCGAGTTCGGCAGTGGAGAAGGTTTCGGGGCTATATTCGAAATGCCAGTCCGTCTCAGGGAAGCGGGCCGCCTGATCGCGCAGGTACGTGGCGCCGGCGCGGGCGATCTCCTTGATCTCGGCGGGTTCCATGCCGAAGACGACCTTGCGCCACAGCGGCGAGACCGCGTTGTAGACGTGGACGATGGCCTGCTTCGCGCCGGCGAGACTTTCGAACGAGGTCTTGATCAGATCCTCGCGCGATTGCGTCAGGACCTGGACGAAGACGTCATCCGGAATGCGGTCCTGATCGACCAGGCTGCGGATGAAATCATATTCGGTGGCGCCCGCGCTGGGAAAGCCGACCTCGATTTCCTTGAGGCCGAGGCTGAGCAGCAGATCGAAGAAGCGCGACTTCTTGTCGGCGTCCATCGGATCGATCAGCGACTGGTTGCCATCGCGCATATCGGTGGAGAGCCAGCGCGGGGCCTTGGTGATCGTGCGGCTGGGCCACTGGCGGTTTTCTAGTGGGACCTGCGGGAAGGGGCGGTACTTGACCGAGGGGTTTTTCAGCATGGACATGGGAGTGCTTTCGGATCTGAACGTTGCGACTGTTTTTCAGGTGGCCCTTGGGCGCTAAAGGCGCGCCGAACGGCCGCCTTGGTTCACGCCCAAGGGCGGATAAGTCGCAGGGTAAGGTCCAAAGCGTGGATCATGACTTTAGCCTATGGTGAAAGCGGCCGCGCTTGTCCAGAATGAATGCAAAGGAGAGCGTGATGTCCGAAGCTGTCGAGCCGTTTGCCTACCATGTGCCGCAGGCGGCGCTGGATGATCTCAATGCGCGGCTGGACATGGCGCGCTGGCCCGAGAAGGAGGCGGTGGACGACTGGACGCAAGGCGTGCCGCTGGCCGCGCTGCAGGATTTGGTGCGCTATTGGCGGCACGAGTATGACTGGCGCAAGTGCGAGGACTGGCTGAACGGGTTGGGGCTGTTCACGACCGAGATCGACGGGGTGGCGATCCGGTTTCTGCATGTGAAGTCGAAGGTCGAGGGCGCGGCACCGCTGATCATGACGCATGGCTGGCCGGGGTCGATCCTCGAGTTCCGGGGCGTGATCGATGCGCTGATCGATCCTGAGGCGCATGGGGGCACGGCGGCGGATGCGTTCCATCTGGTGATCCCGTGCCTGCCGGGCTTCGGTCTTTCGGGCAAGCCGGAGAAGCATGGCTGGGGCGTGGAGAAGATCGCACAGGCCTGGGGCGTGCTGATGGCGCGGCTGGGCTATGCGCGCTGGTTTGCGCAAGGGGGCGATTGGGGCGCGATTGTGACCTCGCAGATCGGCATTCAGGCCATCGAGGGCTGTGCGGGCATCCACCTCAATATGCCAATCGCGCGGCCGCTGCCCGAGGATCTGGCGAACCCTTCGCCAGCGGAGCTGAAGGCGCTGGGGGCGCTGAAATACTATCAGGATTGGGACTCGGGCTATTCGAAGGAGCAATCCACGCGGCCGCAGACGATCGGCTATGCGCTGGTCGATTCGCCGGTGGGGCTGGCGGGCTGGATCTACGAGAAGATGTGGGCCTGGACCGACAATGACGGCATGCCCGAAAGCGAGTTGAGCCGCGATGCCATGCTCGACAACATCATGCTCTATTGGCTGCCGGCGGCGGGAGCTTCGTCGGCGCGGCTCTACTGGGAAAGCTTTGGCAGCGCGGGCGGCGGGGATATCGCCATGCCGGTCGCGGTAAGCGCTTTTCCCAAGGAAGTGTTGCCGACGCCGCGCAAGTGGATGGAGCGGCACTGCGCCAAGATCGTCCACTGGGGCGAGATGGCCAAGGGCGGACACTTTGCCGCGTGGGAGCAGCCCGAGGCGTTTGTGGGCGAGCTCACGACGGCATTTGCGCTGATGCGGTGAGCGCGGGGCGGCGCTGAGGCCGCCCCACACGCGCCTACTTCTTCTCGAAGGCGATGGTGATCTGGAGCTTCACGTCGTCGGCCACAAGCGGGGCGAAGAAGCCGAGGCCGAATTCGCTGCGCTTGATCGCCGCCTCGCCCTCGAACCCGACGGTGGCGGCCTTGTTGAAGAAGTTGGTGCCGGCGCCAGTGAAATGCGCGGTGAACGTGGCGGGCTTGGTCACGCCATTGAGCGTGAGATTGCCCTCGACCTGAGCGCTTACGCCATCGCCGCCGGGGAGGACCCTGGTGGAGACGAACGTGGCATCGGCGGCATTGGCCCCGAAGAAATCGGCCTTGCCGCCCTCAGGCGCGGGCTTGGTGAGGTGAGCGGTGAGCGCGGGATCGACCGTGATCACCTTCGAGACCGGGATGGTCGCCGTCAGTTTCGTGGCGGCGGGATTGGCGGGATCGAATGTCATCGATCCGCCGAGCTGGCCGATGAGGCCAAAATAATCATTGAAACCGAGGTGGTTGACGCGCCAGCCGATCATCGAATGGGTGGCATCGACTGTATAGGTGCCGGCGGTGACGCGCGTCTTGTCGAGCGTGCCCGGGGGCGTGCTGGGGAGCTGCGAGAGCGAAGGCGCGGCAAGCGCGGTCAGCGAGAGGGGGAGGGCAAGCGTCAGGACGGTTCGGGCAGCGCGGGGGAAGCGGATCATGGACGGTCTCCGAGCGGGTGAACTTGCCGCAGGGCTGCCACAGCGGGCCGCCGCATGGCAAGCGGGACTCGATCAGCCGCAGCGCATGGCGGCTATGCGTCCGGCCTCATCGATAATGACGTTGAGGCGCTGCGGGTTCTGTTCGAGCGTGATGGCCTGGCCCGGGCCGATCCAGCGCACTGGATGGGGACGGGCGGCTTGCTGCACCGCAGTGCGCACTTCGACCACGGCGCGCGCGCCGACGAAGCGGGCGGTGAGGGCAAGGCTGCAGGTATCGGGGGTGGCTGCCGGTTCTGCGCTCAATGGTGCAGCCAATGCGGCGCACAGCGGCAAAAATCCCCGCGCCGCCGCGCGAAACCGGAATGTCATGATTATTGCTTCCCCGATACTTCGAAAATGGCGGTATCGAGTTCGCGGTAAATTCTCAACCGCCGACTGGCGGTTATTGTATGTCGTTCGTCGAAGGGCGGGCCCTGCGAGGCCCGCCCTCCTGACGGCAGATCAGTTCTTGGCTTTGTCGACCAGCTTGTTGGCGCCAATCCACGGCATCATCGCGCGCAGCTGGGCACCTGTCTTCTCGATCGGGTGCGCCGCGGCGGCCTTGCGGGCGGCCTTGAGTTCGGGCTGGCCGGCGCGGTTGTCGAGCACGAAGTCCTTGACGAAGCGGCCCGACTGAATGTCGGCCAGAACGCGCTTCATTTCCGCCTTGGTCTCATCGGTGATGATGCGCGGGCCGGTCTTGATATCGCCGTATTCAGCGGTGTTCGAGATCGAGTAGCGCATGTTGGCGATGCCGCCTTCATAGAGCAGGTCGACGATCAGCTTGGTTTCGTGGAGGCATTCGAAATAGGCCATCTCGGGGGCGTAGCCGGCTTCGACCAGCGTTTCGAACCCGGCCTGGATCAGGTGGGTGATGCC
>CAILIO010000318.1 GCA_903834285.1 uncultured Sphingomonadales bacterium | reverse complement strand
GGGATCATCGCGGCGGGTTCCCACCTGCACAGCGCCAAGGGCGTGCGCAGCGTGGTCCTTTCGGGTGCGGGGCGCTCGTTTTGCGCTGGGCTCGACCTTTCGAGCATGGGCAACACTGATCGCTGGGGCAGCGGAAGCCTGACCGATCGCACCCACGGCAATGCCAACCGCGCGCAATACGCCGCAACGGTCTGGCGCAATCTGCCCGTGCCGGTGATCGCGGCGGTGCACGGCGTGTGCTTCGGCGGCGGGCTGCAGGTTGCGAGCGGTGCGGATATCCGCGTCGTGCATCCCGATGCGCGGCTGGCTGTGATGGAAGTGAAGTGGGGCCTCGTGCCCGACATGGGTGGCTACGTGCTGTGGCGTGGCAACGTGCGCGACGACGTGCTGCGCGAGCTGACCTATACCCACCGCGAGTTCAACGGCACCGAAGCGGCGGCATTCGGTTTTGCCACCCACGCCGATGCCGATCCGCTGGGCCGCGCCATGGCGCTGGCGAAGGACATTGCCAGCAAGAGCCCCCATGCCGTGCGCGGGTCCAAGCTCATCACCAACCGCACCGCGTATATGGACGAGGACCAGATCCTCATGACCGAGAGCAAGGTGCAGCACGAGCTGATGTATTCACGCAACCAGATCGAGGCCGTGAAGGCGGGTATGGAAAAGCGCGCCGCCGATTTCGTCGATCCCTGATCCGGCAGGCGCTGCGCAAAGAAACCCGTTGCGGGCGGCTCGGTGCTCGGCTAACCGCCCCGTTCCACGCTGATGCGCATCGGGGCCCGATGGCGGAGTGGTTACGTAGCGGACTGCAAATCCGTGCACGCCGGTTCGATTCCGGCTCGGGCCTCCAAAATCCTGTCTCGCAGTGCTTGCTGACAGTTGATAAAATCCCTGATTTTCGGTAGTTTATGGGCATTCGCTGATTGTCGGCGGATGCCTCTGTTTGCCCATAATTGCAGGTGATGGGGCCTTATTCAGGGGGCTTTGAAAAGCCCCCGCAGAATCGAGGCCCCCAGATGGCGCTGACCGATACCGCGATCCGAAATGCGAAGCCCGCCGCTAAACCTTACAAGGTCACAGACTCGCTAGGTTTGTATCTGCTGGTTAATCCAGCGTCCCTGAGCTGCTTCAGCGTATCGGTCGCATGGCTCATGCCGTTTCCCCTTCACCGCGCACGATCAGCCAAGTGATGAGTTCAAAATCCCCTTCGTGGCGTGGTTGCGCGGTTTCATCCGCCAATTTTCCGCCACGCCCCGCAGCCAAGGCACCCAGCGCGCGCGTGGCATAACTGGCGCGGATCGAGTTCACCGCCGCAATCGCCAGTGCATCATAGGCTTCCATGTGCTGGCCTTTGCCCGTCTCCGCATCAAACGCCTGGCACAATGTCTCAAACGGTTCGCTACGACCAAGGCACAATGCGCGCATCGCATCGAGGATGGTCTTGGGAGAGGCAAAGCCGTGACGGATCGAGCCGTCTTCGCGAACATAGACGAGGAAGAAGGGGTCAAGACCGCCGACCGCTTTTCGCTGCTTTTGGCGATGTCCCCGTTTCTTTTGAGGCAGAAAATGACGCCGGGATCGAGCGTGCCGCCTGCGATAGCGGCGGGCGCAATCGCGCTGATTCCGATAGGTGCGCAAAGTTGATCAGAATGTCCTGATAGCGCGCCTTTCCATACGTCGCCTTGGTAGCACCGCCGCCAGTGACCAGCGCCGCGTTCAGGCCCAGTTCCTTTGCGAACGGGACAAGCTGTTCGTAGAGATATTCCGCAGTGTCCGAAAATGCCGTGAAGACGATAACCTTGCGATTGGCCTCACCGGAACGGTTGGTGGTAGGGTTTGTCGCTTTATCAGTCAGGATTTTCTTGAGGTCTGCGAGTTTGGCATCGCGCGGCGGCGTTACTGCGAGGGCGGAAACCCGTAGCGCATCGAGGCGAGCACGATCCGCCTGCAAGGCTTTCGCCCAGTCATCGACTTTCATGTGCGCAAGGTTGAATTTCAGCGCACCACCCACTTCGAACGCTGCTTCCAGTTCTTCGTCACCATCCGTTTCGTCGGGAAGTTCAGCGTTAGCAAGGGCATGGACATTACCCGCTTGAAATTCGGCAATGTCGCGCAGCCGAGCGTCGATGCGATCACACAGCCGCGCCATTGACGATGCGAATGAATTTACCGAACTTTCTAGCCGCTTGAGCAAGCCGGTTTTGATGATACCGATCAGGAAGCGTTCGCGGTTGCCCTGATCGAAATTGCCGCCGGGATCATACAGGTGGCGATGGTGCGGCTGGACAAAACTGATCGGGTTATAAAGCGCCAGTTGCAGGGCACCGATTTCATCATGCACATGCGCGAATGCCGGAAACTGGCCCTCGACATCGATTTGTGAGAAAATCGATACCGGACGGTCGCGGGTTGGGAAGTGGCCAATGGCATCCATGGCCGCCGTACAATGCTTCTCCACATGCTTGCGGGAACGGGCAATGGTGACGCCATCGAGCAGGTTAAAAAGCGCTGGAGGGAGCCGACCGATTAGCGCATCGCGATCCTTGCCACCTGCTTTGATCCAATCCTTGAACTTGCGTCGCGCATCGCCGATTACCCCACCAAGATTGTTGACGCCGAGTTCGGCAAAGGCGTCAGGCTTGCTCGCCAGCATCAAATCGAGCTGGCTTTTCAAATCCGATAGATCGTTGTTCACCGGCGTTGCCGAGAGCATCAGGACTTTGGTTTTGATGCCCGAGCGGATTACTTCGTCGAGTAATTTCTCATACCGTGTTGTGCGCCCAGGCCCGTTTTCGTCAGCCGATTTTCCACGAGATGCTGTCCGAAAATTATGAGATTCGTCAATGACGACGAGGTCATAGTTCCCCCAATTGACCGTCCCCAAATTGATGTCCCCGACCCTACCATTGGTTCGCGTCAAATCAGTATGTGACAGCACGGTGTAAGAAAATTTGTCCGCCAGAAGCGGGTTCGTCTCGTTATTATTTTGCGCGAGAAACTCGGTCCAATTGTCCCGCAGTTTTTTCGGACACAAAACCAGAACACGCTGGTTTCTAAGCTCAAACCATTTGATTGCGGCAAGCGCGACATAGGTTTTGCCCAGACCGACGCTATCTGCGAGTATGCATCCATTATGACGGTCTAACTTCGAAAGCAGCGCCCGCACACCATCGCGTTGAAACTCAAATAGCATTTGCCAGATTGCGGTTTCGGTAAACCGCGCATCGTTGAGCCGCTCTTCCTCAAGCGTCTGATCCGAAAGGAACTTCCCGAAAAGATGGTAAAGCGTTTTGAAATAGACAAATTCGGGGCTGTTATGCCGGTAAAGGCGCTCTAGCTGGCCCAACACTTCGTCCCGCACGTCTTCCGTGAGCATTTCATCCGACCAGATTTCATCAAACCATTTCCGCAAATCGTCGCGATCCCGGTCGCTATCAACGATGAGGTTGAGTTCGATATTGGGTTCGTCGGTGAAGCCCAACCCTTTGAGCGTGAAGTTCGAACTGCCAACCATTGCATGTTCACGGCGGCCATCGTCGACGTGAAACAATTTGCCGTGAAGCAATCCTGCACGCTTCACGGATCGGACTTCCACCCGAGAGCGTATCCAGTCTGCACAACGCGATGCAGCGGAACTTTTGCGCATGCCCTGTGTCAGGGTCAGCCCGTCTTCGTCCAATGAAAATGCCGGAGGGCAGAGGCTATCCGAATCGATGCTATCGAGAAACCTCGGTTCGCCAAACAAAAACCGCAGACCTGCAATTTCATCTAGAGTTTTCGCCATTTGGTCATAGGCAAAGCTGGTAAAATAAGCAGAAACGACAGACAACTTGCTGTCGGGCACGGCCTTTGAGGACAGAAATTGATGTGCGGGACCACGATCACGATTATCTCTGATGCCTGAAAGGGAGTTTCCGTCGCTCATAATAATCCCTGATCTACACCGAACTTACGGCTACACTTAATCTTGAATGGGTCAAAAATGCCCCTCGACGAGCGCGATGTTGTCCGTGGCACCTCTTTGGTGAGTATCCCGAATCTTGGCGTGTGAATCGCTCTTCCAACCATTATCGAACCACGCATTCGAGATGAAATGCGCGTTCGCTGATCATGGACCTTACCGTTGAGAAATCTGCAGTGCAAACAGATGGCTCTGGAAGTTCAGCATCAATTGCAGCAATGACTGCCTTGCACAATTGCCCAACACGCGCCCGCACAAACGGCGCACCCAGCTGGGCATCAGCGGCGAACCGGTCCCAATGGCGTGGTTCTAGGTCAGCAAGCACGGCCTTGCCCCCGATCTTCATCGCCAGTTTTGGCGACAATTCCGGGTAGAGCACGGTAGAAAGCAGATCATAAAGCGGCGCGAGAGTGATTGCGCCTTGCTTGTGCAGGAGGCTGAAATTCTTGGCATGAGCATCGGCATTGCCAATGATCAGGTTGAAGATGGCAGCGTCGAGCAGTCGCAGAATGTCGCGCGGCGGGCGGGTTGCCACGCGGCGCAGCAGGGCAAAGCAGTCTGGAAAGTTTGGCCCACCCTCACTGGCATATTTGCGGTGCGACGGGACGCCGAGGGCTTGCGCGAAATCCTCCTGATGGAGGCGGATCAAATCGCCCGCAGGGCCGGTGGCGCGGTCATAGCGCGTGATCAGCAGGAAAGACCGGTCTTGAACGGTGCGCATTTCGACCGGGGCAACATCCAGTCCGACCGCCCGCGCCAGCGACATGCAGAAATATTCGTTTTCCGTGGTGCCCGCGAACCTTGCAATGGGCGGCTTGAGGATGTGGCTGGTTGGCTGTCCCGGCGCTGGCAAGGCGATTTGACCGTCGATCACCAGCACCGGCAGCTTGGATTGTGCGCCTGCCAGTGAAAGCCGCAGCCCGTCTTCGCCCGCCAGCATCGGGCGCAGCGGCAGATGGTCGAGCAGTCGCACGAGATCGTCATCATTGAGCAATTTCGGGGCGGCGGCGCTTGGCGGTGCGGGCATTTTGCCTTCCGGCAGAAGTGTCAGCGCACCTGCAACTTCACCGCCCAGATATTCGAGCAGCCTGAATTCGTTGTCAGCCGAGACGCCGAGCGCGCGGGCAATCGCGGTCCGCTGGCCTTCCTCTGGCAAGATGCCCCCGAAAAAGGGCTGGCAGGCGCGGCGGTTGAACGGTTCGGCTTGTTTGGGCAGGGAAAAGGACAAGGCCGGTACAGTCGCATCCGCCAGCCACGCCGCGTCATAGGCGAATTGCGTGTCGCCATCGGGGCCGATGTAGAGGCAGCCGGTGACGCGCCCATCCCACCAGACTGTCAGTCGGTTGCTCATGCGCCGCCCGTAGGTGGCGTTATGGCAATGTCGCAGCCCAAGGTCGTTATGACGCGCAGCACCTTTTCAAGCTGGAGCGTTGGCTTGCCAGCTTCGAGATCGACGATGAAGCGAATGCCAACGCCGCTCACTGCCGCAAGCTCTGCCTGCTTCAGCTTCTGCGCCTTGCGTTCGCGGCGCACGATAAGTCCAAGTGAGGTGCTGTCCATGTTACCGAGCGGGACATTGCAGCCAAGGGCGGCAGTTTGCAAGTCTCATTTTACCGAGCGGTAAAATTGGAGGGATTTTCAGCGAATTTATCCGCCATGTTCCCGTTTAGGAAAATGCTCTCACCTTTGAGCAGAGCGCCGCCAGCGGCGCACCCTTTCCCTGTTTCGCGGAAGAAAGAGGCGCTGCCTCTCTCTCCCAGCAAGGCGCCGCTTTGGGACCGTGGCTCACTGCGTTGCGCCCGCACCACCCCCGGCACCGGACCTTGCCCCCACTCTCTCCGCCCCTCGCCGGGGCGGCAGGGGGCATGCGCGGCATGACCCGCTGCGCGGATTGGAAGGGAGCAAACACCATGAACAAGCAAGACCCCCATAGCCGGATCACCGACCGCATTCTGGCCGAGCTGGAACAAGGCACCCGCCCATGGCTCAAACCGTGGAGTGGCGGCGACATGGCAACCACCGGCAGAGCGCGGCCACTACGCGCCACCGGTCAGCCCTATCGCGGGATCAATGTCCTTTTATTGTGGATCGAAGCGCAGGCGTCTGGCTTTGTCAGTCCCTCGTGGATGACCTACCGGCAGGCGCAGGCATTGGGTGCGCAAGTCCGCAGAGGTGAAAGCGGCGCAGCGATTGTCTATTACGGCGACAGCAACAAGACCGTTCGCGACGAAACCAGCTGCGAAGACAAGGCTCAGTCGTTCCGCTTTCTGAAAACCTACACCGTTTTCAACGTGGCGCAGATCGACGGACTTCCCGAG
>CAILIO010000317.1 GCA_903834285.1 uncultured Sphingomonadales bacterium | reverse complement strand
CGGGCCCTCTCCCCTGCCCTTCGACAAGCTCAGGATGAGCGGGGGAGAGGGCTAAGATTGTAGGATCAGTGGAAGATATCGGTCCAGAGCATCCACTTGCCGTCCACCAGCTTGTAGACGACGACGGCGGTGACGTTGGCGTGGACCGACTTGTCACCTTTGGTGTCGTATTCGACGCGCGAGATTTCGCGGATGTAGGTGGGGGAGAGGCGCTCGGTTTCGAGGACCGTCAGCTTGAGGTTGGTGAGCGCGCCGGTTGCGCCGACCCAGAAGGCGGTAATGTCTGCGCCCTTGTAGAGCTTGTTGTCGCCGGGAAGCATCGTGGCATCGGGCGCGTACATCGCGCCGACGGCGGCGCCATCGCCCTTGTTGAACGCGGCGGCGAGCGCGTCGTCTGCCGCCTGGATCATCGCGTTGTCGTTGGCGAGCGCCGGCGTTGCCGAAAACCCGAGCATGGCCGCAGCCAGAAGCATCTTGCGCATTGTGTTTATCCCCAAAGGTGTGTCCCCATGCGGCAAGGCTATGGGCGTTTGCGGGCGGCGTCAAACGGCATTCGGGGCGGATTGGATGGCGACAGCCGCCATCCAATCCGCCCGTCGCGATCAGAACTTCAGCGCGCGCACCGTGCGCACGCCCGGAACCTTGCGCGCTTCGGCCAGCACGGCTTCGGTGACCGGGCTGTCGACCGAGAGCAGCAACACCGCCTCGCCGCCGGCCTCGCGGCGGCCGAGGTGGAAGGTGCCGATGTTGATCCCGGCCTTGCCCAGCAGCGTCCCGATCGAGCCGATGAAGCCCGGCGCGTCGGTGTTGACGATGTAGAGCATGTCGCCGGCGAGATCGGCCTCGATGCCGATGCCGAAGATTTCGACCAGACGCGGATCGCCATTGCCGAACAGCGTGCCCGCGACCGAGCGATCACCCTGCGCGGTGCCGACGGTGACGCGCACGAGAGTGTGGTAGATGCCTTCGCGGTCATGCCGCACTTCGCGCACATCGAGCCCGCGCTCCTTGGCGAGGAAGGGCGCGTTGACCATGTTCACGGTCTGCGAATACTGCTTCATCAGGCCCGCCAGCACCGCACCGGTGATCGGCTTCTGGTTGAGCTGCGCGGCGGCGCCCTCCACTTCGATGGCGATCTTGGTGAGGTTGTCGTGCGCGAGCTGGCCGACGAGCGAACCCAGACGTTCCGCGAGCGCCATATAGGGCTTGAGCTTCGGCGCTTCCTCTGCCGAGAGCGAGGGCATGTTGAGCGCGTTGGTGACGCCGCCGGTGACGAGGAATTCGGCCATCTGCTCGGCCACCTGGAGCGCGACGTTGACTTGTGCTTCGGTCGTGCTGGCGCCGAGGTGCGGGGTGCAGATAAAGTTCGGCGTGCCAAACAGCGGCGATTCCTTGGCGGGTTCGGTCTCGAACACATCGAGCGCGGCGCCGGCGATATGGCCGGCATCCATCAGGTCCTTGAGCGCGGCTTCATCGATCAGGCCGCCGCGCGCGCAGTTGATGATGCGCACGCCCTTCTTGGTCTTGCCGAGGTTTGCGCGGCTGAGGATGTTCTTCGTCTCGCTGGTGAGCGGGGTGTGCAGCGTGATGAAGTCCGCCTTGGCGAGCAGGGTATCGAGATCGGCCTTTTCGACGCCCATTTCGATCGCGCGTTCAGGGGTGAGGAAGGGATCGTAGGCGACGACCTTCATCTTGAGGCCGAGCGCGCGGCTGGCGACGATCGAGCCGATATTGCCCGCGCCGATGAGGCCGAGCGTCTTGCCGGTGACTTCGACGCCCATGAAGCCGTTCTTCGGCCACAGCCCCTGCTGGGTCTGCGCGTTGGCTTCGGGAATCTGGCGGGCGAGCGCGAACATCAGGGCGACGGCGTGTTCGGCAGTGGTGATCGAGTTGCCGAAGGGGGTGTTCATCACCACCACGCCCTTGGTGGAAGCGTAAGGGATATCGACGTTGTCGACGCCGATGCCGGCGCGGCCGATGACCTTGAGGTTGGTGGCGGCATCGAGGATTGCCTTGGTCACCTTGGTCGAGGAGCGGATGGCAAGGCCATCATAGTCGCCGATGCGGGCAATCAGCTCTTCGGGGGTTTCGCCGGTGATGACGTCCACATCGCAGCCGCTTTCGGCGAAAATGCGGGCGGCGTTGGGGTCCATCTTGTCGGAAATGAGAACGCGGGGCTTGGTCATGATTGTCTCCCTCTGTTCGCCCGGCCTGGGCAGTGCGCGCCATCGGACACGCGAGCGCGAACGACAGCACGCAAATCGTTAGCAGTCAAGGCCAAACCGGG
>CAILIO010000316.1 GCA_903834285.1 uncultured Sphingomonadales bacterium | reverse complement strand
CAGTCGGGCGACACCGTCGGCGTGTTCCAGCTGGAATCCGAAGGCATGCGCCGCACGCTCGCGGCGGTGAAGCCCACCAATTTCGGCGACATCATCGCGCTTGTCTCGCTCTACCGCCCGGGCCCGATGGACAACATTCCGCTTTTCGGCCGCCGCAAGAACGGTCTGGAAGCGATCGAATACCCGCACGAAAAGCTCTCGGTCATCCTCGCCGAGACTTACGGGATCTTCGTCTATCAGGAACAGGTCATGCAGGCCGCGCAGATCCTAGCGGGCTACTCGCTGGGCGACGCCGACCTCCTGCGCCGCGCCATGGGCAAGAAAGTCCAGGCCGAAATGGACGCGCAGCGCCAGCGCTTTGTCGATGGCTGCCTCACCGTGTCCGGGATCGACGCCAAGAAGGCCAACGAGCTGTTCGACTTGATCGACAAGTTCGCCGGCTACGGCTTCAACAAGTCCCACGCCGCTGCTTACGCGCTGCTCGCCTATCAGACCGCCTGGCTCAAGACGCATTACCCGCACGAATTCTACGCTGCCTCGATGTGCTTCGACATGCATCAGTCGGAAAAGCTTGCGGTCTTCGTAGACGATATGCGCCGCGCGGGGATTGCGCTCCACGGCCCCGATATCAACCGGTCCGAAGCCGAGTTTGCCGTCGAGCGCACGGAGGACGGCTATGCCGTGCGCTATGCGCTCGCTGGCCTGCGCAATGTCGGCGAAAAAGCGATGGACGCCATCGTCGCCGAGCGCGAGGCGAGCGGGCCTTATACCAGCCTCGACGACTTGTTCCGCCGCTTGCCTGCCGGCGCGATGAACCGGCGCGGGCTGGAAGCACTCGCGGCGGCCGGTGCGTTCGATACGCTGGAGCCCAACCGCGCGCAGATCACTGCCAACGCCGAATTGCTGATGGCCGTGGCGGACGAAGCCGCCCGTTCGCGCACCTCGGGGCAGGCCGGGCTGTTCGGCGCCGAGGACCACGCCGTTCCCGCCACGCGCCTTGCTGAATCAGCCCCATGGTCGCGTGCTGACCAGATGGCGGCCGAGCGCGATACTTTCGGGTTCTATTTCGCCGCGCACCCCGTCACCGAGTATCGCGCGGTCGCCTCGGCCAATGGCGCGCGCACTTATGGCAGCCTGATGACTGGCGATGGGGATGCCGGGGCTTCCCGCACCGGCGCGGTCATGGCCGCGCTCGTCGAAGGGGTGAACCGGCGCAAGACCAAGAAAGGCAACGATTTCATCGCCGCCGACTTCTCCGATAGCAGCGGCCAGTTCTCCGCCTCTTGCTTCGAGGAAAGCCTCGTCGAGCCCTTCCAGCAATGGGCGCGCGAAGGCACCTGCGTGCTCCTCAATGTCGAGCTCGATCGTCCGAACCCGGACGAACCGCCGCGCATCACCGTGCGCGGGGCGCGCCCGCTCGCCTCGGTCAGCAGCGCCGCGCGCATGCTGCTCAAGCTCGATGTGACGCGGGCGGAGGCGATGTCCGAACTCGCGCTGCTCCTGCCGCGCGCGCAAGGCGCAAGGGGCGAAGTGATCGCCCGCCTGCGCACCGGGGGCTCGCGCGAACCGGTCATGCGGCTCGGCGCGGACTTCGCGCTCGATAGCGATGTCATCGAGCGATTGATTCCGGTGGAAGGGCTTGCCAATGTGGCCCTGACCGCAAGGCCGGACCGGCACTTGCGGCTCGTCGAATAGAACATAGCAAAATAAGGGAGTTGGGGATGCAGCTGGGCGCCATGCAGGATTGGTCCCTGCGCGTGACGCGTTTTATCGATCATGCGGCGCGGGAACACGGCGGCCGAGAGATCGTCTCGCGCTGGGCCGATGGCAGCGAGACGCGCACGACCTGGGCCGGCATCCGGCACGATGCGATGCGCATGGCGCAGAAGCTCGCAAAGCTCGGCATCAAGCCGGGCGACCGCGTTGCCACCCTCGCCATGAACCACCATCGCCACCTCGTGACGTGGTACGGCGCGGTTGGCGTCGGCGGCGTCCTCCACACGATCAATCCGCGCCTGTTCGATGACCAGCTCGATTACATCGCCAACCATGCCGAAGACCGCGTGATGCTGTTCGATGCAGCTTTTGCGCCCATCGTAGAGCGGATGAAGCCGCGCTGGAAGACGATCGAGCATTACATCTGCTTCGACAGCAGCGGCCCTGCCGAGCATTTCGAGGACTGGATCGCCAGCGAAGACGGCGAAGGCGCATGGGCCGATGGCGACGAGCGTGATCCCTGCATGCTCTGTTACACGAGCGGCACCACCGGCAATCCCAAGGGCGTACTCTATGAGCACCGCTCGACGGTGCTCCACGCGATGACTGCCGTGACCCCGCAAGTCTTCGGCATGGATTGCCGCACCGTTGCGCTGCCCATCGTGCCGATGTTCCATGCCGCGAGCTGGGGACTTCCCTGGGCCGGCGCGGCGGCGGGTGCCAAATTTGTCTATAGCGCAGTGAATGAGGCTTCGGTGCTGTGCGAGCTCATGGAGCGCGAGAAGGTCACCACTTCGGCGGGCGTGCCGACGGTCTGGCTCAGCCTGCTCCAGCATATTGACGCGGCGGGCAAGGATATCCCGCCCTCGCTGAGCACGGTCGTCTGCGGCGGCTCTGCGATGCCGCGCGCGATGATAGAGCGCTTCATGAAGAAGGGCCTGCGCGTCGCTCACGCCTGGGGCATGACTGAAACCTCGCCGATCGGCACCACCGGCACCGAAACCGCCAACTGGGACGATCTCTCGTTCGACGAGCAGGTCACGGTCAAGGCGATGCAGGGCCGCGCGCCCTTCGGGGTCGAGCTGCGCTGCGTCGATCTTGGCGATTACAGCAAGGTGCTTCCGCGCGACGGCAAGACCTCGGGCGCGCTGCAAGTCCGCGGACCGTGGGTCGTGGGCCGCTACTTCAAGGCCGAGAGCCCAGCGACCGACGCCGAGAACTGGTTCGATACCGGCGATGTCGCCTTGATCCACCCCGACGGCACGCTGCAGCTGACCGACCGCACCAAGGACGTGATCAAGTCGGGCGGTGAGTGGATCAGCTCGGTCGAGCTGGAAAACGCCGCTGTCGGCTTCCCGGGGGTGGCCGAAGCCGCCGCCATCGGCATCTATCACCCCCGCTGGGACGAGCGGCCGCTGCTGGTGGTGGTCAAGAAGCCCGGCGCCGAAGTCTGTGACATAGCGCTGCGCGAGTATCTCGGCACCCAAGTCGCCAAGTGGTGGCTGCCCGATGCGGTCGCCTTCGTGGATGAAATCCCGCACACCGGCACCGGCAAGATCAGCAAGAAGGACCTGCGCGATCAGTTCCGCGATTGGCAATGGAGCGCCTGACATGGACGAAGCCTATATCGACCCGAGCCGCGCAAACTTCGAGGCGTTCAAGGCGCTTCCACGTGATACGCCGATCCACATGCTCAACCTCGTGCGCTTCCGCGAAGAGGCTGCCTATCCTGAAGGCCACCCGCTGGCGGGCAAAGGGCTGACCGGCGCAGAGGCCTACAAGGAATACATGCGCACGATCCAGCCCGTGCTGGAACGCGCGGGCGGCCATATCGTCTGGGCGGGGGCCTTCGAGGCGATGGTCACTGGGCCTGCAGAATGGGACTGGGACGAGACTTTCGTCATGGCTTATCCCGATGCTGCATCGTTTATGGGCATGGTCAAGGATCCGGACTATGCTCCGGTCGTCGTCCACCGGCAGGCAGCGGTCGCCACCTCGCGGCTCGTGCGCTTTGCCCCTAGGGAAAGCCTTGCCTGATGATCATCGCCACTACCGAGAACGTCGCGGGACGTGAAGTGACCGAATGCCTGGGCCAGGTCTTCGGCGTGGTGGTGCGCAGCCGGGGCCTTGGCGGCAATATCGTCGCCGGCCTGCGTTCGATCATCGGCGGTGAGATCAAGGAATACTCGGCGCTGGTGGAAGATACCCGCCGCCACGCGATCGACCGGCTGGTGATCAACGCGGCATTGATGGGCGCGGATGCGGTCGTGATGATGCGCTTCGATTCGGGCTCGATCGGCCAGACGATGAACGAAGTCGTCGCCTATGGCACGGCGGTGAAGCTGAAGGCCCAAGGATGACCGCGTGACGCCCAACGGCCGCATCGCCGCGCTGGTCATTGCCGGCCTCGCCGCGATGGGCGGCGTGCTCCTGCAGACGGCCAGCGCAGGTGGCGGCGGCTTACCGCTGTTCGTGCTCGCCGCACTCGTTGCGCTGGGCACGGTCTTCGACGCCGGTTACCTCGCGAAGCGGCGCAGCACGCGTGGGGCCTGGCAGCGGACCTTTGAGCGCGAGGTCGATCACCAGTCCGGCCAGATCCTCGAAGTCTGGTACGATCCCGTCACCGGCGAGCGCCGTTATGTGCCGGCAGGCCAGCGCCCCGAGTGAGCAATCTGCCCGTTCCCAAAGGGCGCCGGTGCGTAATTTCTTAAGCAGCTTCAGGTAAATCCCCGGCGATCACGTCGAGACGGACCGGACCTATGCAGCAGACTGAACCGCAGACTTTCTGGCAAGCCATCGATCTCTGGGGCCGCGCGGTCCACGCGGCCAACACTGTGCTCGATTTGTGGTGGCTATGGCTGGTGCTCGGCGCCTGTATCTGGCTGGTGCAGCGCATCCGCGCGCAGCACGCGCTGATTGCACAGCTGGATGAGCGCGCCGATGCCGCATTCGGCGATGTCGATGCGCTGCTCATGGAGCGCAAGACCCTGATCGGCAATCTCGTCGAAGTCGTCCGCGCCTTTGCCCAAAAGGAGCACGATGTAATCCGCGACGTGCTCTCGGCCCGGATCGAGGCGATTGCTGCGCTAGGTGAGGGGGCCTTGATTGGCCAACAGAACGCTGCATTCCTCCAGAACCTCGTTTCGATGGGGGAGAATTTCCCCGAACTCGAATCGGGGACCCACTTTGCGACTCTGCGCAATGATCTCATCCGCATCGAGGATCGCATCACCGCCGCCCGCAAGTTCTACAACCTCTCGGTCGAGGAGCTCAACGCCGTGGCGCGCGCGTTCCCGGGCAATCTGATTGCTTCGCTCAGTCACCTGCCGCTGCGCGAGAAGTTCTCGCTCGGTGAACGCCGCAGCGCTTACGAAGAGACCGCCCAGATCGCGTTCTGACAGGCGGAGCCGGTCCGATGGCGAAGCACGGAAAAGCCCAGGGGTATGTTACGCATGCGGCGCAGAACCGTCGCCGCGTCGCGCGCTATGTTCTCGGTTACATCGCTGCGTTCCAGCTTATCGGTGCTTTCGCGCTGACCGTTCCACTGCTGGTGTTCGATCCGCTCCACACGATCGTTTCGAACCCTGCCGGCTATGCGCTGCGCTATGCCGTGCCGCTGGCGCTGCTCAGCGGGCTGATTTTCCGCCATATCTACCTGGCACACGCCGATGCGGTGCGCGCGTTGGTGGACATCCGCGACGTCACCCGCGCGGAGGAACCGCGCTTCGTGTCGATTGCCGAGGAGCAGTGCACCGCGCTGGGCGTGCGCTTTCCGCGCTTTGGGGTGATCGATGATGATGCTCCCAATGCGCTCACCGTCGGCGAGGGACCGGCGCGCGGCCTGATCGCGGTGACGCGCGGTCTCCTCGAGAAGCTGGACGACGACGAACTCGCCGCCGTGCTCGCGCATGAAGCCTCGCATATCCGCAACGGCGATACCAAGGTGCTGTCGGCCAACCATGCCCTGATGCGCACCGCCGTCGCGCTTCAGGTCAACAACCCGCTGCGGCTCGAGGACTGGCGGCAGATGATCCTGCCTTTGGCATTCCCGCCGATGCTGCCGGTGCTCATCGCCGGAAGCACCGCGACGATGCTGGCCATGCGGTTGGCCTTTTCTGCCCGGCGCGACATCAAGCTGAGCCGCGATCACATCGCCGATGGCGAAGCGGTGCGCATGACGCATTTTCCCGAGGCGCTCCTCGGCGCGCTCGCCAAAGTGGGCGGGCAGGGCCAGTTCAAGGGAAGTCACCGGGTGGAGGCGCTGCTGTTCGACGGACCGTCCGACCATGATGGCGGTACGCACCCGCCGGTTGCAGCGCGCATCGAGGCCATCACCACGCTGGGCCGCGAACTGATGGATCCCGCGCGGATTCGCCGCGACACGCGCGAACCCACGCGGCCGCGTCCGCGCTTCGGATTGCGCGGCAAAGCCAGTCCAGACCGGGGCAGTGCTTGCGATCAATACGGCCGCCCGCTGGAAAAGCCGCCGACTCCCAGCCTGGCGCTCAGCTTGATGCAGTTCACGGACCCGGCGGCTTACCGGCAATGGCGCGACAGCTGCTGGGCCTGGTACGAATGGCGCGCTACGGACGCGCGCAATGCGCTCGGAATGAGGCCGCAAATGCTGATTCCGGTTGCCTCGGTAACCGCCTTCCTGATGGTGCTGCATTGGCCAGCCGACAACAATCCGCGCACTTTTGCCAACACCTTCAATCCCGCTCAGCTGGCCATAACCTTCGATCAGATCAAGGTTGGCCAGACTTTTTGCTCGGGTCCTTCGTATCCCGACGGAAAATGCGATTCAGCGCCAGTGGTGCAACCCCTCCAGGCGGATGCAACCTCGAAGCCCAATCCATGGTCGGCTCGGCCGGTTGCCGAAAATGCTCCAACCCGGCAGCCCCGCAAGTCACCTTATGATGACGGTATTCCCGTGACCGAAATGGTGCCGCCGAACATCGTCGCTTCGCTGATGTTCTCCTTCGCGCTGCTGGTCATCTTCGCCCCAGCCAAGGTCCGATGGCTGTTTGGCGTGGTCGATGCCAAGCCGGGGTACTTTTCCTATACGCCGGAAACAGAGAAGCCCTTTCTAGCGGAATATGAGGCCCAGGCTGCGGCAGACTTGCCTGCTCAAGCGCCGCCCGGCCGCGGCTTTGGTCGCAAAGGCACCTAGGTCCTGACCCTAGAACAGCGCGAGCTGCCCATCGCGGTTTGGCGCGCGGAACTGGCTGCAATCGAGTACCGGCTTTGTTTGCGGTATTCCGGCCCGCTTCAGTCCGAGCCGAAAACGCGTACGCACCAGATCGGCCCAGACCCCGCTCGGCTTCATTCGGCTGAAGAACCGCGCGTCGTTGTCTTTCCCCTCGCGCACCGATTGGATGATACCCAGGACTTTGGCGGCGCGGTCCGGGAAGTGCACCGCTAGCCACTCGCGAAACAGCGGCGCCACCTCGTGCGGCAGGCGCAGCATGATCCAGCTGGCCGATGCCGCCCCCCGCGCGCCCGCTTCGGCGAGGGTCGCTTCGATAAAGCTGTCGGTTATCGCCGGGATGATCGGCGAGACCGAGACATTGGCATGGACTCCGGCCTTGGCCAGCGCCTCGATCGCCGCCAGCCGCTTCACCGGCGCCGAGGCGCGCGGCTCGAGCAGGCCGGAAAGGCGCGGATCGAGGCTCGTCACCGAGATCGAGACGGCCGTCAGTCCCCGCCGCGCG
Organism: uncultured Sphingomonadales bacterium; assembly: GCA_903834285.1. Taxonomy (GTDB): domain Bacteria; phylum Pseudomonadota; class Alphaproteobacteria; order Sphingomonadales; family Sphingomonadaceae; genus Novosphingobium. Next base: position 415 of record CAILIO010000316.1, on the reverse strand, counting down.
AGCTCGGTCAGCAGGTCAAGATCATCCAGCACCCGTGCCGACTTGGTGGTGATAGTGACTGGATGTCCGGTCTCAAGGCACAGCTCCAGCACGGCGCGCGTGATCCGGTAGCGTCCTTCGATCGGCTGATAGGGATCGGTGTTGGTCCCCATAGCCAGCGGTTTGGGAGCATAGCCCCGCGCGGCAAAGGTCTTGCGCAGGATATCCGCGGCGCCGGGCTTGGCAAACAGCTTGGTCTCGAAATCGAGACCCGGCGAAAGGTCGTGCCAGGCATGGGTCGGCCGCGCATAGCAATAGACGCAGCCATGCTCACAGCCGCGATAGGGATTGAGCGAGCGGTCGAAGGGAATGTCGGGCGAGGTGTTGAACGAGAGCACCGATTTCGGAAACTCCTCGGTCACCGTCGTGCGCAGCT